>JANJUN010000052.1 GCA_024710565.1 Candidatus Altimarinota bacterium | reverse complement strand
AAATCATTTCGCTGTTTATAGGATTGTAAACAACTATATCGTCTATTCTATTGAGAAATTCGGGTCTAAAATAGTTTTTTAGTTCATTTACCATTTCTTTCTGAATTTCCTCCACAGATTTCTTTTCTTCTATTAGAGAAGCAATTTTTTTACTTCCAATATTACTTGTTAAAATAATAATTGTGTTTTTAAAATTTACAGTTCTTCATTTGCTATCGGTAAGTCTTCCATCATCTAAAACTTGAAGTAATACATTAAATACATCTGGATGAGCTTTCTCAACTTCGTCAAAAAGTATGACACTATAAGGTTTTCTTCTCACAGCCTCAGTGAGTTGTCATCATTCTTCGTATCAAACATATCCAGGAGGTGCTCAAATAAGTCTTTGAACTGAGAATTTCTCCATGTACTCACTCATATCAATTCTGATAAAAGCATCTTTAGAATCAAATAGATTTAAAGCTAAAGCTTTGGCAGTTTCAGTTTTTCCCACTCAAGTTGGTCATAAAAAGAGAAAACTTCAAAGGGGTTTATGTTCATCATTTAGTCAAGCTTTTGCTCTTTTAATAGCATTTGCTACTGCAAAAATAGCTTTATCTTGCCCAATAACGGATTTCTTTAAATACTCTTCTAAATGTAATATTTTATCTTTCTCAGTTTGCACAAGTTTTGAAACAGGAATAGAAGTCCATTTTGAAATGATTTCTGCAATATCTTCTTCTGTCACTTTATCTCTTAAATAAGATTTTCCTGAATTTTTAATCTCTTCCAGTTTGGTATCAATTTCAGAAATTTCTTTTTCTAAAGCAGGGATTTCTCCATAATTTATTTTTGCAACTTCGCTATAGTTTGCTTCTCTTTCAAAGTTTTTTGCTTTTATTTTGAGTTCTTCAATTTTTTCTCTGAACTCTTTAGACTTCACAATTAAATCTTTTTCTTTTTTCCAAGAGATTTCTAAAGTTTTATATTCTTCTTTTTTAGAAGCTATTTCATGACTTAATTTTTCTAAATCTTCTTTTTTGTTTCACTCTGCTTTTTTTGCTTCTAGTTCTATTTCAAGATTTCTGATTTTTTTATCGAGTATATCTAGTTCAACAGGCTTAGAAATAGTTTTTAGCTTTACGCTTGATAAAGCCTCATCTATGAGATCAATAGCCTTATCTGGAAGTTTTCTATCGGTAATATATTTTATACTGAGCTCAACTGCTGAAACAATTGCATTATCAGTAATTTTTATTCCGTGATGAGTTTCGTATTTATCTTTTATTCATCTGAGAATTGCTAAAGCATCTTCTCTTGTAGGTTCATCAACTAACACTTGAGCAAATCTTCTCTCGAGAGCTGGGTCTTTTTCAATGTATTTTCTGTATTCATTGATGGTAGTTGCTCCGATAAGATGCAAAGCTCATCTCGCTAAACTTGGTTTTAAAAGGTTTCAAGCATCAGCTTGTCATTCCTGATTTCCAGCTCAAACTATGGTATGTATTTCATCAATAAAAAGTATGATATTTCAGTTGGATTTTTCTACTTCTTTGATAACGGCTTTGAGTCTTTCTTCAAATTCTCATCTATATTTTGCTCAAGCCAAAAGTGCTCACATATCAAGAGTAATAATTCTTTTTCATAAAAGATTTTCTGGAACTTCTTTTTCCACTATTTTTCTCGCAATTCATTCAATAATTGCTGTTTTTCCTACCCCGGGATCTCAAACTAGAACTGGATTATTTTTTGTTCTACGAGATAATATTTGAATCGTTCTTCTTATTTCTTCTTCTCTTCCGATAACTGGATCAATTTTTCCGTTTCTCGCTTGTTCAACCAAATCTATTCCATACTTTTTTAGTGCATTGAGTTTGTTTTCTGAGTCATTTGAAGTAACTTTTTCTCAGTTTCTAAATTTTTCAATAACTTTTAAAATATCATCATACTTAACTCAAAGAGTAGAGAATATATTTTTTATTTTTTCACTTCAGTTTTTTAAAATAGCCAAAATAAGATGTTCTTCAGTTATAAATTCATCTTTGTTTTTATTCGCAATATTTTCAGCTTCTCTTAAAATATCATTGAGAGTATAACTCATTCTCAAATCATAATGACCTTCTATTTTTGGGAGATTATCAAGTTCTTTTTTAATACTTGATTTTAAAATCAGCAAATCAACTCCCAAATCAAGTAAAATTTCTTTTACTATACTATCACTTGATTCTAGTATAGAGTAAAGCAAGTGAAAATCAGTGATTTCAGGATTTTTAAGATTATTGGCAATATTTTGGCTCTCAGATATGCGAAAACTTGCATTTATGGTAAATTTTTCTATATTCATATATTTTTAATTAAAATATAAATTAGCACATAATTATTATATGTGCTAATTTATGAAAGTCAAAAGATTTTTATGAATATTATAGATCTTTTATGCAATAATAATATGCTTTTTGATCATAACTTCATGGACAGGTTTTTAGTGGATGATTGGATGAAAAAGTGGTGTTAATCGTTGTTGCTCATCAACTACAACTTTCTCATAGGGTGGAGCTTGGAGGGTAGGTTGTAGGGTAACATGATGAAGAACCTGAAGAACATCTATAGTTTATGTGATTTCATCAAGAATAATTACTCCATATAGGGTATGTTGTATTTGTAGCACTTTCTCATAAGCTTGTAGTTCAAAAAGTATTTACACAATCATTATATGCATTATTAAAATAATTTTTTGCCCTCAGTCATGAGATACATTTTGTCCCCTCAATAGTCATTCCAGCAGGACAACTTGCTGTCCACTGAGCTGTAAT
>JANJUN010000044.1 GCA_024710565.1 Candidatus Altimarinota bacterium | reverse complement strand
TATCCTTGCTTTTTAAGCGAAGATGAAATTACTGAAATCAGAGCGATTCAAGAAGCCTCAAAAGTGCCAACATGAATTTATGGAGAATATTCTCGCTATAGAAATGCGAGTTTTGAAGAAATAAAAAAAGAACTTGATGCGGGAAAAGAATTTGTTATTAGATATAAATCAGAAGTGAGTATTGTCAAAAAAATCCAAGTTCAAGATGAGGTAAAATGAGATGTGCAGATAGCAGAAAATTTCTTAGATATCGTTATTATGAAAGTAAATGGACTTCCAACATACCACTTTGCACATATAATTGATGATTATCTTATGGGGACGACTTTAGTTATTAGATGAGATGAGTGGTTTGCTTCGCTTCCACTTCATCTGCAACTTTTTGAAACGATGAGATGGACTCCACCAAAATATGCTCATATTTCACCACTTGTAAAAATGGATGGAGACTCAAGAAGAAAACTTTCAAAAAGAAAAGATGTTGAAGCAAATGTTGAATTTTATTTTGAAGATGGATATTTAGTAGAAGCAATACAAGACTTTTTATGTAATATGATAAATGCGTGATTTGAAGAATGGAGAGCTCTAAACCCTGAAAAAAACTATAGAGAATTTGATTTTAAACTGGAAAAAATGAGTTCTGCATGAGCTCTCGTTGACATGGATAAACTCAAATGGGTAAACTCAAATGTGATAAAAAATATGAATTTGGAAAAATTATACGAAAAATTAGAAAAATATTTAGAAACCTATGAAAATGATTTTTATCAAAATATTTTTTCAAAGACTGATAGAAAATACAACGAAAAAATTATTTTAGAATTAAAAACAAGGCTTATTACTTTAAAAGATTTTAAAGGTTTAACTTCATTTTTTTATAATGACTTTGAAATAAGTGAAAAAGTAAAAAGTTTACTGGTAAATCCAAAAATGAAAATAGAAGATATTTCTATTGCAAAATCTGGACTAGAAATAGCACTCAATATTTTACAAAATCAAACATGAGAATTTGAAAGTATTGACGAAATAAAAAATATTTTTGTAGAAAAAATTATGCAAGCAGGTATGAAAAATGGACAAGTTTTGTGGCCAGTAAGAGTAGCTTTATCTTGAGAAGAATTTTCTCCTGGAGCACTTGAGTTAATTTTTATACTTGGAAGAGAAAAGTCAATACAAAGAATACAAAAAGTTTTGAGTTTGATATAGTTTCGTGCTATAATTGTTAAAATTTAAAACTAACAAAAATAAATATGAATTACCAAATGCTAAAAACCCTTCTTGATTCGCTTTTAGCGAACTTTAAATGCCCAAATTGTTCCTCTGGAGTGATAGAGAACAATATCGAAATCGTTTGAGCAGCAGGAACTAGTATCAATCTTGATATTGCGTGTTCAACTTGTGAAAAACATACTTTCGTAAAAGCAGAAGTTTCTCAAATCAATCTTTGAAATATTGTTGATTTAAAATCAGAAAATATGGATGAGTTAAAACAAAAATTACATCAAAAACTCACCAGTTTACATATAAAAAATAGAGATATTTGAGAAACAAAAAATATAGAAGCTCAAATTAATGAAAAAGAAATATTAGAACTCAGAGAGTTGTTAAAAAATGATCACACCAATGTTGAAGACATCTTTGGTGGAAACTAAAATTTTGACAAAAGTTTAATAAAAAGTATATTACCAAGCGTAATATACTTTTTAAATTTTTATAGTATGAAAAAAGTTATTTTATTTCTTCTTGCAGGGGTGGTATTTTATATTATTTCTATATTTGCCCTTCCATCAGTTTCTTCTTATGTGTGAGAAAAAATAGGACTTACTGGTTTCAATAATGGAGTTATTAAAATCAGAGACGAATTTCAAGAATTCATCACTCATTTTGATGTAATGGGAAAATATAAAGAAACAAAAGACTCTGCTCTTGAAATTAAACAAACCGTTGAATCACAAGTTGGAGAAACCAAACAAAAAATTGAAACGATTCAAACCAATGTAGAAAAAACCTCACAAGCTATTGACGAAACGACCAAAGCAGTAAATAATACACTTAATTCCCTCAATGAACTAGGAAATAGTATCGGAGATATCGTTCCAGCAAGTAGTTCTTGAAATACTAATTCAGAACCATAATAAAAAAGTACTCCTCATGAGGAGTTACAGAGTATTCGTACATCGTGCGAAATTATCACATAATTTTAACTCTATGATACTATCAGATAGTGAAATAAAAAAATACCTACATTCTTGAGAATTAAAAGTAGAATCTCTTTGAGGATATGATATTTTTACTCAAATCGGACCGGCAAGTTTAGATTTTAGACTTGGAAATACTTTTAAATATTATAAAAGAGATAATTTAACGCTTATTGATCCAAATGTTTGAGTAGACCCAAATCATATTGAAACCGTTATTTTAGATGAAAAAAATCCATTTATCCTTCATCCAAGACAATTCGTACTTTGAGTGACTATGGAAAAAATCAGAGTTCCCTATGATCTCGTAGCTCGTTGTGAATGAAGAAGTTCTATCGGAAGACTTTGAATAGTGATTCACTCAACGGCTTGATTTATTGATCCTGGTTTTGAAGGAACAATTACCCTTGAAATTACCAATATAAACGAAGTTCCAGTAGCTTTGTATCCAGGAATGAGAATCGGACAATTTGCCTTTGAAAGTATTTTAGGAAATGTTGATGTAACATACGATAAAAGAAAATGAAGCAAATATATGTGACAAGTGTTACCAGAAGAATCAAGAATTAATACAGATTTACATTAAAAAACATGAGACTCGATCAATACATATCACAAAAACTTTGAGTTTCTAGAAATAGAGCTCAATTTTTTATTGAGCAAAATAAGGTAGAAGTCAATCAAAAAATAATTATAAAACCATCCCACCAAGTCCAGGAAGATGATGAGATAGTTACCCATACTCAGGAAATAAATTACGTTTCCAGAAGTGCTTTGAAATTAAAATGGTTTTTGGAGAGTGAAAACCTATCTCTACAAGATAATATTTGTATTGATATAGGGGCAAGTACTGGAGGATTTACTCAGGTATTACTCGAAAAATGAGTGAAAAAAGTCTATGCAATTGATGTGGGAACCTCACAATTACATCATACATTACAAAAAAATGACCGTATAGTGAGTATTGAAAATACTGATATTAGAACTATTGATAGGAGTTTATTGACCGAGCAAATAGATACTATTGTTTGTGATGTGTCTTTTATTAGCCTTCATTTAGTTATTGATGCGATTATAGGGCTCATGAATGATGCGACAAAAGCTATTTTACTTTTTAAACCTCAGTTTGAAGTTTGAAATCAAAATATCACAAAAAGATGAGTCGTTAAAAATGAAAAAATTATACAAGAGGTATTTGATAATTTCGCCTTGCAATTACAAAAAAAATGAGTAAAAATAGTTCTCAAGAAGGAGTCTTTTTTACCTTGAGAAAATGGAAATAGAGAAATATTTATTTTAATTATAAAGTCATGTCTATAGATCTTACTGTTCAAGAAAACGAAAAGTGATTTCAATACCCAAAAGAAATTCAAGTTATTTTAGATAAAATTAAAACCGATACTTCATGAAATGTCAGAGATGTTTTATTGCAAGAAGATTTTTCTAGTATTTTTTTGTATTTATGAGAAAACTATACAGGATATTGAGTTATTCCTGGGGAAATACAAAAACTCTTGAATAATAGGGCTTTTGTCAACTATATAAATACCTATATTAAACAAAATATAAATAATATTTTGAATAATGATGGAATCTATTCATTTGAAGAGATATCATTTTGTTTTTTTCTACTTTCTTTTTGAAAATTTAATGGCGTTTTAGTAGATCTTAATACGTATAATTTAGAAACGCTTTCTCATTTACTCAATCATATCATAGAACACATTTTAGATTCTCGTAATTCTCAAGAAACTCAGGAAATGTATTATGAATCTTTTTTAAATGTAACAGATTTAGTGAATACGTTGTGTATTTTGAATGAAATAGATTCTTCAAGAAAAGTTTTAATTCCAAAGTTTACACAACTTCTGACTGAAAAAGTTATAAATTTAGAAAAAAAATTAAAAAATCAAAATAGAATTACTCCAGAAAAACAAGATCAATTAGCCTATCTTATGGCAAGATTTTGAATAAATTTTTCTCATATTTCCTATATTTCAATTCAAGATAAGCTATTGGGTGAAATTATAGATTGATTTAAGGAAATAATTGACAAACAAATAAAATCTTACAATGAAGCATTAAGAACGCAATTTTGATGAAAACCTGATAAAATACATGTGATGCAGGGCGTATTTTTTTGAAATGTTGCCTATACACTTTTAGTAATGATTACTAAAATCAAGGAGTGGCATCTAAAAAATCATATAGAAATGGATGAAAAAAGTATTTTTGATAATGTTATATTTCAAGATTTGGTGAGTTCTGCTTTATTTCATCTTACTGGAACAAATCAAGATAGTGAACAGTTTAGTCTCCACTTTTTAGAAAAGGTTTGTAATAATATTTTTGCTAATATTTATTTTCATAAAAAATCTGAAAGAGTAACGGAGGATTGATATGCAAAAACAGCAATAGTAGATTTTATTTCAAATAATAATACGACTAAAACTGGAGGGGCTCAAATAGAAAGTATTCACCATTTGATAATGTTTTTACCAGAATTAGATGAGTTGGAGTTATTGGAATTTTGAAATTTTTTACTTTGATTGCCGAAATATAACAATTATAATTTTGAGTTTTTTAAATTAAAAACATTTGATCTTATCGTATCAAAGCTGCATAGTATAGAATATTTTAATAACGCAACTCCTGAAATTTTAAATTTAAATAAAGAAATAAAAAATTTTTTGGAAAAACTTACCTATTATATTGAAAAGAATAAAACAGCATCACAATTACTTCATACATATTCGAGATTATATTTATCAATCGCGTATTTTTATTCTTTTTGTTTTTGAGAAGAGTGTCAAAATCTTTCATTAGAGCACTTTTCAATATTTTCAAAAATGAATGGAGATGCATTTGAGTATGAAAAATATGGGAAAAGTTTAGAGGAATATTATTATAGAATTGGAGCATATAAATTAAGTAATACCTTATGTAATTGTGAAAATATAGGAAACTGTGGAGTTATACAGAAGTGTAATTTTACCAGAGAGCAGGTGATGAAATTTGGAGAAAAAAAGGTGATGGACTATAAAAAAGCACATGAACCTATTCTAAGAAATATTATTGATGATTTACTTCAGAGATTACTCGATGATGCTTTGAGTCAAAATGGACTTTCAGATGATGAAATTAACAAAAAAATATCAGAAATATTATCAAATAAAGTTTTTCACGGAATTGCCAATACATTTATATTTGAATTTCATCAAAACGAGCACTCAAAAGATGAGGATATAAAAAATATAGTAAAAAAGAAGTTAAAATTACATAATGGTATTGAGTGTCATATTGTAGATTTATTTAATGGATATAAGTTAGTCTTTTCTTATCCGAAAATATATGAACCGACCTTTAAAGAATTATTTGCTCAGGAAAATAATTATATCATTATAAATATAAAAAATATTATTACCTGATATTTGAAGAAAAGAGATTCATTTTTAGATCATGGAACGGGGCTTCCCAACGAAGCAAAACTAAAAACGATGCTCGTGAATAACAAAACTCCAATTTCTTTTATAAATTTGAAACTCAGTACGATAAAAAGTATCAATAATGGTTATAGCTATGATATTTGAGATGAATATATGAAAAATGTTTGAGTGGCACTATCTCAAATTCCAGAATTAAAGGGAAATATATTTAGACTTTCTGGGGCTAAATTTTGAATGATTATTTCAGATAAAGAGAAAATCGAACATATTATTGAACAAATTAAGGGGATTAAAATTAGAGCTGGAGAGGTGGAGTTTAAATTAGATTTTTTTATAGGAATTGTATTAAATGAAACCCAAAGAATAGTAGAAAAATCAAGTTCTGCTTTGGCATTTGCACGTAAAAAATGAAAACAATCAGCATTTTATACTGATGAAATCAATGATCTTTCTCAAGATAAGAAAGATTTAGAGTATTTAACAAAATTAGATAAGGCGATTGAAGAAGATAGAATAGTTCCTTTTTTTCAACCTATTAAATGTACAAAAACCTGAAAAATTTTAAAATATGAAGCTCTGATGAGAGTAAGAAATGAAGATTGAGAATTTGAATCTCCATCTTTATACCTTGATGCAGCAAAAAAATTTGGAAGATTAAACAAACTTGCCAATATAATGATTGAAAAAGTTTTTTTATATGCGTTTCAAAATAAAGGAAATTTCTCTATTAACTTATCTGGAGATGATTTATGAAATGATGAAATACTTACTTTTATTTCCAATCAATTAAAAAAGTGTATAATAGATCCTCAAAGAATTACTTTTGAGATTTTGGAGTGAGAATGGACAGAGGATAATCAAAATATAAGTTGAGTTATTAAATTAAAAGATATGTGATTTAGAATCGCAATGGATGATTTTTGAGCGAATAATTCAAATATCAATAGACTTATAGACTTCCTAAGTTCTGGAATTATAGATGATTTAAAGATTGATGGGAAAATGATTCGATCTTTAGATAGAGATGATACAGCACTTAAAGAAGAATTAGAGCTATTATTCCAATTATTGATGAAGAGATTAGAGCAAAAAGGAAGTAATAATACCAAAACGTATGAAGTATTGTGAGAATGAGATAAAGAAATAAATAGGATGATAAATGCACTCGTTTCTCAATATTTATATCTAAAAAAACATATTGATTATTTAGTAGATGAAGTAAACTCTCTTGATGAGTTTAATAAAAAAACACAAGAAATTTTTGAACTTATTAATACAGAAAGAAATAAGTTTTCTTCAGCTACCAAAAAAATGTTAGATGGAATTGTTGGAGCTTCGCATGATTCTTGAGTAAAGGTAATTGCAGAGTTTGTTGAATCAGAAAAAATTAAATTGATTTGTGAGGTTTTGTGAATAGATGGATTGCAATGATATTATATTTGAAAACCTTGACAATATTCAAAATAAATGAGTAAATAAATTTGACAATTATATAAATATATAGTTTAATATAAAAGTAAGAACACCACTTACACTTATACCTTAACTATTTTATTATGTACGGAGGTAACTAAAACAAAAATAAAAAATATAGAGTGTTTTTTAAACCAAGTAAAAAAGTTTGCTTGGTTATTTTTTTTGCATATAATCGGGAGGATTTAATTTTAAAATAATGCAATGAGAAGTTACTATATAAAGACATTTTGATGTGAAATGAATAAAGCAGACAGTGAAAAAATAAATATGATACTTTTACAATCATGATTTAAAAAAACATCTGACTATAAAACAGCAGATTTAATCATACTTAATACTTGTAGTGTAAGAAAAAAATGAGAAGATAGAGTATACAGTCTCTTGAAAGAAATTAAGGTATTAAATACACTCAACTCCAAAAGTATTATGGTTTGAATTACTTGATGTATGGTGAGAAAAACTTGAATGAATCAAAAATATTACTCCCAAACTCACAGAGATGTAGCAAAAGATATTACATATCTATCAGATAATTCATGAATTTTTAATCACGATGATAAATTATTTCCAAAATTGGACAATCTCGATTTTACCTTAAGAATAGAGGAGGTAAAATATCTGAATCTCATATTAACACATATTTACTGAGAAAAAATAGGAAGTGATGATAAATTTGATGATTATCTGAAACAATCGCAATTGAGGGAAAATAAGTTTTCAGCATCAGTAATAGTACAAACTGGGTGTGATAATTTTTGTACTTTTTGTATTGTACCATATACGAGATGAAGAGAAATTTCTAGAGAGCATTCAGATATTATCGCAGAAATAACACAATTAGCTCAATCATGAACGAAAGAAATTTCTTTAGTATGACAGAATGTAAATAGTTATGGAAAACAAAAAAACTCAAAACTTTGGAATGAAGAAAAAATGGCTTGGAATGCTTGACTTGGAGTTTCACCATTTCGAGCATTGCTTGATGATATAAATAAAATAGAGTGAATTGATAGAATTCGCTTTACTTCATCCAATCCACATGATATGACTCAGGATATTTTAGATGCTCATTTTGATTTGGATAAAACTTGTAATTATCTTCATTTTGCCCTGCAGTCTGGAAATGATGAAATGCTCAAAAGAATGAACAGACGTCATACTTATGGAGATTTTAAAAAAATGGTAGAGTATCTGAGAACGAAAGACCCACTTTTTTCTATTTCAACAGACATCATAGTATGATATTCTTGAGAAACTGAAGAAATGTTTCAAGATACTGTCAATGCAATAAGAGAATTAGAAATTGATTTTGTTTATATAGCGAGATATTCTGTGAGAAGTGGAACTATTGCTTCGAAAATCTATCCAGATGATGTTCCTGATGCTGTTAAAGCAGCAAGATGGCATATGTTAAATAGTGTTTTAGAAGAAAATGTACAAAAAAGAGGACAGCTTATGATGGGAAGAGAAGAGGAAATACTTATTTCTTGAGAAAAAGATGAATATTTTTTTGGGAGAACGAGAAATTTTAAAGAAGTATTTTTTGAAAAAAAAGATGGTGTAAAAATAGGAGATATTGTAAAAGTAAAAATTACATGAATTGATGCTTGGGTGTTAAATTGAGAAATAGTATAAAAAAAAGAAATTCGTTAGAATTTCTTTTTTTTATACTATTTTGCTCTTTCCATGTAATCACCAGTTTCAGTGTTTACAATAACTTCGTCTCATTGATTTACAAAACCAGGAACTTTTATAGTTAAACCAGTATTGGTAATCGCATCTTTTGTAACTTTTCCATCAGCAGTGTTTCCTTTTAC
>JANJUN010000031.1 GCA_024710565.1 Candidatus Altimarinota bacterium | reverse complement strand
CATAAATATAAAAAATGAGTAGAAAAAGAACTCGAAACCGTTCATGCACAATTTGATTCTCTTCAAGAAAAAAATAATTATATTTATAATAAAACCTATAAATATGTCGTGCAACAAATGCAAAATTTCATATTTGGACTCAATGTTCCATCTCGTTGGGGAACACAAACTCCATTTACCAATATCACCTTAGATCTCAATTGTCCCGATGATCTCAAAGATAAAGCCTTATTTTTATGAGGAGTCAATGCCGGATACTATGAAAAAAAATTTGGTGAACTTCAAGAAGAAATGGATCTCATCAATAAAGCACTCGTTGAAGTATATACTGCCTGAGATGCAAAAGGAAATGTATTTACCTTCCCTATACCAACCTACAATATTACCGAAGATTTTGATTGGAATAATCCTATTGTTGATGGAATATTTGAAATGACGGCAAAATATGGAATTCCTTATTTTCAAAACTTTGTCTGAAGTCAATATAAAAAAGTAAAAAATCCTGATGGAAGTATTTCAAGAGTTCCAAACTCTGAAGCTTATACTCCAGGCGCAGTAAGAAGTATGTGTTGTAGATTACAACTCGATCTAAAAGAACTTCTCAAAAGAGGAAATGGACTCTTTGGTTCTGCTGAGATGACAGGAAGTATCTGAGTAGTTACGATAAATATGCCTCGTATCGGATACCAAACAGCCTGAGATGCAGAAGCGTTTAAAAAGAGAGTTTTATACCTTATGAATCAAGCAAAAACTTCTTTAGAACTCAAAAGAAAAGAACTTACCAAATGGTTAGATGCTGGACTCTATCCGTATACAAAGAGATATTTACACAGTTTTAGAAATCATTTTTCTACTATTGGACTCAATGGGATGAACGAAGCTATTCTCAATTTTACTGCATGAAAAGAAGACGTAACAACCGAATTTTGAAAAAACTTCTCTATAGAAATCCTTGAATTTATGAGAGACGAACTCAAAAAATTCCAAGAAGAAACAGGAAATCTCTACAACCTAGAAGCTACTCCAGCTGAAGGAACGACCTACAGATTTGCCAAAGAAGACAAAAAACAAATTCCAGATATCATACAAGCTGGAACGATGCAAGCTCCCTATTACACCAACTCATCTCAACTCCCTGTTTGATTTACCGATGATGCCTTTGAAGCACTTGAGTATCAAAATGAACTCCAATGCAAATATACTTGAGGAACGGTACTTCACCTCTACCTATGAGAAAGAGTGAGTGATGGACAAGCATGTAAATCCCTTGTAAAAAAAGTTTTAGAAAATTATCAACTTCCCTATATCACGATAACTCCAACTTTTTCTATCTGTCCAAAACACGGATATATCGCTTGAGAACATGACTATTGTCCAAAATGTGATGAAGAAATCGGATATACTTGAGAAAAATTTGATACTGAAACAAGAGAAATTTATACGGCAAGATAAATTAAAGTTTAATAATTATTTTTTTATGAAACGAGGACTGTTCGAAGACAAAGTCAAGTTCCGCAGTGAGTAAAAAAATAATTATTAAACAAATATCTAAATAATTTTAATTCTTAATAAAAAACTATGGAAACGAATCTTCAAAGAACAAAATGTGAAATTTATACAAGAGTTATGGGATATTTTAGACCAGTAAGTCACTTCAATATTTGAAAAAAATCAGAATTTTACTCAAGAGAATATTTTAAAGAAGAAACCAGTAATAATTCTCAATTTATAGCTGATTACAAAAATTAGTATGCTCATTTCTTGAATTCAAAAAACTACCTTGCTTGATTTTCCAGGCAAGGTAGCTTGCATTATATTCACGGCAGGATGTAATCTCAGATGTTCGTATTGTCATAATAGCGAATTTGTACTTCCTGAAAAAATCAGAGAAATAAAAGATTTTATTCCAGAAGAAATATTTTTTAATTTCTTGAAAACAAAAATCTGACTTTTAGATGGAGTAGTTATTTGCTGAGGAGAACCAACATTACAAAAAGATTTAGAATCCTTTTGCCAAAGAATAAAAGACCTCGGTTTTCTCGTAAAACTCGATACCAATGGACAAAATCCTGAAATATTACAAAGACTTATTGATAAAAAACTGCTTGATTATATCGCTATGGATATCAAATGAGATTATGAAAATATAGAAGATTTACTATGAGTGTGAAAATGAAAATCTAAATTTAGTGAAGCGAGGACTGTTTGAGCTGAAAGTGAGTTCCACAGCGAACAAAATTTAGATTTTCATTTTCATAAAAAACCCTATTTAGAAAGTATTGAAATCATTAAAAATTCTCCCGTTGATTATGAATTTAGAACGACTTTAATAAAAAATTATCACTCTCTTGAGGATTTTGAAAACGTTATGAAACAAATCTCTTGAGCCAAAAAATACTTTCTCCAAAATTATAAATGATGAAATACTCTGATAAAAAATTTTGATGGAGAGAGTTTTCTAGAAAAAGAGCTTATTGACTTTAAAAATATAGCAGTAAAATACGTAGAAAAATGTATTATTAGAATTTAAATTAAATATATGAACCATATAGAAAATCTCATAGAATGAATTGATTATGTTTTGAAAACATATCACCAACCTCTCAAAGAGGATCTCCCAAAAATACAGCTCTTGCTTAATAAAATTATTTCTGTTCATGGTGAGCACCATCCTGAATTTGAAAAGATAAATATCATTTTTGGAAAGTTTAAAAATGATATGATAAAACATCTACACAAAGAAGAAAATGTTTTATTTCCTATGTTGCAAGAAATTCAAAAATGTATAGATACTGATACAAAACTCTGATGATTTCATTGTGGAAGTATTCAAAATCCGATATCTCAAATGGAACACGAACATGATATTTTCGATACCTATTTTGAAGAAATGAGCCTCTTATCCAATAAATATGCTCTCCCAAGTGATGCTTGTAATGCCTATACTACGACCTATAAAATGCTTGAAAAACTAGAAAAAGATACCAAAGAACATGCAACTTTTGAAAATGATGTACTTTTTAAAGTAGCTCTTGAAAAAGAAGAAAAATTAAAAAATATACCATAAATTACTTAATAATAGCCTACATATGTACTGTCCAACCTGTGGAAATACCGATACAAAAGTTTTAGATTCTCGTATTACAGAAGATGGAAAATCAATAAAAAGAAGAAGAGAATGCTTAAACTGTGGAAATAGATTTAATACTTTTGAGAAATACGAAAAAGTATCTTTAATGGTGGAAAAAACGCTTGGGAAAATGGAAGAATACAACGAAGAAAAACTCTATGGAAGTATCCTAAAAGCCTTTAATAAAAGAGGGGTGAGTGTAAAAAATATTGATAATGTCATGTTTCATATTGAACAAAAACTCCTCAATAAAAGAAAGATTACTTCAAGGGAAATTGGAGAATATGTTTTAGAAGAACTCAAAAAAATAGACGAAGTAGCCTATATTAGATATGC
>JANJUN010000024.1 GCA_024710565.1 Candidatus Altimarinota bacterium | reverse complement strand
AGTATAATTTTTATTATACTCAAAGTGTCCAGTTTAATATTAGAATTTTTAGAATTTTTTAAATATTGACAATATGTAAAAAATAAATATAAAACAATTATTATATTTATAATCAAATATCTATGGGAATATTATCAGATATCAAAAAAAATAGAGAATCTCAATGAATTTTAAACGAAAAAAGAAGATTATTAGAGTTATGGGGGGCAGGAAATATTACAGAGCAACAATATAAAGTAGCTTTGGCACAAATTGATCTTGCTATTGAACAAGCGAAATTAGATAAAGAAAAAATTACTCCTGGAAAAGTTGCTATTTGATTAGCTTCTGGAGGTGTAAAATGATTAGTAAATGGTATTTTTGCTATTTCTGGTTCCAGCATGAGCCCTTTCAAAAAGAAATAAAATATGTATGAATTGAAACGTTTTGTATAAAAATATATAAAACGTTTTTTCTTCACTTTTTTTATTTACTTTATTATTTATATTATCATAATACTATTATTTTTGGGGCTAGAGTAGTTAAGAGTTAAAAATTCTTAACATTTTTAATAAAATTTTATAGAAATTTCATCATTTTTACATATTATTAAATTTTTAGATAAAAAATCCTCCCTAAAAAATTTATATTATTTTCTAGGGAGGGGATTAATTTTTATTAGTTATTATTTTATTTCTTTATTCCTAAGTTTCCGCTATTTCATCAGGTCTTTATTGAAGAAGAAAAATATTCTCATTCAATTGACCAAAAGAATATTATGGTGTCAGTGAGTGGAATTGGCGCTCTACGGGTCGGCCATCCGTTAAAATTGCTCTTATTCATCGCAATTTTATTTTTGCTATCGCAAAAAACCTCCATTCAATTCCATCACAGAAAGAAAAAACACTTCTTTTGGGAGGAAGTGTTTTTTAAATTATTTACTTATGGTGTCAGTGAGTGGAATTGAACCACCGACCTCGGGGATATGAATCCCGCGCTCTAACCAACTGAGCTACACTGACTTAAATTAAAAAGTATAAAGTGAAAATTATTTCATGCTTTATACTTTCACTTTTTATTATTTTGGTTGCGGAGGCATGAATCGAACATGCGACCTCAAGGTTATGAGCCTTGCGAGATGCCACTTCTCTACTCCGCGATAAATTTTAGGGATTACTAGACAATCGGTAAGTTATTACAACTGCTTTCAATACTGTCTACTAATCCCTAATATATATTTTAATGGCACGGCTACGGAGAATCGAACTCCGGTTACCGGGATGAAAACCCGATGTCCTGACCACTAGACGATAGCCGCAAATATTTCCTTCTTTCCTGAAAGCTTGACTATTATATATATTTTTTTTTCTTGTCAAATTTTTTTTTATCAATATACTCCAAAAAATAATTGATTCGAAATGGTGGAATTTTTCATTCCAATAATTCATTAGTTATTCACTATTTATTAATAATTATTATCAAATGTTTATAGATGAGGTAAAAGTAACTCTGATTGCTGGAAAATGATGAAATGGAGTAGTTACTTGGAGAAGAGAAAAGTATATTCCTAAAGGAGGTCCACGGGGATGAAACGGATGAAATGGAGGAAATGTTTATCTTCAAACTACATCAAATATCAATACTCTTTCAGATTTTAGACATAAAAAGTTTTTAAAAGCCAATGATGGTGAGAAATGAGGAACCAATCTTATGCAAGGAGCAGGATGAGATGATCTGGTTATTTTTGTTCCGGTAGGGACTATAGTAAAAGATGCAAACACACAGGAAATCATTATTGATCTATCAGAAAATAATACGAAATTTCTTATCTGCCAATGAGGGAGATGAGGATTTTGAAATGCACATTTTACCACTTCAACAAGACAAGCACCAAGCTTTGCTGAAATAGGGGATATTTGAGAGGAAAGAGAAGTAATTTTAGAATTAAAACTCGTAGCTGATATTTGAATTATTGGTATTCCATCAGCGGGAAAATCAACCCTGATTTGAAATGTTACTAATGTAAAACCAAAAATAGGAGATTATCCATTTACGACTCTGACACCAAATTTATGAGTTTTAGATCATAAAGGAAAAAGTCTCGTATTAGAAGATGTTCCAGGTCTTATTCCAGGAGCTCAT
This sequence comes from Candidatus Altimarinota bacterium, assembly GCA_024710565.1. Lineage (GTDB taxonomy): Bacteria > Patescibacteriota > Gracilibacteria > BD1-5 > UBA6164 > UBA7396. The sequence goes on along the minus strand of JANJUN010000024.1, from coordinate 41,494 downwards.
GAATGAAAATGACTCGGAATAGAATTTCTAAAACATATCGAAAGAACAAAAGTAATACTTCACCTTTTAGATTTATATAGACTCGACCAGGTATTACAGGATTATGAAAATATCCGTTTTGAACTTGGAGCGTTTTCTCAAGATTTAGCAAAAAAAGAAGAAATTATTGTATTTTCAAAATGAGACCTTCTTGATAAAGAGATGAAAGATTTTATAGTAGAAGAATTTAAGAAAAAATTTAATAAGAACAAGGTGAATTCCGAAGGAAGAGAGAGTCCCCTGGGGGAAAAAGTATTTATTATCTCAGCTGCTACTTGAGAGTGAATTGAAGTATTAAAAGATTATTTGATAGATAATTTTTCTACTTCAGTGGTTGATCATGAGCAAATCAAATTTATCAATGAACAAGATTTAAAAATTATTGATATTCAATTTAATGAAGATCCAAAACATGTTGATCTTGAATATATAGGAAACTATATATTTAAAGCAACCGGAAAAAGACTCGAACAAATCGTGAGAATGACTGAATTTTCTAACGATGAAGCGGTGATGAGAGTGTACGATGTTTTAGATAAACTCGGAGTTATTAAAAAGGTAGAATCAAAACTTCAAAGTATCATGGAAAATGAAAATATGGATAATAGTTTTTTCTTTGAGGGAAGTGAAAACACAGGATTTTCTCCTAAAATACAAGTAGCAGGAAAAGAAATTCCTCTTGAAAAATTAAAATATAATTTGTAAAAACTTTTTTAAAATCATACGATTTTCATACAATTCTATCATAATATCAATATGATAGTCAGAACATAATTTTTTGCTTATGAGAATTCTTATCGTCGAAGATAATGAGATTTTATCAAATAATATTGCGAAATATCTCCAATTGGAATGAATACAATCGGGGCAACTTTTTTCGTGAGAAAAAGTAAATTATGAATTACAAATCAATGATTATGACCTTATTATTATGGATTTAGGGTTGTGAGAATATAGTGGGATAGATGTTATAGAAACGATACGTGAAAGTGGAAAAAATATACCGATTCTTATACTAACTGCACGTGATACGATAAAGGATAAAATAGCAGGATTTCATTCTTGAGCGGATGATTATCTTACCAAACCTTTTAACTATGAGGAGCTTCTTTTGAGAATACAAGCTTTGGTGAAAAGAAATTATTCACTCAAATGAGAAAATATCGTTTTATGAGATATTGAAATAAATACGGTTAAAAAAGAGGTCCTTCAGCAATGAAAAATGATACATTTGAGTAAGCTAGAGTATGACTTACTGTATTATCTTGCTTCATATAAAGGAAGAGTTGTTACCAAAAAAGAACTTTTGGAAAAAATTTGGGGAGAATATGATGATTTTTTCCCATCAAGAACGGTAGATATTTATGTGGGATATCTCAGAAAAAAACTCAAAAAAGATCTGATTCAAACCATCAGATGAGAATGATATCTAATCAATTAAGATATATGCAAAACGATCAATTACTTCACAAGTATAAAATAAAATTAAGTGTTTACTTTGCTCTTTTTGTTATGTTTTTCTTGTATCTTATCCAGATACTTTTTGTTGGGATTCAATTTATCTCAGCACATTTTCAAATCCAACAATCATTGATACAAAAAGCAGAAGGAATAGAAAATATATTAAGAAATAAACAGGTATATTTTCAAGAGATGGAAAATGATGAAACTTTAGAAAAAATTATTTTGAAAACATTGGAGAATACGATTATTTTTGAAAATAATCAAAAAATACTTGATTTTGGTGGATTTTCTTATCCAGATACTCTTCCAGTATGAATTACAAATGATAATGAAAAAAAATATTATGTTTGAGAAATCCTTATTCAAGATACAATGTATAAAATTATTATATTTACTAATCATGAGTATTCTTTTGAGATTTTCTGAAAACAAATGGGACTCTATTTTCTTTTATTATCACCATTTTTTATCCTTTTTTATTTTATAGGGTATAAATTTGTAGGAAGAAATTTTAGAGTTATTGAGCAGAATATTCATGCTTTAGAGGATTTTACTTCCCAAGTAAATCATGAAATGAAAACTCCACTTACTGAAATTATTTCAACTTTAAGTCTCGCTAAAAAAACACATAATTATCAAGAGGCTATCGAGGTTTCCCTTCTTTCTACTTTAAAGCTAAATAAAATTTTAGAAAGTATTATGGGGATGGCACATCTTTCAGATATTTCCTATAGAAAACAAAAGCTTGATATATGAGTGCTTATTGATGAAATTTTAGATGAGTATAAAAATGAGATTTGATCAAAAAAACTCATTTTTCAAAAAAATATTCATCCCTCAAAAAAATATGTAAAAGAAAATAGAGAGCAGGTGTATTTATGTTTAAAAAATCTTATTTCTAATGCTATTAAATACTCACATCAATCTGGATTGATAGAAATATTTTTTGAGAAATGAGTTTTTATTATTCAGGATTATGGAGTTGGAATAGATAAATGAAATCTAAAAAAAATATTTCAGAGATATTTTCGAGAGAGTTATACGAGTTATGAATGATTTGGTCTTGGATTGGCACTAGTGAAAAAAATAGTAGATATCAATCATTGGTCTCTTGAAGTAGAGAGTCAAAAGGGGGAGTTTACAAAAATTACTATTAAATTTTAATTATATGAAACTATATTCTTTTTTCTTTTTGAGTATTGCATTGCTTTCATGTGGTCGTATCAATCAATCACAAGAATCAATTTCTGAAATTTCTCATGAGCAAAAAATTATTCAAGTTCAAAAACTTCTTGCTCCACAAGAAGAAGAAGATTCATCTGTAACTCATACGCAGGGGCAGGTTGATGGGTTGAATTTACCATGATGAGAATATGCTTCTTGAAAAGTACAATCTCCTATAGAAGATATTACTCATGATCAGAATTCAATCGAGGGGACTCAAGGGATACTCCAACAAAATAATGAGTATTTGAGCGGTGGGGAAATCTTCACTCAGGAAGAAATTGATTTGATTGAAAGTGTTACTGATGCAGAAATTGATAAATTGATCGAGATTATATTTAAAGAATAATTTTCTAACCACTTTAGTATGAAAAATATAGGTATATTTATTTGTTTATTATTTACTTTTTCTAGTCTTGCATTTGCGCAAAAAGAAAGAGATTTTTCATGATGAAAAAAAGAGAAAAAAGATTATGTAGTTTCTCAGAAAAAATCAGAAGCACAAATAGAAGCAATAAAGATGAAATTGCAATCAAAATTAGATAAAAAATTAAATATAAACCCATCCCTTTCTATAAAACAAAGAAAGGAACTTTATAATGCACTTTCTCTAAAAATTACTCAAATACTTCAAGAGAAAAAAACTCCACAAAAAAATATCCCTCTGCTTAAGCTTTTAAAAGAAATCATACATGAGAAAAAAAATAACTTGAAATAATCAAGTTATTTTTTTGTTTTTCATACGAAATTCATACATTTTCTTTTTATTATAAACATGTATTTAATAAATTAGGCCAAAATTATTAAATCAACTTTATATTTTAATAGTCGTATTATGAAAACAATATTAAAAACTTCGTTAGTACTGAGTACTATTGTATTATGAACTCTTTGAGTAAGTGCAGATGAAACAGCCTCTGGAACTATTACTACATCAACTGGAACAACTTCTACGGGAGTATTGACCCAAACAGGAGTTACTAAAGATGAATGGAAACAAAAAATGAAACAAGAAAGAGACTCTCTTCATCAAAATGTAAAAGATAATTTACAAGATTTTAAAACTCAAAGTGGAAGCCTAAGAGACAATCTCAATCTTTCAGCTGAAGATAAAGCTAAAGTGGAAGCTTTAAGAAAAGAACACGCATTAGAGATGGATGCATTAAAAGCTGATTATGAAGCAAAGATAAATCTCGCAACTACTCCAGAACAAAAAGAAGCTTTGAGAGCAGAAATGAGAGTAAAAATGCAAGAATTATCTAAATCATATTTTGAAGAACTAAGAACTCTTGTTCCTCAAGATGCTCAAGCTCACGCATATATAGATGCAAGAAAGGCAGTATTTGAAGAAAATCAAGCCTTGAGAAAAGCGAGTTTAGAGAAAAGAAAAGAATTAAGATGAGAGAGAAAATCTTACATCATTGCTCAAAAAGAAATATTAACAAAAAGTCTTGGTAAAAAAGTTGACACGATTGTTGAAAAAGACCAAGAAAAGGTAGCAAATATTTTAACAAAGATAGACGCTATGATTGCTAAATTTGAAACAAATACTAAACTTTCCGAAGTAAATAAACAAAAGATACTTGACCAACTCAAAGCCTTAAAAGAACTTATTGAGGATAGTGTTACAGAACAAGAAATAGAGGCTGAAGTAGATTAAGAAAGTAAAGACCTTTACAAAAAGAACTATAAAAGTAGTTCTTTTTGTTTTTTGTTATAAAAAATATCAATATCCTTGATATTTTCCTATTTTTCATTATATTAAATCAAAAGTAACATTTATATATAACTAAAAATTTATGAAATTCAATTTAGAAAACCTCTTATTAGAATACGATAAACTTCAAGAAGAACTGGCAAATCCAGAAGTTTTTAAAGATCAAAAAAAAGTCAGAGAACTCTCTTCAAGAAAAAAACAACTTGAGGAATCTGTAGAACTCTATAAAGAGTATAAAAACACCTATGCTTCTTTAAATGAAGCGGTTGATATTCTCTACAATGAAAAAGATGAAGAAATGAGAGAACTGGCAAAAATGCAAAAAGATGAATCTGAAACTAAGATTGCAGAACTCGAAGAAAAAATTAAATACTCACTCCTTCCAAAAGATAACGATGATGATAAAAATATTATGCTTGAAGTTAGAGCTGGAACTGGTTGAGAAGAAGCATCTTTATTTGCATGAGAACTTGCAAAATCATATATGATATTTGCTCAAAATGAAGGTTTTGGTATTGAAGTAGTAGAACAAACTCTTTCTGAAACCGGTTGAGTAAAAGAAGTTATTATGGAAGTAAAAGGAGATGGAGCGTACAAAAGATTTAAATACGAATCATGAGTTCATAGAGTTCAAAGAATTCCAGAAACGGAATCAAAATGAAGAGTGCATACTTCAGCAATTACTGTTGCTATCATGCCAGAAGTAGATGAGCTTGATATCGAAATAAAAGAGGAAGATTTAGAAGTAAAAGCATGTCGTGCTTCATGAGCTTGAGGACAACACGTAAATAAAACTGACTCAGCAATACATATGACTCATATTCCAACTTGAGTTTCAGTATTCTGTCAAGAATGAAGATCGCAACATAAAAACAGAGAAAGGGCACTACAAATTCTTCGTTCAAAAATCTATACTATGGAAGAAGAAAGAAGAATTAGAGAAAGATGAGAACAGAGACTTGCTCAAGTTTGATCTTGAGATAGATCAGAAAAAATCAGAACCTATAATTTTCCTCAAGATAGAGTAACTGATCATAGAATCGGACAAAATTTTTCAGGTATTCCACAAATTATGATGGGGAAACTTGGACATATTGTTGATGCACTTGCCGTAGCCGATGAACAGGCAAAATTGGAAGCTGCTTCAAAAATTAATGGATAAAAATATGGTAATAGCTTCAATATTTACTTTCAAATTTTTCCAGACGCATTCATCGTAGTTTTTCTACGACTCATTTGCATCTCTCAAATTTTCAAGCAAATCTTTTTGTTATTATCATATTTAGATTTAACTTCTAAAAGATTTTTATGTTTCAACCAATTTCAAGAGAGGAATATCACAAAATACTTTGAAAAGAAATGTTTGGGCAAGATGATTGTCCTTTTTGTGATAAGGAAAAATATCAAAATCAAGTAGTTTGGCAATGAGCGCATTGGCAAATATTATACAACCTGAGTTCGTATTCTTGAGACCACCGTCATATTATGGCAATTCCATTTGATCATATAAAAACTTCTATAGAACTCGAAGATAAACATTTGATAGAGTTAAGAGAAGTTCATAAAAAAGTAAAAAATATTTTTGATTGAGAAGAATATTTTTCTTTTACTCGTGAAACAATGGGGAATAGAAGTGTAGAACATCTTCATATTCATTTTTTAGCCTGAAAGTTAGAGTGAAAATTTTTGCGTAAAATGCTAGAATTGCAAGGTTTTCCTATTACACAAGATTTAAAAATAGATTAAAACTTGATTTATTCAACAAAAAAAATATATTAAAACAAATTTGTCCATAAAGGATATGTAAAATAAAACATAATGTGTTAATAAATATGGGAGCAGAAAGTCAAAACTATTGAGCTGAAAGTATACAGGTTTTAGAAGGGTTAGAACCAGTGAGAAAAAGACCCGGGATGTATATTTGATCAACCGATGAAAGAGGATTACATCACCTCGTTTGGGAAATTGTTGATAACTCAATAGATGAGGCAATGGCATGACATTGTGATACTATTATTGTGACTCTTGGAAATGATGGGAGTTGTATGGTAGAAGATAACGGAAGATGAATTCCAACAGCAACTCACCCGAAAACAGGAAAGTCTTCACTAGAAACTATTTTAACAGTACTTCATGCTTGAGGAAAGTTTGGTTGAGGTGGTTATAAAGTATCAGGATGACTCCACTGAGTTTGATCATCGGTAGTAAATGCGCTTTCAACTCGTATGGAAGCAATAGTAGAAAGAGAAGGAAAAAAATTCTTTCTTGCTTTTGAGAAATGAATTACTCAAGGTGATATTGAGGTAATAGGAAAATCAAATAGAACCGGAACTATTATTAAATTTTGGCCAGATAGTGAAATATTTAAAATCACGACTACTTTTGATTATACTACTATTGTTAATAGACTCAGACAACAAGCGTATCTTACCAAATGAATTACTCTTAAAATCCATGATGAAAGAAGTGGGCAAAGATATAAATTCTACTTTGAAGGATGAATCAAGTCATATGTTAATTTTCTCAATAAAAATGAAGAACCAATCGGAGAAATATTTTATGTAGAAAAAGAAAAAAATGATATCTTCGTAGAAGTATCTATGCAGTATAATAAAGAATATTCAAATAATATCATTTCTTTTGTAAACAATATTCATACTCCAGAATGAGGTTCTCATATGGTATGATTTAGAACCGCTCTCACCAGAACTATCAATAAATATGCCAGAGACAAAGGAATTCTCAAAGAAAAAGATCAAAATCTTACCAATGAAGATGTGGTAGAATGAATTACTGCCGTTATTTCTATAAAAGTAGTAGACCCTCAATTTGAATGACAAACTAAATCAAAACTTTGAACTCCAGAAGCAAGATGAGCGGTTGATTCAGTATTTTCTGAAAAATTTCTTGAATTTTTAGAAGAAAATCCATCTGCTGCTAAGGCAATTATTGAAAAAGTATTTTTAGCTGCCAAAGCAAGACTTGCCGCAAGAGCTGCGAGAGATACTATTATCAGAAAATGAGCTCTCGAAGGAATGACTCTCCCTGGAAAACTAGCCGACTGTTCATCAAGAAAACCAGAAAATTCAGAACTCTATATAGTCGAGGGAGACTCAGCAGGAGGTTCTGCAAAACAATGAAGAAATAGAGAAACACAAGCGATTTTACCACTCAGAGGGAAGATCCTTAATACCGAACAAGCTCGTATTGATAGAATATTTTGAAATCAAGAAATTAAAAACCTTATCATCGCACTTGGAACTTCTGTTGGAGAAACTTTTGATGTTTCAAAATTGAGATATCATAGAATTGTCATCATGACCGATGCGGATGTTGATGGAGCACATATTAGAACATTACTTCTGACATTTTTCTTTAGATACTTAAGATGAGTAGTCGATGGATGATATCTTTATATTGCACAACCACCACTCTACAAACTTTCAAAATGAAAACAATCATGGTATGTCTATTCTGATGAAGAAAAGGAAAGAATTATTAGAGAATATGGGATTGTCTGAGAAAATATTCAAAGATATAAAGGTCTCGGGGAAATGAATCCAGAACAACTTTGGGAAACAACTATGGATCCAAGTGTAAGAAAGATGTACAAAGTAACCATTGGAGATGCTCAAAAAGCAGATGAAATATTTAAGATACTTATGTGAGATGAGGTAGCTCCAAGAAGAAGATTTATTCAAACCAGAGCGAAGCAAGTAAAAAATCTTGATGTATAATATTTTCTAATTTACAAAACTATGTCAGTAATAGAGGGGGTAAAAACAACTTCAAAAAAAATATTTTTTAGAGGACTGTTTTTATTTATAGTATTTTTAATTGCAAACTCGTCATTTTTTACTATTCAACCAGGACAAAGAGGATTGATTAAAACTCTTTGAAATATCAGTGATGAAGTATATTTAGATGGATTTCATTTTAAAATACCATTTATTACCACAGTAGTAAAAATGGATATAAAGGTACAAAAAACCGAATCACAAGCATCTTCAGCGTCAAAAGACTTACAAAATGTATCAACCAATCTTGCGGTTAATTATTCGTTAAATGATAAAAAACTCGTAACTATTTACAAAACCATCGGAAGAGAAGATGATGTTGCTCAAAAATTAGTGATGCCACTTATTCAAGAGGTGGTAAAGGCAACTACAGCAAAATTTACCGCAGAAGAACTTATTTTAAAGAGATCAGAAGTTTCTGATTGATTAAAACAATGATTGATTAAATGATTAGAACTCTACTGAGTAAATGTTGAAAGGGTATCGATTACCAATTTTGAATTTTCAAAACAATTTAATGAAGCAATTGAAGCAAAGGTAACAGCAGAACAAACAGCTCTTGCAGAAAAAAATAAACTCGAAACTATAAAATATCAAGCACAACAAAAAATCGAACAAGCAAAATGAGAAGCAGAAGCAAGAGTAACAAGCGCTAAGGCTGAGGCGGAAGCAATAAAGATACAAACTCAAGCTATCCAAGCACAATGATGAGCTGAATACGTAAAATTAAAGTTTATAGAAAGATGGGATGGGGTTTTACCAAAAATTTCATGATTAGGAGGAAGTTTAATGAATATGAATATAGACGATATAATGAGATAAAAATAACATGTTACCAAAAAGAGGAATTTAAAAATGAAATTCCTCTTTTTTGTTCAAATAAAATATACATAGAACTTCTGATAAGAAACAATAATAACGCCTATTTTAAAACAAATATTATAAATGATAAGAAAATGTTAAAAAAATTTTGACATTTTATGAAAAAAAAATACAATTCTTTTCGCTTCGTTAGGAAATGTCATAGATGCAAGATGTTACTCCTTTATATGTAAGCAAAATAAATATTCCTCCATAGCTCAGCGGTAGAGTAGATGGCTGTTAACCATTTGGTCGTTGGTTCGAATCCAACTGGGGGAGCCATTTTTGTATTCAGACTATGAATATAAAAATGATGTAAAGATTAAGTATGAAAATAAAAAGAAAAAGAGTACATTAAAATGTTTTATTTTGGAGAGATGGCAGAGTGGTCGATTGCACCGGTCTTGAAAACCGGCATGGCGCAAGTCATCTAGGGTTCGAATCCCTATCTCTCCGCCATTAAAAGAAGTAAAGAAGTTAGAGATGTAAAAGTTTCTAACTTATAATTTTTTTGGAAGGGTGCCCGAGTGGCTGAAGGGGCTCCCCTGCTAAGGGAGTAAACCTATTACAGGTTTCGTGGGTTCGAATCCCATCCCTTCCGCCATTTACTTTCAAAGATGGGCTTGTAGCTCAGGGGTTAGAGCAGTCGGCTCATAACCGATTGGCCGTTGGTTCAATTCCAACCAGGCCCACCATCTTAAAAAAAAGAAAATATAAAAAAGTTTTGACAAAAACATATATTTTCATAAGATACCCAAGCTCTTTCAAGAGAGATGTACATTAAAATAAATAAATGTCAAATCTACTCTATATATTGTTCTAAATAGATAAAAAAGAAAATATAAAAAAGTTTTGACAAAAAAAGTTATTTTAATATACTACCCCCACTTCAAAAAAAATATTTTATTTTTACAAACTATTTCTCAAAATTTAAATTAAAAAAAGTTTTGACAAAAAGAGAAAAATTTATAAGATATCGGGGCTTCAAACAAAGAAGTAAAAATACAATAAAACAGTTCTTTAAAATAAGTGAAATTTTAGAAGAGAAATCTTGAACTAAAAACTCGGATAAACAATAAAATCAAAATTACGTTTAAAAGAGTTTGATCCTAGCTCAGGATGAACGCTAGCGGTGCGCCTAACACATGCAAGTCGAGCGTGATTATTTTATAGCTTGCTATAAAATATGAAAGCGGCGAACGGGTGAGTAACACGTTGGTATCTGCCCTCTGGTCAGGGATAGCCATTCGAAAGGATGATTAATACCGGATAGTCTCGAAAGAGTAAAGATTTATTGCCAGAGGAGGAACCTGCGGCCTATCAGCTAGTTGGTGAGGTAGAAGCTCACCAAGGCGATGACGGGTAGCTGATCTGAGAGGATGATCAGCCACAATGGAACTGAGATACGGTCCATACTCCTACGGGAGGCAGCAGTGAGGAATCTTCCACAATGGGCGCAAGCCTGATGGAGCGACACCGCGTGAAGGATGAAGGTCTAACGATTGTAAACTTCTTTTCTGAGGGAGCATAATGAGAGTACCTCAGGAATAAGGGACGGCTAAATACGTGCCAGCAGCCGCGGTAATACGTATGTCCCAAGCGTTATCCGGAATTACTGGGTGTAAAGGGTTTGTAGGTTGTTTGTTAAGTAGGGTATGAAAGACCGGAGCTCAACTCCGTGTTTGTATTCTAAACTGGCTGACTAGAGTTAGGGAGAGGTAAGCGGAATTTTAAGTGTAGGGGTGCAATCCGTAGATACTTAGAAGAACACCAAAAGCGAAGGCAGCTTACTGGAACTATACTGACGCTGAAAAACGAAAGCGTGGGGAGCGAAAAGGATTAGATACCCTTGTAGTCCACGCCCTAAACGATGATAACTTAGTGTTGGGGGTAACCTCAGTGCTGAAGCTAACGCGTTAAGTTATCCACCTGAGGAGTACGGTCGCAAGATTAAAACTCAAAGGAATAGACGGGGACCCACACAAGCAGTGGATCACGTGGTTTAATTCGACAATAAACGGGGAACCTTACCCAGACTTGACATCTATAGAATCTTGTGGAAACATGAGAGTGCCCGTAAGGGAGCTATAAGACAGGTGCTGCATGGTTGTCGTCAGCTCGTGCCTTGAGGTGTTCGGTTAAGTCCGTTAACGAGCGCAACCCATGTCATTAGTTGTATTTTCTAATGAGACTGCCTAGGTTAACTAGGAGGAAGGTGTGGATGACGTCAAATCAGCATGGCTTTTACGTCTGGGGCTACACACATGATACAATGGTGCGTACAAAGAGCAGCAATACCGTAAGGCGGAGCTAATCTCAAAAACGCATCTCAGTCCGGATTGAGGGCTGCAACTCGCCCTCATGAAGTTGGAATTGCTAGTAATCGTAAATCAGACATGTTACGGTGAATATGTTCCTGGGTCTTGTACTCACCGCCCGTCACGGCATGGGAGAAAGTAATATCGGAAGTCCCTCTAGTAATAAGGGGGCCCATGGTAGGATTTTTGACTGGGCTGAAGTCGTAACAAGGTATCCGTAGGAGAACCTGCGGATGGACTATCTCCTTATATATATCCTTAAGTTTTTTTTTCAAATTTTCCTTCTAAAATTTCGTTTATTTGTTCTTTAAAATAATCTGAATAATTAAAGTTAGTTAACAATAGTTAATTTAACTACAAAAATAATAATTGTAATAGAAAGTCGTAAGAGTAGTTACAGTATAAAGTGGATGCCTTGGCTTGAATATCCGATGAAGGACGTGCAAATCTGCGATAAGCTTGGAGGAGTTGATAAGAGACGTTATAACTCCAAGATTTCCGAATGGGGGAACCTAATAGTGGTAATCACTATTGCTATAAATTTAGCGGACACGATGTGAATTGAAATATCTTAGTAGCATCGGACAAGAAATCAAATACGAGATTCCCTGAGTAGTGACGAGCGAAACGGGAAAAGTTCAAACCTATTGTGTGTAAGAGCAGGTCGTTGCATAATAGGGGTTGTGGGATTAATATATGGACTTCCTGATAAGGTCCGATATGTTTTAATATATTAAGAGAATGTAATGCGAAAGTACAGCCATAGAGAGTGTAAGCCTCGTATCATAAAATATTTTAAACCGTATATTTTAACTCCCGAGTAGGATCAGGCACGTGGAACCTGGTCTGAAGCTGGGTAGACCATTATCCAAAACTAAATAGTATTCAAGACCGATAGTGAACTAGTACCATGAGGGAAAGGTGAAAAGAACCCCGGGAGGGGAGTGAAATAGACCCTGAAACTTTATACTTTCAATGAGAGGGAGCCTTCGGGTGACCTTGTACTTTTTGGAGAAGGGATCAACGACTTAGTGTGTATGGCAAGGTTAAGAGAGTGAAACTCGTAGCCGAAGTGAAAGCGAGCCTGAATAGGGCGTTTAGTCATACATACTAGACCCGAAACTGGGTGAGCTTCCCATGAGCAGGTTGAAGTAAGGGTAAAACTTTATGGAGGACCGAACCATTTGGAGCTGCAAGTCCATTGGATGACTTGTGGGAAGGAGTGAAAAGCTAATCGAACTCAGAGATAGCTGGTTCTCCGCGAAATAGCTTTAGGGCTAGCCTTGGTTAATTATTATGTGGGGGTAGGGCTCTGATAGGGCTAGCGGGTTGCAAAACTTAGTAAACCCTGATAAACTTCGAATACCACATAAAACTATTCCAGGAGTCGGACGGTGAGAGATAAGTCCCATCGTCAAGAGGAAAACAGTCCAGACTACTATCTAAGGTCCCAAATTAATAACTAAGTGGAGAAGGATGTGAGGTTGCTGAGACAACCAGGATGTTGGCTTAGAAGCAGCCACTCATTTAAAGAGTGCGTAATAGCTCACTGGTCAAGCGACCTTGCGCCGAAGATTCAACGGGGCTAAGTTATTAACCGAAGATGTAGATTCACACGCAAGTGTGTCTGGTAGCGGAGCGTTCTGTATGCCGTGAAGGTGTGGGGTGACCCTAGCTGGAGGTATCAGAAGTGAAAATGTTGATATAAGTAACGTAAATGAAATGAAAACTTTCATCGCCGAATACCCAAGGTTTCCTACGCAACGGCAATCGACGTAGGGTTAGTCGGTCCTAAGGTGTAGCTGAAAGGCAAAGCTGATGGATATCAGGTTAATATTCCTGAACTATGTATAAGAGTGAAGGGGGGACGCATCGGGATATAGATCACAGCTGATGGATGCTGTTATGAACGTGAGGCTTAGATTATAGGTAAATCCGTAATCTTCTAAGGTCGAGCTAAGTTAATTGAGTAATTTGCTTTCGGGTAAAGGTACTCAAGGGATCTACTATATTCTGGTGCCGAGAAAAGCCTCTAAACTTATCTTATATGTAACCGTACCGCAAACTAACACTAGTGGGTTAGTGGAGAACACTAAGGCGTTCGAGAAAACCATGCTTAAGGAACTCGGCAAAACAGCGGTCGTAACTTCGGGATAAGACCTGCCAATACTTTAATTTAGAGTATTGGCCGCAGCGAAAGAGCTCAGGCGACTGTTTACCAAAAACACAGCTCTCTGCAAACTCGTAAGAGGATGTATAGGGGGTGATGCCTGCCCAGTGCCAGAAGGTCACGTGGATTTGTGCAAGCAATGAAACTAAGCCCTGGTGAACGGCGGCCGTAACTATAACGGTCCTAAGGTAGCGAAATTCCTTGTCGGGTAAGTTCCGACCCGCACGAATGGCATAACGGTCTGAGCACTGTCTCAAGCATGGACTCGGTGAAATTGCAATGTCGGTAAAAATGCCGACTACCTGTAGCAAGACGGAAAGACCCTATGGAGCTTTACTATAACTTGGTATTGGGTTATGTTTTAATATGTGCAGGATAGGTGGGAAACGGTGAAGTGGAGACGTCAGTCTTCATGGAGTTGTCCTTGAGATACCACCCTTGTTAAAATGTAATTCTAACTCGAAATTCGAGGACAGTGCTTGGTGGGTAGTTTAACTGGGGCGGTTGCCTCCTAAAGAGTAACGGAGGCGCACAATGGTTAGCTAGGTCCGGATGGAAATCGGACTGATAGTGTATTCGCATAAGCTAGCTTGACTGAGAGACCTACAAGTCGACCAGACACGAAAGTGGGTGAAAGTGATCCGGCAATGAAGTATGGAATTGTTGTCGCTCAACGGATAAAAGTTACCCTAGGGATAACAGGCTGATTGCGTCCAAGAGTTCATATCGACGACGCAGTTTGGCACCTCGATGTCGGCTCGTCTCATCCTGGGGCTGGAGAAGGTCCCAAGGGTATGGCTGTTCGCCATTTAAAGAGGTACGCGAGCTGGGTTCAAAACGTCGTGAGACAGTTTGGCCCCTATCTGCTATAGGCGCTTAGGAATTTGAGAAGATTTGCTCCTAGTACGAGAGGACCGGAGTGAACGAACCTCTGGTGTATCGGTTGTCAGGCCTACTGGCACTGCCGAGTAGCTAAGTTCGGAAGGAATAACCACTGAAAGCATCTAAGTGGGAAGTCTACTTCAAGATTAGATTCCTCTAGCTATAAGCTAATAAGTCCCCTTGGAGACTACGAGGTTGATAGGTTTCAGGTGTAAGAGTAGAGATACTTTCAGCCGAGAAATACTAATAGGACGAATGCTCTTATAACTTTCGAAACAATAATTATTTTTGTTAACTAACTTTATTTGTTCAGATTAAAGACATAAACGATGATCTTTAAAGTCTTAATGTTAAAATCTTGGTGGTTATGACGGTTGAGGTACACCTGTTCCCATTCCGAACACAGAAGTTAAGCCAGCTCGTGCCGATGGTAGTGCATCTCCTAGATGTGTAAGAGTAGGTAGCTGCCAAGATTTTGATATTAAGATTTTTTTTGAAATCTGAGGAAAATTAGATTTATGCCCGAGTAGCTCAGCGGAAGAGCAGTGGCCTTCTAAGCCAAAGGTCGTAGGTTCGATCCCTGCCTCGGGTACCATTCTTATATTATATATGGGTGATTAGCTCAGTTGGCGAGAGCATCTGCCTTACAAGCAGGGGGTCATAGGTTCGAATCCTATATCACCCACCATAAAAAACTCTTTTGAGAAATTTTTAAATAAAAATTTTTTGAAAGAGTTTTTTAATTGTAGTGAAAATGGTTATTTGAGTATATGTTCCCCGTAAGCAGGGGGCGATGAGGAAAGAAACTCGAGACGAGAAGCGATGAATAAGAGCTTCGCAGTCCGAGTTACTCCGTAAGAGTGCTGGAGCGAAGCGGAAGCGGACATGGTTCGAATCCTATATCACCCACCATTTTATAACAAATAAAAACCTTAACAGAAATGTTAAGGTTTTTTTGTCTTTATAACTATAATTGATTTATTTTTTCATTAAAAGTAAATTTTTTGTTATTACTCTATTTCTTTGGATAAATTCATAAATTTGCATACAAATATCTGTTACTATAAGTTTTGCTTTTTGATTTTCTATATCAATAGATTGAATTTTTATATTATGTGAATTTATCTGATATTTTAAATAATGATGATTTTTCCATTTTTCATTTGTATTCATATCAAGTCAAGATTCCTCAGAGATATATTCTTGAATTCTATGAAGCAATGGAAGTATTTTATATTCTAGTCATTGAAATCTATTAGATTGATTAATTAAATCTCATAAGCTTTCTCATTCTATATATTCAATTTCAGAAACTAAAATCGCTTCCCTTGTTTTTATATCACTAGCTTCGTATATATCTAAAAATAATCCTAAAAAATCTATTTCAAATTCTTTTATTGGTATTCAAACTCACAAATCAATTCAATGAGGAAATGTAATTTTTATACTTGGAATTCTATTTTGAGTTTCAATATATAAATCTAATCATTCAATTCAATATTCTAATGGGTATAATTTAAAACATTTTGTTCAATCAGTTAATACAGTTGAGTCTCAATTTTGTTTTTCTCTATCCCATAAAGTTGTTATTCAATTCATAAAAAAATACTTATGTTAATAATCATAAGTATTTTATCATATAATTTGGTTTCTAGCAAAAATTAAAACTGTTCATTCAACTTCAATTTATTTTGATAAAACATTCTACTACTTGATACTCAGTATCTTTGAGCAGCAATTCTATCTATTCACATTCAGAATGCAAAACCTGAATACACTTCTGGATCCACATTACAGGCTTCTAGAACTTTTGGATGTACCATTCCAGCTCCAAGGAGTTCTACCCATCCAGTTCCAGAACACATTTTACATCCCCTTCCATTGCAAAGTTGACAACTTACATCTATTTCTGCAGAAGGTTCTGTAAATGGGAAGATACTTGGTCTAAATCTGAGTTTGGTGTTTTCTCAGAGTAATTTTTTCATTACCGTATCAAGAGTCCATTTGAGATCTCCAAATGTAACTCATTTTCCTACAACCAATCATTCTAATTGATAAAAATTTGAAGTGTGTCTTGCGTCTTCTTGTTCGTAACGAAATACTCTTCCGGGAACGATGATTTTAATAGGGAGATCTCATTTTAATAGAGTTCTAATTTGAACGGGTGAGGTGTGCGTTCTCAGGAGATATCTTTCTCAAACTTTTTTATCGGCATTGATTTCATCACTGATCCAAAATGTATCCCAAACATCTCTGGCTGGATGATTGTCAGGAATATTGAGTTTATCAAAGTTGAATTCTTCGGTTTCTATTTGAGGTCAGTCTTCCACTTTAAATCAGAGAGATATAAAAATATCTTCGAGTATTTTGCTGGTGAGAGATATTGGATGTAAATGTCCTTTATTTTCATTTGGAAAAGCTAATGTAACATCTATTTTTTCCTCATTTTCAATTTTAATAAAATCAAGTTTTTCTATTTCTGCTTCTTTTTTTTCATTTTCTCATTTGATAAAATCTTTGAGTTCATTTGCCAACATCCCAATATCTTTTCTATCAGATTCATTTAAGTCTTTTAATCCTTTTAAAATATCGTTGAGTTTTCATTTTTTTCATAATAGAGAATCATTGAGTTCTTTTAGCCCATCAAGCGAGTTTATTTTTGCAAGCTCTTCGCAGTAGTATTTTTTTAATTCGTGTATTTGGTTTTTCATACGCATATATTTAATGATATTTTGCTTACTATACATAAAAAGGACAAGAAATCAAAAAAAAATATTTCTTTTTGACATTCCCGCTTTTTTTACTAAAATAGTCGGGCTATTTATTTGTCTGTAAAAAGACTAATGATACGTTTTTGAAGAGGTTAAGTTAAACAGTACTCCTGTCGAGGTACTAGTTTAACCTCTGGCTTTTATATTTTAATTTATTTTAACATGGCTTGATTATTAGCTTCAAAGCTAGAAATGACAAGAATAGTTAAATGAAATGATTTTGTTCCTGTTACATTACTTAAAGTTCCAACTTTAAAAGTAGTTGCAGTAAAAACTGAGGAAGCAAATGGATATACTTCACTTGTTATCTGAGTTTTAAAAGAAGGGAAAGAAGGTTCTTTAGCAGAATGAAAAAAATCATTAAACTTTTCTGATTTTTCTAAAATAAAAGAAGTTCCTCTTAAAGTGGAAGAGGCTTCAAAATTTAATGTTGGAGATGTTCTTACATTAGATGTACTTGATGGAGTAGAAATGGTAGAAATTACTGGTTTCTCAAAATGAAAATGATTTGCGTGAGCAATGAAAAGACATAACTTTTCAGGATGACTTGCAACACATGGTTCTAAATTCCATAGAGCTCTTGGTTCTATCGGTAACAGAAAACCAAGAAGAACACATAAAGGAAAGAAAATGCACGGACATATGTGAGATGTTAAAGTAACTATTAGAAAAGTTCCTGTTGAAATCGTAAATAAAGATTTGTCAGTACTTGGAGTAAAAGGTCCAGTACCAGGAGCGAGAAATTCTTTAATCTCTATAAAATTTTAAATCTTTAATTTATACTAAATGGAAACAAAATTACTAAATCAAGAGTGAAAAGAAATTGGAACGATTGAATTAAATGAATCTGTGTTTGGTATTGATGTGAACGAGGGTTTAATACATAGAGCTTTAGTGTATCAATTATCAAATGCAAGACAAGTTGTTGCTCATACTAAGACAAGAGCTGAAGTAAGAGGTTCAACAAGAAAAATATATAAACAAAAAGGAACTGGTAAGGCGAGAGCTTGAGGGAATAGATCTCCAATTAGAATTTGAGGTTGAGTTGCTTTTGGTCCAAGAAATACCGTTAACTTTACAAAAGCTATGAATAAAAAAGAAAGAAGATTAGCATTATGTTCAATCCTTTCTTCTAAAGTAAAATCAAACAATGTACTTGTTTTAGATACTTTAAACTTTTCAGAAGCAAAAACAAAAAACATGGTTTCAGTTTTAAATGCTATTCCATATACTAAAAATGTATTACTTGCACTTTCTACAAAAAATGAAGTGATTGAAAAATCAGCAAGAAACATTGCCAATGTAAAAACTTTAACTACGGATTATTTAAATATTCAAGATCTTTTAAAATATACTACATTAGTTTTATTAAAAGATTCAGTTGAAAAATTAAATACTCTTAGATAGTCAATTTTTATCTAAAAATAACATATAATTAATTTACTATGAGATTATTTGAAGTTGTAAAAAAGCCTATCGTTACTGAAAAATCATCAAGAAATGAATTACAAAACTCAACTTATGTTTTAGAAGTAAGCGATACTGCTACTAAGATAGATATTAAAAAAGCTATTTTAGAAATATACTGAGCTCAAGTTTCATCTGTAAGAGTATTAAATACAAGAGAAAAATTTAAGCAAGGTAAAAAAGGAATGGTTATGAGAAAAAGAACTTCTAGAAAAGCTTATGTAACTTTAAAAGACGCATCTGCTAAATTAGATTTATCAGTTATCAAAATTTAATTTCATCCTTTATCGGATATATTAACATTAATTTTTTAAAAATGGGAATTAAGAAATTTAAACCAACAACTCCTTGAAGAAGAGCCATGACTGGTAATACATTTGAAGAAATTACTACCATGACTCCTTATAAACCACTTACGGTAACATTGAAAAAAAATGCAGGTAGAAATAATACTTGAACCATTACTGTAAGACACCAAGGATGAGGACATGCAAAAAAATATAGACTCGTGGATTTTTACTTCCATGATAAAAAATCAATACCTGCAAAAGTAGAAACTATTGAATACGATCCATATAGAACTGCTTGGATATCACTCATTTGTTATAGAGACGGAGAGAGAAGATATGTAGTAGCTCATAAAGATATGAAAGTAGGAGACACTGTGTTGACTTCAGAAAAAGCACCACTTGTTTCAGGAAATAGATTAGAGGTTTGAAATATTCCAGTTGGATTGTCTGTATACAATCTAGAACTTATAGTTGGACAATGAGCAGCATCAGTAAGATCTGCAGGTTCTCAAGCTATAATCGTTTCACAAGAAGGAGAATATACACAAGTAAAAATGCCTTCTGGAGAAATTAGACTCGTTCATAAAAAATGTTATGCAACTTTAGGGCAAGTTTCAAATCCAGATAATAATCAAATTGTTATCGGTAAAGCCGGAAGAACGAGACATATGTGAGTGAGACCAACAGTACTTGGAAAACAAATGAACCCAGTTGACCATCCACACGGAGGTTGAGAAGGACATAACCCAATCTGATTAAAAGCTCCAAAAACTCCATGGTGAAAAATTGCTCTTGGTAAAAAAACTAGAAGCAAGAAAAAATTTACAAATAAATGGATTTTAAGAACTAAAAAAGGTAAATTAATGGTTGGATAATTATCATTTTCAAAAACGAAATATTTTATATTTATATTTATATTAAACTATGGCAAGAAGTTTAAAAAAATGACCTTATATTGATGAGAGATTGATGAAAAAGGTAGAAAAATTAAATTCTGATGGGAAAAAAACAGTAATCAAGACATGGTCAAGAGCTTGTACGATTACTCCAGAGTTTGTTGGACATACGTTTTGAGTTCACAATGGAAAAGTTCATACGCCAGTTTTTGTTACAGAAGATATGGTAGGTCATAAACTATGAGAATTTTCATTTACAAGAACTTTCAGAGGTCACTCTTGAAACAAATAATAAATGCTGAAGCTAAAAAGCTGAAAGCGAAAAGCAAAAAGAAAAAGGCAAATATATAAAAATCTAGGCTTTAATCTTCAAGCTTGAAACTTAATAATTAATTATTTTTAATTTATGAAAGCTTATTGAAAAAATATAAGAATTTCTCCGAAAAAATTAAGAGTTGTAGCAGAAATAATAAAAACTAAAAATGCTACTTGGGCTTTAAACTTTTTAAAGTTCGCTCCAAAAAAATGAGCAGATATTCTTTATAAAGTTTTACACTCTGCAGTAAGTAATGCAGTGAATAATAACTCTCAAGATGTAGCAAACTTATATATTGATCAACTGGTTATTACAAAAGGGATTGTATATAAAAGATGACAACCTATATCAAGATGAAGAATGCATCCAATTCTAAAAAGAACATCTAATATAAGATTAGAGTTACAAGTTAAATAGTGACGCAAATATTTCTAAAAAGAAATATTTGATGACATTAGTTATACAACGGTAAAAATATTTAAATTTTAATTTTATTCGTCTATGTGACATAAAGTAAGTCCACAAGCATTTAGAATTCCTTATATTAAAAATTGGTCAGCTACTTGGTTTGCTGATAAAAAAGAATATGCTGCTCAATTATTGATCGACAATAAAATCAGAGCGATTCTTAAAAAAGAATTTAAGGATATTCCAACGGGAGATATCGTTATTTCTAGAAATGATAAAGAAGTTTTAGTGACTGTTTATACAGCAAAAGCTTCATTAGTACTTGGAAAAGAAGGTGAAAACGTAGGTGCGTTAGAAGCAAACCTATCTAAAAAAACTTCTGCAAAAGTAAAAATATCAGTAAAAGAAGTAAAAAACCCAGATTTAAATGCAAAAATCGTTTGATTTATGATTACTAATCAAATCGAAAAAAGAATGCCTTATAAAAGAGCAATTAAACAAGCAATCTCAAAAGCTATTGAAAAATGAGCAAAATGAGTAAAAGTGAAAGTTTGAGGAAGATTAAACGGAGCTGAAATTGCGAGAAAAGAAACTTTTAAAGAAGGAAACATTCCAACTCAAACAGTAAGAGCTGATATTGATTACACTACAGCTAGAGCTGAAACAGTTTATGGAACTATCTGAATTAAAGTTTGGATCTATAAATGAGATATTTTCAAAAGAAAATAATAAATTTGACTTTTAAAAATTTTTTATATACTTAATTAAGTTTTTATGTTACAACCTAAGAAAGCGAGATACAGAAAAACTCATAGAGGAAGATTAAAATGACTTGCTGTCAGAGGGTCTACTCTCAGTTTTTGAGACTATGCTATGAAGGCAGTTACTAGAGGTTTTATTACTTCTAGACAAATTGAAGCTGCTAGAAGAGCGATGGTTCGTCAAGTTAAAAGATGAGGTAAAATATGGATTAGAATTTTTCCAGATAAGCCTTATACTACAAAACCTTTGGAAGTTCCAATGGGTTGAGGTAAATGATCTTTAGAAATGTTTAGAGCTCCTGTAAAACCTGGAAGAATCTTGTTTGAAATAACTTGAGTTTCACCAGAAGATGCAAGGGAAGCTTTTAGACTTGCTTCATATAAATTACCAGTTAAGACTAAAATATTAGTTGATTAATAAATTAGCCATGAAAGAAATAAAAGATTTAAGAAAATTAGAGGTTTCTGATTTACAAAAAGAATTAGTAGATGCTCAAAAGAAATTATACGAGTTAACTATGAAACTTGAATTAAATGAGTTGAAACAAACACATTTAGTAAAACCTTTAAGAAGATATGTTGCTGTTATTCAGACAGTAATGACTGAAAAAACAATTTAATACTCTTTAAGATTTTTAAAATATGAGATTAAAAAAAGGTATCGTGTCGAGTAGTAAAATGGATAAAACAATTGTTGTTACTACCCAAGTTTACAAAAACCACCCTAAATATAAAAAAAGATTTAAAGTAACAAAAAAATTCTACGCTCATGATGAAGAAAACAAATTCAATGAGTGAGATGTTGTTACTATTAAAGAAACTAGACCTCTTTCAAAATTAAAAAGATGGGAGGTAGTTGTATAAATTTAATATTTAAAGAAATATAATATGATACAAACTGAATCAAGATTGGTTGTTGCTGATAATTCTTGAGCGAAAGAAGTTTTATGTATTAAAGTTTTAGGATGATCTCATAGAAGATATGCTACCATTGGTGATACAATTGTAGTAGCAGTGAAAAAAGCTGATCCAAACTGATCTGTAAAAAAGAAAAAAGTAGTAAAAGCAATTATTGTAAGAACAGCAAAAGAAATTGCGAGACCAGATGGAAGTTTTATAAGATTTGATGATAATGCTTGTGTTATAATTGATGATAAAGGAGAACCAAAAGCAACTCGTATTTTTGGTCCTGTTGCCAGAGAATTAAAAACAAAATGATTTCAAAAAATCGTGAGTATGGCTCCAGAAGTTTTATAACCTAAAATAATTAAATTTTATGAAAATTAGAAAAGATGATAAAGTTTTAGTTATATCAGGAAAAGATAAATCAAAAGAATGAAAAGTTCTGAAAGTTTTAACTAAAACAAATAAAATTGTGGTTGAAGGAATTAATATGGTTACAAGAAATTACAAAAAAATGGGAACAACTCCTGGGCAATCTGTTAAAAAAGAAGCTGCTATGGATGTTTCAAATGTAATGCTTGTTTGTCCGTTTACTTCGAAACCAACCAGAGTATGATACGTTACTATAAATGACAAATCATGATCTAAAAAATATAGATTCTCAAAAGTTGCTGTAAAAGTAAAAGGATGAGAAGCAAAAGACTATATAATAAAATAATATTTTGTAAATATATCAAAGATGTATATTAAAGATAAATATATTAATGAGGTGGCTCCAAATTTGAAAACAAAATTAGGGTTGTCAAATGTAATGCAAACACCAAAAATCGAAAAGGTTGTTTTGAATATGTGAATTGGAACCTACATCAAAACTGGAAATAAAGATTATTCTTCTTTAAAACAAGATTTAGCTTTAATTTCAGGACAACAACCGGTAGTAAGACTTGCAAAAAAAGCGGTTTCTAACTTTAAATTAAGGGAATGAATGCCAGTAGGTCTTTCTGTTACTCTCAGAGGTGACAGTATGTATGCATTTTTAGAAAAATTAGTAAACATTGTTTTACCAAGAGTAAAAGATTTCAGATGAATTAGTAAAAAAAGTTTTGATGCTGAATGAAATTATAACTTTTGAATTAAAGAACACACTATATTCCCAGAAGTTCCTCAATTAGATGTTGTAAAACCACATGGAATTCAAATCACAATTAAAACTAACACTGGAAATAAAGAAGCTTCTAAATTACTTTTAGAAGAGTTAGGGTTCCCTTTTTCTAAATAATTTTTTAATTTTTTAATAAAAGTATAATGGCAAGAAAATCAAAAATTGCAAAAGCTGAAAAATTAAAAACTAAGTTTTTAAGGGCTATTGCAGATTGAAGAAAACCAAAGTTTGCTACAAAAGTTTTTCATATGTGTAGTGTGTGTGGAAGAACCAGATGATACATGGGGAAATTTGATATGTGTAGAATTTGTGTGAGAGAAAAAGCAAATGCTTGAGAATTACCATGAGTAAGAAAATCAAGTTGGTAGTAAAAAATTAAATTTAGTTTATTAAGTTTTATAATTATGATAATAGATCCAATCGGAGATTTATTGACAAGACTTAGAAATGCATATTTAGCAAGAATTCTAGAAGTTAAGTCACCATACTCTAAATTAAAATCAGATTTATTAAAGATTCTTAAGAAAAATAAATACATTGTTGATTTTGAGGAAGTAGATGAAGGAAATAATAAGAAAGCTTTGCTAGTTACATTAAACGATGTAAGACAAACATTATATGTTCCTACATTTAAAAGAATTTCTAAACCTGGTCAAAGAATTTATGTTTGAACAAAGGATATTAAAAAATCAAGAAATTGAAAATGAATATACATCCTTTCTACTCCAAAATGAGTAATTACTTGATATGAAGCAAGAACTCTTAATGTAGGTGGGGAACTTATTTGTGAAATATTTTAATACATTGATTTTATATACTAAAAAAATAATATTATGTCTAGAATTGGTAAATTGCCAGTAGTATTAGCTCCAAAAGTTGAGGCTAAAATTCTTGATAATGTGATTGAAGTATCTGGACCACTTTGAACTTTAAAAACTGAAATACATGAACTTGTATCAGTTTCTGTAGAAGATGGAAAAGTAACGGTTACTCCAAAAGATTTGGAAAACCCGTTATCAAAAGCTTTATGGGGAACTACGAGAGCAAATATAAATAATATGGTGGTTGGAGTATCAGTAGGATACACAAAATCATTAGAAATTAACGGAGTATGATATAAAATGGAGGTTTCATGAACTAAACTTATTTTGAGTATTTGATACTCTCATAAAGTTGAAGTAGAAGTTCCAAAAAATGTACTCGCAAAAGCTGATGAAAAATTAAAAAATACAATTCATTTTTCTTCTTCTGATAAACAACTCCTTTGAGAATATGTTTCAAAAATTAGAGCTATGAAAAAACCAGAACCTTACAAAGGAAAATGAATTAAGTATGTATGAGAAAATATTAGAAGAAAAGCTTGAAAATCAGGTAAATAATATATAAAGTTAAAAAGTTATGAGTGAAAATTTTCATGAGTAAAGCTCATAAAAAATCCTTATGACTAGTAACTTTAACTTATAATTTTTAACTTAATTAACGTTATGTTAGCAAAATTTGTAAAAAGATTACAAAGACAAGAGAGAATTAGAGCAAAAATTTCTGGAAGTAGCTCAAGACCTCGTTTGAGTGTGTATAGAAGTAATTCTAATATCTACGCTCAATTAATTGATGATGTGACTGGAAGCACTTTATGTGCAGCATCTGATTTAAAAATCGATAATGGAACTAAGTCACAAAAAGCTCAAAAAGTTGGTGAAGAATTAGCTTTAAAAGCAAAATCTCTCAATATTACTGAAATAGTATTTGACAGAGGATGATTTGCATATCATGGTAGAGTAAAAGCTTTAGCTGATGCTGCAAGATCTGCTGGATTAAAATTTTAATATTTAAACTTAACAATCTATGAGTAAGGAAAAATCTGAAAAAAATTTCAAAAAACCAGGTGCCTTCAAACAAGAAAAAGAGTTTAAAGAAGAACTTCTTGCTATCGATAGAGTAACAAGAGTTACTTCTTGATGAAGACAACTGAGATTTAGAGCAGTAATCGTTCTTGGAGATGGAAAAGGAAAAGTTGGACTTTGAACTGGAAAATCTTGGGAAGTTGTTGATGCAATTGCCAAAGCTGTATCTGATGCAAAAAAGAATATGGTAAAAGTGCAAATGGAAAATGGATCGGTTCCATATAATATTGAAGCAAAATTTAAATCAGCAAAAGTAATGGTTCATCCTGCTTCAGAAGGGACATGAATTATTGCTGGAGGATCAATGAGAAAAGTTTTAGCAGTTGCTGGGTATAAAGATGTACTTGGAAAAAGATACGGTTCTACCAATCTTATCAATAATGCAAGAGCTACCTTAAAAGCATTAACTTCTTTTAAATAAAAAAATAATGAATAATGAGCCCTGGAGGATATATTTTTCTTCAGAAACATTAAATTATTAGTTATTAGTTATTAATTATTAAACTATGTTTTCATTAAATAATATTGCATCTGAAGCTGGTTCAAGAAAAAAATCTAAAAGACTTTGAAGATGAAACGGGTCAGGAAAATGAACCTATTGTGGAAGATGATTAAATGGACAAAACTGTAGAGCTTGAGGAGGTGTTGGACCTTGGTTTGAATGAGGACAAACTCCACTTTTCAGAAGAATGCCAAAATTAAAAGGGTTTTCTAATGCAAAATTTACTACCAAATATTCTGTGGTAAATCTTTGAGATTTAGAAATATTAGCTCAAAAAGGTATTACTGAAATTACAAAAGACGTGTTACTTACCAACTTAATCGTAAGAAACAGAAATTATAAAGTAAAAGTTTTAGGTGAAGGAGAAATTTCTTCTAAAATCACTTTAAAAATTGATAAAGTATCAGCTTCAGCTCAAGAAAAAATCACAAAAGCTTGAGGAAGTGTAGAACTTGTATAGGGAAACTTGAGAAAATCAAGTTTTTTTATTGTCCCATAGGTGTTAAAAAAATCCGTCAATTTGACGGATTTTTTATTGTTTTATTCAAAGAAACTATCAATAAGTTTTCTGTAAGTAATTCTTTGTTTGAGTTCTTCATAGTATTTTGTCCCAGGAATGTAGAGTTCTTTTAATCTTTTTACAACCTCTTCGCTTCCAAATCTTGCTATAATTTTTTCTACTTCTTGAGTTATTTCCTCTTGAGATGTTTCTATTTTTTCTAACTCTCCAAGTTTATGAAGAATAAGTTCAGCTTGTAGTCTTCTTATCGCTATAGGTTTTACATTGCTTTCGATATATCCTTCTTCACTTAATCCAAGAGATGCGATATAATCTCATACTTTTGCACCAGATTGAACGATATTATTTTTAATTTCTTCGTATACTTTTCCTATTTGATTTTTTAATAAAGATTCACCAAAATCTATTTTTGAAAATTTTAATAATTCTTCAATAAGAGTATTTTCATCTTGTAGTCTCGCATTTGTTTCTTTTGTTTCTAGAAGTTCTTCTTTTATGAGCGCTTTAAATCAGTTAAAATCTAAATCTTTTCCTCTGAGATCTTTAATAAATTCAGGAGTAAATTCAGGAGTTTTTGCAGATTCAATTTTTTCAATTTCTACTTCAAATTTTGTTTTTTTCCCTTTAAAATCTTCATTGTGATAATCTTTTGGAAAAGAGATATCAAGTTCTACTTTCTCTCCAGATTTTTTTCCAACTAAACCTTCTTCAAAACCAGGAACAAGAACATTACTTCCGAGTACAAGAGGATAGTTTTCCATATTTGTATTTTCAAGTTTATTTCCTTTCGTATCATATCATTGAGTTGTGATATATACTTTATCACCCATTTTTGTTTCATATTCACTAGAAGCTTCTTCAAAACGGGTAAATTTCTTTTGGATTTCTGTGAGTGTTTGATCTACTTCTTCATCTTTTACTTCAAAATGAGTTTTTGGAAGTTTTATTTTTTTATATTTTGCATCTACTTCAATTTCAGGAAATACTTCAATATGCATCACTACCACCAAAGGATCTTGAGATTTTATTTCTTTAATTTCTCATTGTGCAATAGGAAGAATATTATTTTCTTTTAAAGCTTGAGAGTAAATTTTATTGAGAGCTTCATCTACCATAAATGCTGAAATTCTTTCTTCTCAGTAGTGTTTAATGATTACGTCTTCAGGAATATTACTTCCTTTTCTAAACCCTTTTATATCAGCGTTTTTTCTTAAATCAGTTAATACTTTTTTTCTATATTTTGCAATATTTTCTTTGCTTTCTTCAATCGTCAGTTCGATTATTGATTTTTCTAGTTTTTTTATACTCGATTTCATAAGTTATCTAAAATTAAAATAAAATAAGTGGCAAGATTATATGTATTTTTTAAAAAATTACAAAAAAAAAGTGCTCTATACTTTTATCCCCAATGCATTTGTCTTTCGGAATTGTATAGAGCGTATGTTTTTATGTAATACCTATCTTTCCTAAGTGTTTTACAAGGATATTTGGGAGCCTTGCTTCAAACTTATAGGTACAAATTATATTTGGCACATATAAGTTAAAGAGTTTTTATTATACTTTTTAATTATTTTTATTTTTGTTTTACGAGTTTGTTTTTATTTATCGGTATTGCTACCATCAATAAGTATTACAAATATATTAAACCACATAATTATATAAATGTCAAATTTTTTTATTCAAATTTTATAAGAAAGGAAAAATATGATACCAGGATGCTTTTATATTCGCATAAAATAATGAAAAAAACTTCATCCCATAAAGGATGAAGTTTTTTTTCATTATTTACTTTAATAAGTTTTCGATAAGTGAGTCTATTTCTCCAATTCATTCAGAGAGAGTACTTTTATAGGTAGTAAATTTTTCTATAAGGTAATTAACATAAAGCTTTTGTTTTTCTGATCCGTTATGTTTGCTGAGTGCTTGTATGATAGCGTCTACCATTTCTATTTTTTGTTCGTCTTGAGAAAATTTATTTTCTATTTTATTCTTGTATTTATTAAAGATATTATCAAGTTGTGTTTGAACTTTTTTATTCAGAATATTCTTTGAAGAAGTATCTTTTGGAATATCTTTTTTAGGAGATTCTCATTTTTTTATTTCTTGAGAGTCACCTTTTGTTACTGAAACTACATCAGAACAAAATCTGTATTTTCCTTTGTCATAAGCGATAGCACACACTCTATAATATGCTTTTTTTGAGTATCTATCCTTATCTGTATAGGAAGTAGTATTTATGTCGCTAATATAACTAATGTATCCATCTTCAGGATAATAAGGATTATTTTTATCAAAAGAACGAACGACTTTATAATATGAAAATCCATATTCTTTATTTTGGGTAAAGGCATCCCAAGACATCTGTACTTCTCCATCTACTACTTTTGCTTGAAAGTTGAGGTCAGAACTATGTATTGTTTTGAAAGTTTCATTATCATACTGAGCACCTACAAACCCAATAGAAAATAGCGTAATTCATAGAAAACATAGGATTTTTTTTCAATATTTCATAATCTATTATTTAAGATATAAAGTGAAAAAATCATATCATACTTTTTTTTCAAGTCAAGTATGCCTTGAATATCAAATAGTACTCTGCTTTAATAGTTTCCCATCTCATAATCAAAATGTCCAGTTTCAGTATTATATATGTAAATAATACCATAATCTTCGTATTGTTGAAAATCAGTTGGTAGAAAATCTATATATCACTCTTGGTAGAGTTCTTTTGCATTTTGTGCATTTTTTCCTTTTTGGTCGAAGTATTCTTTATTGGCTTGTTCTAAATATGCCAGATTTAATTCTCTAATAGCTTTATTGATATAGTTGTTACAATTATTTCATGAAATAATTTGTTTTTCAGCTTCTTCATCAAATACAAAGTGTTGCTTTCTAAGAGTTTCTATATTTTTTATTACTTCTCAGGAGAGCGGAACTCCTTGTGAAAAAGTGATATAACTAATCTGTTGGAGTTCTTGAGAAAAAATACTGCAGGCTTCATTTTTCTCCTCTTGTGCTGCGAGGGTTAAAAAGGTCATAAGGGATTTTTCTCTTTCTCCTCACTTCCCACTCATAATAGCAGCCATGATACGAGCTCAATCAAGTGCGTCCTCATGAGCCGAAGCTATTTTATAATAATTTGCAGAAGCAAGAGGATCTTTAAAATAGAAGTAGTATAAAAAACCTTGTCAAAAAGCAATATCCGGAGTTTTACAAGGATTTTTATATTTTTCTTCTGACCATATTTTTTCTAAATTAGGCTCATTTTTAATCAGGTTTATTTTTTCTTTATCACAAAAATTCTCAATTCCTTTGAGTCCAATTTTTTCAGCTTGGAGTTTGTTTCCTTCTTGATCATCTCAAGAAAGGGTTTCATATCTTTCATTATAAGATGGGAGTAAAAGCTGTCATATGATATAGGGTTTTTCAAAAAAAGGATTGAGCTCAGTAATCAGATCTAACATGCTATATAAGTATTTTTTATATTCACTGTGAATAGCATTTCATCCAATATATTGGATAGTTTCAAGCCAATATATATCAGCTCTGAGGTTGGAAAAACCAAATGAGGTGTACAATACGATATCTTTTTCTGGAAGTAATTCAGGGTGTTTGGTAATACTGTATTGAATTTCTTTTACTTTTTTATAATTTTCATTATTTATATAATAAAATCATCATAAAATAATCGAAATCATAAAAAACACCAAGAGTTGGATTCATCTTTCTTTCATAGTGGGCAAATATTTAATTAAATATCAATACCATCCATATCAATGGTAATATTTTTACTTTTTTTACAAATATGAAGTCTTCTTTCATTTCCATCTCAGACACTTTTGGTAAAAATTTCACTGTCATTGAGTTCACACACATAAGAATGAATTTTTTTTCTTTCGTATGAATTGAAAAATGGAAGCACGACATCTCATTTTCAAGCTTTTACTATTGCTATTTTTTTCATGACAAAATCGTGAAGTTTGTCTTCTTTTTTACTCAAATAATCATTGATTTCCACATGGAGGATGAGGTGTTTATTTTCTAAATTTTGAGCAATAATTGATTTTAGAACTGTTCTGATATCTTCAAGCGTTTTCCCAGAGTATCAAATAAGGAGTCAAGAATCAGGAGTTTTTAATTTGATATAATAGATATTTTCTGCCTCAGAAACAATCTCAATATTTTCGATTTCGATACAAAGCTTTTGGAAAAAATTTAAAGTTATTTCTTTTATCACATCTCAACTCATAGGGTATAATTTAAGAATTAAATTTATCGTCTTTATAACATTTTTTTCAAATTTTACAAGTTTTTCCTATTTTTTTTGACAATACACAAAAAAAACTTATTATCTATGAAATTTTTATTTATTAAGTTACTACGCGAATGTCAGATAAAAAAATAGTTGATGATTACTATTCTCAAAATCAAAATCCATCATCTCCTCAAGAATTGTTAGATAAAAAACCAAAAATTACCATCAAGGGAAAAATTAAGCCTAAAAAAGATACTGAAAAAGATAGTGGAGAGCACGAAGAGAAAAAAGAAATCAAAAAAGAACCTAAAAAACCAATTTTTAAAAAACCAATTGAAGAAATATCTCAAAAATCAGAAATGGTAAAGAAACCAGAAATGAGAAAGGAGTACTTTACTAAAAAATGACAGGAAAATAAAGATTTAGAGAAAAAAGCACCTTTTAAAGAAGTAAAGAAGGATTATAATGCAAGTTCTTCAGAAAGAAAACCATTCACCCCTAAAGCTGGAAATTATTCTACGAGTACACAAACCTCATCAGTTCAATCAAAACCTTTTGATGATACTTCTAAGAAAGATGTAAAATTTTCTTTGAAACCAAAACAAAAGGTGTTTTGAGAAAAGAAAGATGAAGAGGTTCCAAAAAAACAATTCAAAAAAGATAAAAGTTCAAAATATTCAAAAAATATTATTTTAGATGAAGATGACTTTTCTTTTTCGAGATCAAATAAGATTAAACCGCAAAAAAAAGAAGAGAAGAACGTAGAAGACATGGTTCAAAATCTAACTGATCGTACTGGAGAAACCGTAGTAATTCCGGATGTATTATCAGTAAAAGAACTCTCTGAAAAAATAGGAGTACCACTTATGAAGCTCATCACTGAGTTTATGAAAAATGGTATGAAGGTTACGATTAACTCAAAAGTAGATTATGAAACAGCATCAATTATTTCAGATGTATTTAATATAAAATTACAAAAAGATATTTCTGCTTGATTTGGAGTAGAGGATATGTTATCAGGGGATATTTCGACACTATTAAATGAAGATGATAGATCATTATTGATACCAAGAGCTCCTATTATTAGTATCATGGGGCACGTTGATCATGGGAAAACTTCTCTTTTGGATTATTTAAGAAAAACAAAAATAGCTGATAAGGAAGCTGGATGAATAACACAAAGTATATGAGCGTATCAAGTAGAGTATAATGGACAAAAAATAACATTTTTAGATACTCCAGGACACGAGGCTTTTACGATAATGAGAGCGAGGTGAGCAAAATCAACAGATATTGCTATCTTAGTAGTAGCTGCAGATGAGTGAGTAAAACCACAAACGGTAGAAAGTATCAATCATGCTAGAGAGGCTGAATTAAAAATAGTAGTTGCTATAACAAAAATAGATAAAGAGTGAGCGAATATTGATAATGTAAAGTCATGATTATCGAGTCATGGACTTCTTCCTGAGGATTGGGGAGGAGATGTGCCTATGGTAGGAGTGTCTTCAAAAACAGGAGCTGGAATAGACCAACTCTTAGAACTTATTCTTTTGGTTGCAGAAATGGAGCAACTTCAAGCAAATCCAAATAGACAAGCAGTAGGAACTATTTTAGAGTCACATCTTGATACAAAACTAGGACCAGTTTCTACGGTATTAATCAATACAGGAACACTTAAAAAATGAGACTCTATTGTGTGTAAATGATCATATGGAAAAGTGAAAGTTATGAAAAGTGATATGGGGAAAAATATTGATGAAGCACTTCCTTCTACTCCAGTGCTTGTGGTGGGATTTGATAGTGTGTGTGAATGAGGAGATATCGTACAAGTAGTTTCTGATATTGAAAAAGCAAGAGTAAAAGCTTTGGAATATAAAGAACTTATGGCGTCCAAAAAATCAGCAGCAAGTTCTTCTATCGATATGATCATGTTAAAAATTAAATCAGGAAATCTAAAACAATTAAAGGTAGTAGTGAAAGCTGATACGAATGGAAGTTTAGAGGCTATAAAATGAGCGTTATTAAAACTTTCTACCGATGAGACAAAAGTAACTATTATTCATTCTTGAGTAGGAAATATCACTGAAGGGGATGTTGTTATGTGTCAAGGAAGTTCTGCTCTTTTGATAGGGTTTAATGTTGATTTACTTGGAAATACGAGAAATATTATTGAGGATACAAAAATTGAATATATTGCATCGAAAGTTATTTATCATATTACAGAAAGAGTTGAAAAAATTATTACAGGAATGCTTGATCCAAAAGAAGTTGAGACGGTATTGTGAGAAGCGACTATTTGAGGAATATTCTATGAAGGGGAAGAGTTTATGATTTTATGATTGAAACTCAAAGCCGATGGAAAAATTCAAAAAGGAGTTCAGGCAAGAATTATCAGAAAAGACAAATTGTTATGAACGGGAAAAATAGAAAATTTGAAATCATGAATTATTGATGTGCTTGATTTAGAATGACCTATTGAATGTTGAATTAAATTAAAAACACCAGTAAAAGTTGAACTTTGAGATATTTTAGAAATCTTTAAAGTTGAAACTCAAAAATAATTTATTATTAATACATTATTCTATGTTAGAAGGAGTTGAATTATTTTCTTCTTTAAATTCACAAGATCTTAATACCTTGAAAATGTTTTGTCAGGAAAGAAGGGTAAGATCAGGAGAAATCTTATTTCATAAATGAGATGAGTCAACGAGTATGTATATCGTTACTTCTGGAAAACTCGAGGTATGTGATGGGGAGAAAATCCTATGATTTATAAAACCAGGTGAGTTTGTTGGAGAAATGTCAATTTTTACTGAGCCAAAACTTAGATCTGCCTCGGTGAAAGCAGTAGAAGATACTACATTGGTAGTATTACTCGCGTTTTCTATCGAACAATTAGGAAAAACACATCCAAATATTTTGACAGAAATCAGGGCGGTGATAGAACAAAGAAATAAAAAAAATCAGAGTTTAACATAGTATAATAAACAAAAAACAAAAAAGTAAAAAAAGATTTGCTTTTTTGTTTTTTTTGTATAGACTCTCATGGCTATTATTTTTAAAAGCCTGAAATTATTATGTCCAATAAGGAAGAAAAGATCGAGGTTGAGTGAACTATTGTAAAGGCACTCCCGAATCTGGTATTTGATGTTCAATTACCAGAGGAATTTTGATGAGAAATCATAAAGTGATATCTCAGTTGAAAGATGAGAATTAATTTTATTAAGCTTATAGAGTGAGATAAAGTACTTCTTGAACTTAGTCCTTATGATTTGAGTAAATGAAGGATTATCTTTAGAAAAAAATAATATTTATTACTTATTTTTAATATCTTATGAAAGTATCTGCTTCTGTTAAGAAAATTTGCGATAAATGTAAAGTAATTAAAAGAAAATGAATTGTTAGGGTAATATGTGAAAACCCAAAACATAAACAAAGACAAGGTTAATTTAATTTATAATTTAGTTTTTTTATGGCAAGAATTGCTTGAGTAAATTTACCAAATGGTAAACATGTAGAAATAGCTTTGACATATATTTATGGTATTGGTAGACCAATGTCTAATGTTATTTTAGAAAAAGTTTGAATAGAAAAAACAAGAAAAATTGAAACGCTTAGCGAAGATGAACTCGATGTAATAAGAGAGGAAATCAAAAATTTTCTTGTTGAATGAGATTTGAGAAGACTTGTAGCTGGAAATATTAAAAGACTACAAGAAATCAATTGTTATAGAGGTCAAAGACACAAGAAAAGACTTCCTGTGAGAGGTCAAAATACAAAAACGAACTCTAGAACAAGAAAAGGTAAATCTGTTGCTATTGCTAACAAGAAAAAATAGTATTTTAATATTTTAATATAAAGTAGATTTATGGTTAAAACTACCGTTAAAAAGTCAAAAAAGACGAAAAAAATAGTACAACTATGACAAGCTCATATTATGGCTTCATTTAATAACACTATTGTTTCAATTACTGATGAAAAAGGAAATGTATTAACTTGGGCATCATGAGGAACAGCTGGATTTAAATGAGCAAGAGAGGCAACTCCATATGCTGCACAAATGGCTGTTGAACAAGCTGCAAGTAAAGCAAAAACTTTACATAATTTAGAAACCGTTGACGTATATGTTAAAGGGATCTGAGTAGGAAGAGAACAAGCTATTAGAGGACTTATTTCAGGAGGATTAGAATTGAGAGGAATATTTGATATAACTCCAGTTCCACACAACTGATGTAGAAAGAAAAAAACAAGAAGCTTATAATAGTTTCAAAAATATTTTAATTTTTAGTATTTAATAAATCAAGGTTTATGAGATATACTTGACCAAAGAAAAAATTATGTAGAAGAGAAGGGATCAATCTTTTTGGTACGGAAAAATATGACTTAAGTCAATCAAAAAGAGCGCTTCTAAAATCAAGAAAAACTTCTGAGTTTGGATGACAATTAAGAAAAAAACAAATGGCAAAAAGAATGTTTGGATTGTCAGAAAAACAATTTGCTGCCTATTACGCAAAAGCCGTAAAATCTAAAACTCCAGGAACTACTTGAGATAAAATGCTCAGAATGTTAGAACTGAGAATTGATAACGTTCTTTTCAGAGCAAATTTTGCA
The DNA here is from genome assembly GCA_024710565.1 of Candidatus Altimarinota bacterium. Lineage (GTDB taxonomy): Bacteria > Patescibacteriota > Gracilibacteria > BD1-5 > UBA6164 > UBA7396. Next base: position 6,256 of record JANJUN010000024.1, on the reverse strand, counting down.
AGAACAAGAATGCAATCAAGACAATTTGTTTCACATGCTCATTTTAAATTAAACGGAGTAAATATTGACGTTCCATCAATTTTAGTAAAAATCGGAGATGTGATTGAATTAAGAGATAAATTTAAAGAAAGTCCTTTATACAAATCTCTTATTGAAGAACTTGCTGAGTTTTCTAAAGAAAATAAAGGAGCAGTTAGTAAAACAAAATGGATCGAAGTTGATCCAAAAAATATTAAAATAACAATAAAAGCATTACCAGAAAATGAAGATTTTGATCAGGTAATTGATATTCAAAAAATTATTGAGTTCTACTCAAAATAGTATTTTTTGTTTTCTATTTGTTATTTCATAATTTTACTAAAAATGCATATTATACACAATGTAATTTGAGTTCCAAAAATTTCTCAACAAGATTTAGAAGTAAATGTTTCTAAATTTGCATTAGGACCTTTACCAAAATGATATTGAGTAACTTTATGAAACTCTTTAAGAAGAGTACTTTTATCTTCTATTCCAGGAGCAAAAGTAACTGGAATTAAGGTAACGGGTGTAAGTCATGAATATTCAACTCTTCCAGGAGTGAAAGATTCTGTATTAGATATTATGCTGAACTTAAAAGGATTGATTATTGATAAGAAAACTCCAGATATTGAATGGATTAAATTATCAAAAAATAAAGCTGGAAAAGTTCTTGCTTCTGATATAAAAGCTTCAGCTGGAATTGAAATATTAAATAAAGATCTCTATATTACTGAAATTGATAAAGATGGATTATCTTTAGAAATCGAAATTAGAGTAGAAAAATCAGTTTGATATCTCAGTATAGAGGATTTGAAAAAAAGAGAAGACGATGTAAATGTGTTACTGGTTGATGCAAACTTTTCACCTGTAGTAAATGTAAAATATGAAGTAAATGATACGAGATTTGGAGATATTACGAATTTAGATGCACTTGAGATGCTTATCGCTACCAATGGAGTGATTTCACCTGTAGACGCATTAAAATTTTCTTCAAATATGTTATCGTCATATTTTTCAATATTTAATGAAGAATCTCTTCAAGTAGAAGGTCACTTTATTTCAAATGTTGCAGATTTACTTCAAAAAGAAAAAGAAGAAATTAAAGAAGAATTGGAAAAAGAAACATATACTCCAATTGAGATTATGGGACTTTCACCAAGAACACTCAATGCACTTATTAACGGAAATATCCTTTCTATTGAACAACTTATTAAATGTACAGAAACAAAACTTTCAAGCATAAAAGGGTTTGGTAAAAAAGCTATGACAGAAATAAGAGAAGCACTTTGAGAAAGAGGTTTAAAACTTCTTTGAGATGATTAAAAGGAAGTTAATAAAATTTTAACGAAAATTTATAATTTATAATTTTATATTATGAGACATAGAGTAAGGAAAAACTTAAAGTTTAACTGAAAAACATTCCAACATAGGAAAGCTATGGAAAGAAATCTTTTAACAAATTTGTTTTTACATAAAGCTATTAAAACTACTCCTAAAAAAGCAGCATTTATAGTACCTATGATAGACAACCTCATCAATGTAGTAAATACAAAAGATGAAATGAATGCTATTAGATATGTAATGCAATACTTATTTACTAAAGAATCTTCTTTAGAATTATTCAAAAATGTAGCCCCAAAATTTAAATGAAACAGAACTTCTTGATTTACAAGAGTTACTCCTATAAAATATAGGGATTGAGATAATGCTAAATTAGTATTACTTGAATTACTTTAGTTATTATTTAACCGCATATTATGAAAACATTAATGCCAAAACAATTAGGAAATGATGCTAGAAAATGGTATGTAGTTGATGCTGAAGGTCAAACATTAGGGAGACTTTCAACTCAAATTGCTACAATATTAAAAGGAAAAAATAAAGTATCATATGCTCCTCATGTTGATAATTGAGACTACATCGTAGTAATCAATTCAGAAAAAATAGCTGTGACTGGAAACAAAATTGAAGATAAAATTTATTACAGACATACTGGATTTTTAGGGGGAATTAGACAAATTTCTCTTGGAAAATTACTTGATAAAAAACCAAGTGAAGCACTTAAAAAAGCTGTATCTGGAATGCTCCCAAAAAATAAATTAAGAAAAAATATGTTAGCAAGATTAAAGCTAGTAGTTGGAAGTGAACATGGTTTTAAAGCTCAACAACCAGAAACAATAACTTTATCCTAAAGGATACCTACCCCTAACCGGGATACTTAAAATAAAATATAATTATTTTTAAATTATGGCTAATAAATATATTCATGCAATTGGAAGAAGAAAAACAGCTTCAGCACAAGTAAGATTATTCGAAGGGAGTGGTGTAAATACAATAAATGGAAAAGATATTTCTGTATATATCACAAGACAAGACTTATTTGATGTAGCATTTTTACCAATTAAACTTACGTCTTTAAAAGACAAAGTGTACTTTGAAGTAAAAGTACAAGGAGGGTGAATTTCTGCACAAGTACAAGCTATTAGACACTCTCTTGCAAGAGCTTTATCTGAAAAAGACGAAGCAAATAGAAAAATCTTGAAAGCAGCTTCTTTATTAACAAGAGATGCAAGAAAGGTTGAAAGAAAAAAACCAGGAAAGAAAAAAGCGAGAAAATCTCCATCTTGGTCAAAAAGATAGTTTTTTCTTTACTTTTCAAGAAAGGTACTATATATTTGACAAATACTTATTTTTTAATAAAATTTTGTCGTTTTAAATCTATAAATTACTAAAAATGACTACTATAAATCAATTAGTAAAGAAAAGTAGAAGAGATAAATTGAGAAAATCAAAATCTCCTGCTTTACAAGTTATAAGAAACTCAATTAAGGGGAACAAACAATTTGAACTACCAAAATGAGCTCCACAAAAAAGATGAGTTTGTACAAAAGTTACTACTATGACTCCTAAAAAACCAAACTCAGCTCTGAGAAAAGTAGCAAAAGTAAGACTTACCAATGGGTATGAAGTAAATGCTTATATCGGATGAGAAGGGCACAACCTTCAAGAACACTCTGTAGTTGCTATTAGAGGATGAAGAGTAAAAGATCTTCCTTGAGTAAGATATCATATCGTAAGATGAGTTCTTGATACGGAAGGAGTAAAAAACAGAAAACAAGCAAGAAGTCAATACGGTGCAAAAAGACCAAAGAAATAAAAGAATTAAGTAGAATTTTAGATTTTTAAAAAATCTTTTGTTTCTAAAAATTTAAAATTCTTAATTCTCTATTATATAAAGAGTAATCAAAAAAGAGAAAAGCAAACAGTAGAATTTTTATTTTACAAAGTTACTTTTTATCCTCTTTTGGTGAAAATTTACTTTATTATTTATAAAAAACTATGAGTATTATATTAGGAAAAGATCCACTCGTTGATAAATTTATTAACTATGTGATGAAAGAAGGGAAAAAAAGTTTAGCTATTAAACTTATGAATGATACATTTGAAGAAGTAAAAGCAAAAGGACAAAAAAAACCAGAAGAAATTTTCTTTAAAGCATTAGAAAATGTAATGCCAAAAATAGAAGTGAGACCAAAAAGAGTATGAGGGTCTATATACCAAGTACCACAAGAAGTAAAATCAAAAAGACAATTATTTTTAGCTGCAAGATGGATTTTAGATTCAGCAAGAAGCAAAAAATGAGTAAATTTTTCAAAAGCTTTAGCTGTTGAACTAATTGACGCTGCTAATGAAACAGGAAATGCTGTTAAAAAGAAATTAGAAGTGTACAAAATGGCAGAAGCAAATAAAGCATTTGCAAGATTTGCATCAAGATAATTTTTTCTAAATTTAATTCTTAAAATATTAAAATATGGCTCACAAGAAAGCTCAATGATCAACGGCTAATGGTCGTGATTCCAATGCCAAGAGACTCTGAGTAAAAATTTTTGGAGGACTCGAAGCAAGAACTGGAAGTATTATCGTAAGACAAAAAGGAAATAAATTCTGGCCAAGTGAAGGTGTTTCACAAGGAAAAGATTTTACTCTTTATGCAAATAGAGACGGAGTGGTTTCATTTAGCGAAAAAAGAAGAGTAAGATTTGATGGAAGAGTGTATAGAGATGTTTATGTTTCAGTAAAATAATAAAAAAATCAAGCTTTTGCTTGATTTTTTTTGAGTTTCTATATAATTCTTCCACTGCCATTATAGCTCAGTTGGTAGAGCGTTCCCATGGTAAGGGAGAGGTCACGGGTTCAATTCCCGTTAATGGCTCCATTTGAAAAGAAAAAAGTTTCCTCAAAAAGGAGACTTTTTTAATACATACTTAGGAATTGAATGGAGGGTTTTTGCTTTTGCAAAAATTTGAGAGCGATGAATAAGAGCTTTCAAAACGGATGACTGACCCGGGAGGGCGTCAATTCCCGTTAATGGCTCCATTTGAATAGTAAAATAAAAGCATCTTTTGAGAGATGCTTTTATTTTACTATTTCTCAGGGCATGGTAAAGCTATCGCTTTCTATGACTCTTCCTGGATAGGTCATAGTTTTTATTCCTGTTTTAGTATTGTCTCCAATAATCACTCAGAGTTTATGGCGTTTTGTATTGATAAGTTCTCATTTTACCATTACTTTTATATCTCATTTGTCGTGTCTTAAATTGGCCGTAATCATTCCTCCTCCGATATTCACATGATTTCCGATAATACTGTCTCAAATATAGCTCAGGTGTGCGACATTGGTGTGATCTCAAAGAGAGGAATTTTTTATTTCTACTGAAGCTCAAATATGACAATTTTCACCAATAACAGTTGAACCCCTCAGATACGCATTTGGACCAATCGAACTATTTTTTCCAATATAAACATTTCCTTCGATATAGGTTCCTGCTTTCAGGATAGCTCAATCTTCTAAAATAACTTTTCCTTTTATCGTTACTCATTCTTCTATTTCTCAGGCAACAGAGGTTTTTGTAAGAGCATTTAAAAAGCTTGCATTTGCTTCTAATATATCCCAAGGGTATCCAACATCAATAAAATCACCATCTATAGGAAATAGATGAAATGGATGCTTTTTTATAAAGGCATTGATACTATCGGTGATTTCATATTCTCCTCTTTTTGAAAGGGGAATATTTTTTGATATCTCAATAATTTCTTCATTGAATTTATATACTCATAGATTGGCTAAATCTCAGACAAAAGTTTCTGGTTTTTCGATGATTTCTTGGGCAATGCCATTTTCATCTTGTTTGAAAATCCCATATTTACTTGGGTCAGATACTTTTTTAACCAGAGCACCATATCATGAAAAGTGAATAATTTTATCAAAATCTTTTTGTTCAAAAATAGAGTCTCCATTGAGGAGTAAAATATCAGTTTTTCACAGCGATACTCCTCTGATAGCAGCTCAGGTTCCTTTTTCATTGCTTTGTTCAATATAGCTAATTTTCACCCCCATATATTCATTTTTAAAATAGCTTTCTATGACTTCTTTTTTGTATTTTACAATAATAATAATTTCATCTACATATGAAACGATTTTTTCTATATTGTGCTCTAAAATAGGTTTTCCAAATATCTTTATCATAGGTTTTGGTTTGGTATTTGAAAATGGTCTGAGGCGAGTTCCTTCTCAGGCAGCGAGTATTATAGCCTTCATAAAAATAGGGATTAAAAAATATTTATTTCACTATAATTTTATTTTGAGAAAAATCAAAGGAATTTTCTCTTTGACATTTTTTAGATTATTTTTATAATTCGCTCTTATTTTTTATTTATTTTTCATGGGAAACGTAATATGAGTATGAAGATTTCCAAAATCTTGAAAAAGGAAAGGAAGTACGATAGATGAACAAGTCATTCTAGATATTGATCAGGGGGTATATGGAGATAAGGTCGTTTTATTTACTCCAAAAGGAAATGAAGAGAGTGAAGATACGTGAATTGATTTTAGGGAAAAAATCGTTGCGCTAGTAGAAACGATTATCAATTTATGAGTACAAGATTATATGTCATCTATTCCTCCAAATATTCCATCAGGAAATCCTTTTTCTCAGGTAGCGCATGTTTATGGTAAAATGTTTGATGAAGCCCTAGTGGTAGTGGAGACACTTGATTATGTTGATAAAATATGTGTGCAAGATTTTGATGAAGAATTTAAAATTCAAACATTAGGGGAAATATTGTATAGGTATAGAAAATGAGTTTTCTCTCTTCTCAAAAGAAATGAAAAACGTAAAGGAAGCTAAGGCTTCTTTTTATTTTGACATTTATATATTTATGTATAATATGTATGT
>JANJUN010000015.1 GCA_024710565.1 Candidatus Altimarinota bacterium | reverse complement strand
GTAAGTTCACAAAAGAAAGAATCAACATCTTTATTTTTTACTAAATCTTTTTTGATATTTTCTACTCCATTTCCTAGATATCATACCATTTGTGATATGACACTATTTGATCTATACTTTTCTCAAAGTACTTTTAATTGTCATTCCAATTGAATCAGCATTTTTTCATATTTGGTATCATTTTTTACCTCATTTTTCATTCCTTTTATTTTTGATAAAAAGGCATCCAATCTCTGTTTATTTGGAACTTCCTCATTAGTATTAGTCGTTGTTTGAGTACTATCTCCTGATGTTTGAGTCAAATTTACTATACAACTTATTCCTAATTCACAAATAAAATAATAATATTTTCATGCATTTAAAAAACACTCACTTCTTTTATAATTTGAGTATTCTTTATTATATCCATCTTTAGTCGTACTACATTCACTTAACGAGTTATAACTATCAGATAAAATATTTCATTTATTTATTTGATTATTGAGTTCTGAACTTGAAATTTGATTGGCATATGAAAAAATTGGGAAAACCAATATTCATATGATAATACTCAACTTTTTTACAAATGTATTCATATATTTTTTTATTTAAAAAGTAAAAATTATTTTTTTATAAAACGCTATTCATTTTTGTAGTTCATAGGCATTTTTTACATTATTATATAAAACATACACATTGTATTTCTTTTCTATAAAAAAGTCAATTAAAAATTGACTTTAAATAATAATTTCAGGATATCCAGGTTTTACTACGATCGTGTGTTCAAATTGAGCTCATAAACTTCCATCAGCAACATATATTTCAAACCCTCATTTATCTTTTATTTTTCCACTTCCAAATCATACAATAGGCTCAATAGCAAGAGTCATGTTTTCTTTCAATATTTCTCCCTTTCCAGCCTGACCATGATTCGGAATGTATGGTTGTTCATGAAGATTATACCCAATAGAGTGGCCTGTGAGATCTTTTATAACATAAAATCCGTGAGATTCTATATGTTTTTGTATTGCATTTCCAATATCTCATACCCTATTTCATACCGTTGCTTTTGCTATTCCTTTATAGAGAGCTTCTTGAGAAACCTTTAAAAATTTTTCTACCTCAAGTTTGTGAGGTCCATCTCATATAATCATAGTAAATGCGGCATCTGTATTGAGTCCATGTTTTTTATCTTTTACTCAAAAATCAAATTTTACTACATCTCACTCTTGAAAAATCATTTTTTTTGAAGGAATTCCATGAACCACACAATCATTTACACTGATACAAATATTGGCAGGAAATCAGTATACTCATTTAAATCCACAAAGAACATTGTATTTTTCACAGATATCTCAGCAGAGTTTATCTACATCGTATCAGGTTACTCATGGTTTGACCATTTTTTTTATTTCATCAAATACCTCTTTGTGTATTTTTGCATTTTCTCTCATGATTTCTATTTCTTTTTCATTCTTAATAAGAACGGTTTTTTTATTCTTCATAATTATTATTTAATAAGTATTATTCACATATTCCAAGTCATTGTCATTGATCATTACAAACTTTTCTTGATATTTTTACTGTAGAGTCAAGATTTTCAATTGCTTGACTGAGATCATAATGGAGCTCCATCATTTTTGATTCTAGATTTTGAGCTGAATTGTCTTGAAAACTCGCGTAAGGAAGTTCCATTTGATAAAGTTCAGCAATTTTTTCTTCTATTTGTGAAGTTTTATTGAGGTCATTTTCTATCGTACTGAGTGATTCAAGAGGAACCTCTTTTTTATTTCCTCTAAAATTTTCTAAAATACTATCCCTAAAACTTACTATTTGTGATTTTACAGAATTTTTGATATAATCAAAACTATTGGTGATAAAATTATTATTTTTTGTAAATCACCCAGATTCATTATATTTGTCCAAATTTTTTAGTACATTGTTGGAAGCATTCATACTGAGTCATTTTGACCTGAGTTCTTGCTCTAAGAGTTGTCTTTCTCTTCTTTCATACGCTCTTATATCATAGGTCCCATCAAGCATTGCTATCGCGTCTTGCCATGATTTCATTCCATCTTTTGCTGATTGTTGCCAATTTACTATGATATCAATTTGTTTTTTGGCTCTTTCGAGAGCTCATCACTTACAAGATGCACAGTGCTGAGTAGTATATTCGTTATAATGTTCATATAAATCATCTTTAAAACTCTCTTCCATAAAGAGAATATTTCTTTTTAACAGGTGTCTTTTCCCTAATATACTCAGACGATAATAATCCATTACGAGTTCGTGATTTTCTATGATTTCTCATAAAACACTTAAAGTATCGGTTCTTTGAAAGGTACAATTTTCTATTCCACTACAAAGTTTTTCAATATCTATTTCTTCACTTTCATATCATCTTTTCATTACTCTATCATAATATTTTGATAGAGCGTCACTTTCTTTTTTAAGTAAATTGTAATCTCTCCATATTTCAGCAACATAGACATTGGAAGAACCATATAATACATAAAAATCAAAGAGAGAATAATACCCATCCCAAGAAATCATTTTGTTAAAAGATGTTTGAATGCCTGCTTTCGTTTTTGATACTTCTTTTTTTACTCTATTATTTGCAGTAAGTTTTGATATTTCTGAGCTGAAGTTATGGGATAATTTTTTAAGATTATTCAGATATTTTGTAAGTGCAGGTGCTGGTCAGGATGAAATACTACAACTATTACAATCTCAAAAAGTTATATTGTTTCATAATATAATTCAGAGAGATATCAAAAATGTGAGAATAATTTTTTTCATACTATTTTTTTAAATATTTATCATCATTGTGGAATTTTATTCATTTCTGTAATAATTCATTTTGCTCAAAACGTATATTCCATAAGTGCCCTGGTGAAACTTTCTAGTTCAATATATTTCTGATAAAATCACTCAATATCTTCGTTTATTACTTTTTTATCAACGATAGTTTTTGAAATATAGTTGTTTTGTTTTTTTATCTCATCAGCATGAGAATAAAAATTATTAAATCTTTCTTCAAACTCTGTAACAGCATGTTCTTGGCTTTCAAATCAACTTCTTATTTCCATTTCTTTTTTTGAAAATAAATTGATATCATTTGCCCTCTCAAAATCAAGTCCTAAATTTGCATAGTATTTGGTGAATAAATTTTTATATTTAAATTCATCATCGTCTTTATTGGTTTCTTTTTTATCCACATTGAGAAGAGGAACTGGTTTATAACTTACTTGTACTCCCACATGAAAAATATCAGGAAGGTTCAAATCTTTGAGTCAAAGTTCGAAATGATTAGTGGTCATTTTTGACTGTATAAGGGAAGTTGCAGAGAATTTTTTTAAGTGAGTATTTGATCTTTTAAACAGTCATTCAATACTGAGATTGGTTCCTCATCCTAGTAAGTTATGGTTATATATGACAAAATCAATCATAATACAAAAGAAATTATTACATGGCCACACACTATTGTCATTTACTTTTTTATAGCTTCCTTTTATTTCACTTCATGAAAGGCTATTATTATCATTTCCTGTTCATGTTGTTGTTCCGGTTCATAGCGTACCATTTTGTCAGATAATTTCTTTAAAAATATCATCATTCAGTCATGAATTATTGTTATCATCGATACAAATAAGTTCATCTATATTGGGTGGTGTTTTTCCAGGAGAGGAAGATCAAGTATTTCCAGTATTTTTATATCTATCATGACGTGAGAGTCAAAAGGCTTCTTCTGGAGACAATCAAGAGAGTATTCCATCCACACTTTTTCACAAATCAAAATTATTTACTCCATCATATGGAATTGATTCCTCAAAGATAATAGAGTTAATTTCTTCCAAATCCAACACGAGATCAAAAGGAGAATTTTCCTCAATTCCATCACTATACATTCCAATTCTTCCGATTTTATAGATATTATCTACTTTTGTTTGAGCCTTTTTTGTATTTTGAATATAACTTTCTCTTACTATTCCAAAGTAGTCGTTGAGAGTTTCCACTGGAATACTTTTTTCCTCATCAAAACAATCTTTCAGCATTTCTGAGAGGAGTGTACTTGAATCAGAATCAAGATAAATTTTTTGTACTTCAGAAGCTCAAATTTCTCAAGAAAAACATTCTTGTAAACCATTTGCTTTTGCTCTTTTGTTGAGTTCTTCTTGTATCGAACCATTTACATCTCATCATTTTAATTCTTTTTCTATATATTTGAGTTCGAGTTCATAATATCATGAATCAATTTTTTTATATAAATCAAGGCTCGTTGGATCACTTAAAAAGTTACCAAATGATATTTTTGGAAAAATAAATACAATTCAGAAGATGAGAAATATACATTTTTTCATACGTATTATTTAATAACAATTTCTTTTTTATTAAGAGTTAGCATTATTGTATCAGAAACTTTTCCATAAATCAAGTTTTGAGCAATTTTATCCTCTATTTTTTCGATGATGTATCTTTTTACTTCTCTCGCTCAGAATTCTGGATTATATACTTCTTTTGCAATATGATTGATTACTTTTTTATCGTATGAGAGGGTAATATTTTTTATATTTTTAATTCTTTTTGCCAGATCTTCTAAGTTTATTTCTACGATTTTAGAAATAGATTTTTGAGCCAATGGTTTAAAAACAATGATTTTATCAATTCTATTTAAAAATTCAGGTGAAAAATAATCTCAGAGATTTGCTTTTATATTTTCTTCTACTTTTGAAAAATCTTTTTCGGCTCATTTTTCTTCTTTCCCAGAAAAGTCAAACCCTATTTTATTTGCTTCTTTATTGAATTCCTCTTGTCCAATATTTGAAGTCATGATGATGATAGTATTTTTGAAATTTATTTTTCTTCCTTTATTATCAGTCAAACTTCATTCATCAAGAATTTGTAAGAGCAGATTATATACTTCAAAATCACCTTTTTCTATCTCGTCAAAAAGCACAATAGAATAAGGTTTTTTTCTTACTTTTTCTGTTAAAAGTCCTCACTCTTCGTATCCAATATATCAAGCATTGGCTCCGATAAGTTTTGAAACTCACGTTTTATCAGAATATTCAGACATATCGATTTTAATCAGATTGTCAGGGCTTCCATAAAATTCTTCAGCAAGTACTTTTACGAGTTCAGTTTTCCCAACTCAGGTAGGACCAAGAAAAAGAAAACTTCAAAGGGGTTTTTTCGGATTTGAGATTCAAGCCTTGCTTCTCATAATAGAATTAGAAACTGAAATGATGGCTTCTTTTTGTCCGATAATAGATTTTTCCAGTGTTTTTGGAAGTTTTTTGAGTCTTTCTATTTCGCTTTCTTCGAGATCATACACCGGGATTCAAGATGTCATACTGAGTACTTTTTGAATATCTTTTGATGTGATTTTGAGCCTTTTTTCTTTAGGAATAGAAAATTTCTTTTTGAAATTTATGATTTCATCTTCCATCTTTTTTACTTTTTCTTTCAAAGCAGATGCTTTTTTATATTGTTGAGAAATAACAAATGATTCGATTTGTTTATTTTGTTCTACGATTTTTTCTTTGAGTGTTTTTATCTTATCTTCATCTCAAGAATAGGTCATACTTTTAAGAGAACAAGCTTCATCAATGAGATCAATGGCTTTATCCGGAAGATATCTATCGGTAATATATCTGGTAGATAATTCTACTGCAGAGCGAACTGCTTCATCAGTAATATTGAGATTGTGATATTCTTCAAATGTTTCTTTGAGTCCAGAAATGATTTTCAGAGCATCATCAAATTGAGGTTCTCATACGACTATTTTTTGAAATCTTCTTTCGAGCGCACTATCTTTTTCGATATATTTTTGGTATTCATTAAGCGTCGTAGCCCCAATAACCCTTATTTTTCATCTTCCCATAGCAGGTTTGAGTATATTGGAAGCATCGAGTGTTCCTTCGGCTCATCCTGCTCAAATAATAGTATGAATTTCATCGATAAATAAAATCACTTCATTTTCTATCTTTGAAGCTTCTTCAATAATTTGTTTAATTCTTGATTCAAATTCTCATCTGTATTTAGTCCCAGCAACAAGGGTGCTCATATCGAGTGCTAAAATTCTTTTTTCTTTCATCGAAAATGGAACCTTTCATTCTATGATAAGTTGTGCTAATCCTTCTACAATAGCAGTTTTCCCAACTCATGGTTCTCAAACAAGAACGGGATTGTTTTTTGTTTTTCTATTGAGAATAGAAAGAAGTCTTTCGATTTCAGTATCTCTTCCAATGACTTTATCGAGTTTTTTATCGAGAGCTTCTTTGGTTAAATCAGTAGAAAAAAAATCAAGTGCTGGTGTTTTTGATTCGGTTTTTTTATTTGGTTGTTTGTTGTTATCAAATGGAGTTGATATTTCTGAGTTATTTTCCATCATACCATTAAAAAGATTTTCTGTGATGGCTCCAATAATTTTATCAAGAGGTTCGTCTAAATTTTCAGGAGAATTATTTTTTTGATGAACTCCATCGATGGCTCATATTTTATTGAGTTCGATAAGATTTTTTTCGATATCTTCTGGGTTAATTCAAATATAAGAAAGAGTATGGTGAAACCACCCTTTATTTTTGAGAAGAGCGAGTAAAAAATCCTCACAAGATGCGCGAGATTTTGAAAAATTAGATGCTATTTTTACGCTCAAGAGAATAGTTTCCTTCAATGAATTTTGCATTCCAGAATAGACTCAAGCTCTTGATTCGGATTTTCAAAAAATTTCTTTTATAGAAAGGAGTTCTTTTATAAGTGTTTCATTAATTCCATAAATTTGAAATATTTCTTTGAGTCATCATCTGCTTTCTTGTAAAATTCAGAAAAATACATCGATTTCTTTGAGCTCTTTGTATCATAATTCTTTTATTTTATTCTCACTATTTATGAGAACTTTTTTGTAGATATCAGAAAAATTATTATATATCATCGTGTTTATTAAGTAATCCAAGTAAAATTTGAGTCTTATTTTAAGCAAAAAAATCCTAAAGTAAAATAAAAAATATAAGAAAAAGAAAAAATAAATTTGACAATTTTAACAATAAACACTAAACTTCGGATGTTTATATATTTAATATGAATATTATGAAACTCTCAAAAACAGGTTTTTCTCTTATAGAAATCATTATCAGTGTTGCTATACTTATCATTTTATGAGTAGTATGAGTAACGAGTTATCAGTGAATAGTTGATAAATCAAAAAATTCACTTGTCGAATCACATCTCCAAACACTCAAAAACACTTTTCTTACCTATTCAAATGACACCAAAACACTTCCATATCCGAGTGGAAATCTTAAATTCTATAATGTGGATGGAGCTTATGAACACAATTTTGAAGATGAAAATACCTTCTGAGTAAGTGGATATATAACGAGTGAAAATATTCCCAAAGGATATTTACAAGATACTCCTATCGATCCAAGAAATAATCAATATTATGGATACGCGCATACAAAAGAAGTCCTTTGATTTCAAGTTTCTTGAGTTGTAATGAATCATTACGAACCAAAATCAAAACTCGTATCAAATTGGTCATGAATTTCAAAAGAAAATCAAGTTTATATGCCATATCTGGTAAAAGAATATAATGGACCAAGATTTATCACTCAGGATTCAACTGAACTTTTTGCTTATAACCCACATGAAAGAGTTCTCAGTGCAAAAATATATAATTTTTCAGGAAATATTACTATCAATGGGGCTTCTATTCCATCAGATCAAGTAAAAAACTATACTTTACTCGAGGGAGATACATTGCAAGTTTGAACTGGAAGTTATGCAGATATTTATTATTCTGATGGAAGTATGTCATCTCTCTGAGATATTACTGAACAAAGTAACATAACTTTCGCTCAGATGAGATACCTAGAGGAAAATAATCTTTTTACTCATATAAAAATCGCACTTAATGCCGGAAGTCTTTGGACAAAAGCCGTAAAACTTGCCGATAAATCAGAATTTCAAATAGA
>JANJUN010000079.1 GCA_024710565.1 Candidatus Altimarinota bacterium | reverse complement strand
AAAAATAAGACATTGGGATGATATACTTAATGTTTGAGATATAAATGATATAAAAGTCCAAGACATAATAAATCATGACTGAAGTGATTTTGGAACAATTATAAAGACCAATCTAAAAACTGGAAATTTAGACGATCTAAGTCCAGAAGATCTGAAATTAGTAAACACTCTTTTTTCTTACATAAAAGAATATTGTAAAGAAAAGTCTCTTTCCAATCAAGGAGAAATAAAAGACTTCTTAAAAAATAATGAAACTTGATTTAACACTTGGTTAGATACTAAAAAAACTAACTTCATTCAACAAAAGGAGTGAAAACAAAAAGAACATGCTACATTAACGTGAAATAAAGAAAAACTTGAATTTGCTGAAAGTATTGGATCTAAAATTTGAGAAATTCAAACTCCCACTAAACTTTCCGATGGAATAAAAATTTGAGAAACAAACATTAAATTAAATTGAGAGAAATTAACTATTTGAGAGAGAAATTTTAAAATCTCCTGAATTGATGCCGTTATAACTGAAATAGTTATTGATAATACTGACGATGTAAAATTTGAAGGAAAAAAACAAATTGATCTTTGACTTGGAAAAACAGAAATAGCATGAACAGAAAAAGTCTGAAAAAGTATTTTTATAAATTGATTACAAAAACTTATTTTAAATTGAGAATTTGAATTTATAAATAATGGTAAAAATATAAAAATATCGCAAATTTCATAATTAAAAAAATCCTAATTAAAATTAGGATTTTTTTAAAAATACAAATCTTGACAAAAAAATATTTTTCTATATAAAGCTGTCTTATATTTTAAAAATGACCTTTATGAATCATCTTTCTCTCAATCATAAATCTCAAAAACATCTTCAGGTAATCCGTAGTATCGCCCTTCTGTGATGTGGTGCATTTGCTTCGATAAATGGAAATTCTCATGAAGAAGTTGAGTTGAGAATAACCTCATTTTGAACTCCAGAGATAACACATCTTGAAAATGGAATCAAAGAAAGTATAGATGGAATTCTTTTAAAAATGTCTCTTTCCTTAGAAAATATTCCAAATATCGAAAATAATGTTAAGCAAGTTCCTATTGATGAATTTGAAAAACATCTTTTTCAACTCGAAGGAGCATCTTATGAAACAGGAAAAACTGATTGCTCTGGAATATTTTTTCTCATCTTTCAAAAACTCAATATACTAAAAGATGTAACCCTTACTTTTGAAAACGAAGGTTCGACTACTATTATCAAAAAATTAACTCAAAATCAAAAAGAATTAGATGAAATTGAAAGATGAGACCTCATTTATTGGGAATCATCAAGATATCCTGGAGCAAAACATATTGCCTATATTTCAAAAGTAGAAGAAAATGGTGTGTGGATATTTGATAGTTCTATTGATACTGGAAAAGCAAAAAATCGTTTTTTAGATTGGAAAATACTCGAAAGAAAAAAATGATTTATAGCTGGAACTCCGGTATTTTTAAGGGAAATATAATACTATTGACATTTATATTTTTTATATTAAAATTCATTTACTTAATTTCTAACTATACGTAAATGAAGACAAAAAATAAAATTCGCGCTTTGCTTGAAAAACCAAATGCAAAACTTGCTTTAGTAAAAATAGCACGAGAAGCAAAAATGCAAAGACTGCAAAAACTTGCATGAAATATGTAAAAGAGTTGATAAAACAACTCTTTTTTTTATAATAAATTTTAAATCCTTTCAAACCCCTCTTTTTAAAGACGATATCTGATAGCTTAATTTTATTTTTATGCAACTAAAAGATTTTCATTACGAACTCCCTGAAGAACTGATTGCTCAATCTCCTATTGAACCAAGAGATCATTCAAAGCTTCTTATTTTAGATAAAAATACCAAACAAATACACGATAAAAATTTTTATAATATTCTCGATGAACTTGGAGAAAATGATGTATTAGTAGTAAATGAAACTCGCACCATAAACGCAAGACTTTACGGAGAAATAGATATTTTTCCAAAATGAAAAAAAGAGATTAAAAAAGTAGAAATCCTTCTTCATAAACAAATTTCTCTTGATACTTGGGAATGCCTTTGATATCCCGGGAAAAATCTAAAAGTGTGAAGAAATATTCGTTTTTATGATAATAATTGAACCCTCGTTTTAAACTGATTTATTGAAAAAGTTTCTGAAATGTGAAGATATATAAAATTTGACACATCAGGATTTGATTTTTTAGAAACGATAGAAAAAATCGGAGAAATCCCCCTTCCTCATTATATCACAAAAAAACTTGAAAATTTAGAAAGATACCAAACTGTATATGCTAAAAATCACGGAAGTGCTGCCTCTCCTACGGCGTGACTTCATTTTACCAAAGAACTTTTAGAAAAATTAGAAAAAAAATGAGTCATCATTGAAAAAATACTTCTGCATGTGGGAGTATGAACCTTTAAACCAGTAGAAGCAGAAAATATTTTAGACCACCAAATGCATAGTGAATATATTGAAATCAAAAAAGAAGTTGCTCAAAGACTGAGTGGATATAAAAAATCCTGAAAAAAAATTATCGCCGTTGGAACCACTTCAGTGAGAACTTTAGAAAGTTTTGCGCAAGAAAATTGAATTTTATGACATGGAAATAAGGAAACTTCTATTTTTATTTATCCTTGATATAAGTGGAAATTTGTGGATAGTATTATAACAAATTTTCATCTTCCTGGATCCACCCTCATCATGCTCGTTTCGAGCTTTGCTGGAGGAGAAAATATAAAAAATGCCTATGCTCACGCAATAGAAAATAAATATAGATTTTTTTCTTTTTGAGATGCTATGCGGATAGTATAATAAAATTTGGAAAAATACATCTTTTATGATATAATACAACCTGAGTAAAATTACCCTTTTATAATACATATGAAAAAAATTCTCTCTATAATAATAGTTTTTCTTAGCTTTATTTCGATTACTTCTGCGAGTTTACTGGAAGTAACTAAAAAAATATCTGGTGAAACTCCACCCCAAAAAGAACAAAGAAATATTTCAAGCGAAAGTTCTGGTTTTGCTGATTCTCTTTCAGATATCATTTTTTACGGACTCGTTGTTTTAGTAATATTTGTCGTTTGTATTTTGCTGATAAAATTAGTGAGACTTTTATTTGAGCTTGTTTGGACTCAAAAACTCGTTTATATGAAAGTTACACTCCCAAAAGCAGACTCAAAACTCGATAAAGAAAAAGAAACAAAAAAAGATTTTAAAGAAAAAATCGGAATGATGAGTATGTACTATAAAGCCATTCATAAACTCAGTGATGCTGGTTTGAAGGACTCTCTGACTGATTTCTTTTTTGATCACTCTAAAGTTTCTTTGGAACTTGCCTATGAAAATGGAGAATTGAGTTTTTACATCGTTACTTATGAATGATATGTTAATGTAGTTTCTCAACACATTACTTCTATTTATAACGATGCAGAAGTAAGAATTATTGATAAACAAAAAGAATATATCGATATCAAACCAATGGGATATACTCTCAGAGCTTCATCCCTGTGAAAGGAAAACGATGATGCTTTTCCAATTCGTTCTTTTAAGTATTTAGAAGATGATCCTCTCAATAACTTTACGAATGTATTTTCTTCTCTGGATAAAGAAGATAAAGCCGTATATCAAATTATCATAAAACCCATTGGTTCAAGATGGAATAGAAAAGCAAAAAATGCAGCGAGTCTCGTTGCTAAATGAGAATACAAGAAAAAAAGTCATATTCCTTTTTTAGATTTTTTTTGGAACCCTATTGTTGCCCTGGTGCAAGGAACCGATAATATGGTAAAAGATTCTAATGCTCCTGGAGCCAGTTCTGGAGATAGTTATAAAATCTTTAACCAAGCAGAAACAGAAGCCCATAAAATCATGTGAGAGTCTGCATGACAACCAGGTTTTAGAACCTCTATTAGAGTTTTAGTATCGTCAAAAACCCCAAAAAAAGCGGAAGATGGTGCTCACGCCGTAATTGCTGCATCTTCTATTTTTACTGATGAATATAACAATGCTCTTGATAATCCTCAACTCTACGAAGATTTTTTATATTTTATATTTACTCCTATCAGATATTTTGCATTCAATCATAAACTGATATGATTTTTTCAAAATGTTTCTATCTTTTCATCTGATGAACTCTCAACACTCTATCATTACCCTGATATCAATTACAATAAATCTCCGATTATCAATTGGCTGGATTATAAGAAACTCGCACCTCCACATAATTTAAAATTTCCTCGTGATCCTTGTATACTAGAAGAAAAAATAAAAATTGGGAGCAAAGAAATAGTTGACCCAGAAACGGGAGAAGTAAAAATCGTTGATGATTTTGAAGTAAAACAAGTGCATAGACATTTATGAGGTTTTCCTATTTTTAAAGACTGAGTTTTGATGTGATATAATGAATACAGAAATAAAAAAACACCTATCTATTTTGATAAAAAAGATAGAGGAAGACATCACTATATTATCTGAAAATCTTGAGGATGAAAATCAGTATTTATCTGATATTTAGCCAGACAAGATATGCGGAATGGTGATTGACTGTGTGTCATTGATCCACACGGAGATTTGGTAGAAGATGTTCTAAGTTTTACTCCAAAAGAAAGAGCGCGCGATACGATCGTATTTGATCCAGCTGATGATGAATATCCAATGGGACTCAATATGCTCGAAGTAATATCTACTGATTCTGAAATAAGAAAAAGAGAAATGGATAGAGCTGCTATGGACGCGACAGAAATATTTATAAAAATATTTTGAGATGAAATCTTTGGTCCCCGTATCCAACACTATTTTAGAAATGGATGTTTGACTCTCATGGAAGATGTAGAAGATGGTGGAACCCTGATTGATGTACCAAGACTTTTTGTAGATGATGCTTTTATGAAGTATAAAACCTCGAAAATAAAAAATCCAGTAGTAAAATCGTTCTGGGAACATGAATATGCTTCTACTTGAGACAGAGAAAAACAAGAAATGATTCCTTATTTCTCAAGTAAATTTGGTCCCTTTATCACCAATACAACGATAAGAAATATTATCGGGCAACCAAAATCTGCCTTCAATATTAGAGAAATTATGGACAATAAAAAAGCGCTCCTAGTAAATCTTTCAAAATGAAAGATTTGAGCCTTGAACGCACAATTACTATGACTGATATTTGTTTCAAAAGCAAATATGGCTGCCATGTCGAGAGCAGATATACCAGAAGATGAAAGAAAAGACTTTTTCATGTATGTGGATGAATTTCAAAATTTTGCTACCGAAACCTTTTGAGAAATCTTATCAGAAGCAAGAAAATACCGTTTAGCACTGATTATGGCGCATCAATTTATTGCACAAATTGGTGGAAATGGTGCAAAAAAATGAGACAAACCGAGTATTAAAGACGCTGTTTTTGGAAATGCTGGAACCATTATGTCCTTTAAGGTAGGGGCCGAAGATGCCGAATATTTAGAAAAAGAATATTCTCCTCTCTTATCACAACAAGACATCATTGGGATTGCAAATTTTACGACTTATGTTAAACTGAATATAAATAATGCAACGACTCGTCCTTTTGACATGAAAACACTCTGGGATAATAATTATAAAAATATCGAGGCTGCAAAAATTATAAAAGAATATTCAAGGAAAAAATATGGAAGAAAGAAGAAATACGTCGATATGGAAATAGAAGCAAGACTTGGAATTACCTAATACTTTTCTCTTTATTTTTTTACTTATAAAAAATGTATAAATATATCGCTAAAATACTTCTTCTTATCATCCTATTTTTCTCAAGTAGTTTTGTTTTTGCAAATGAAAATATCAGAATTACCAACGAAAATACAGGAAGGAATGTAAATAATGAAAAATTAAATGAAATGGAGTGAACTGAATTTTTTTATGTTGGGACTACTGGGGAAAAATGAATTAAAAATTTACTTCTCAATATAGCCCGTGATCTCAGAGTAATTGTATTTGCTTTAGTATTACTCATAAGTATTATTATGGTAATAAAACTTATTTTCTGAGAAAATACAGAAGAAGAACAAAAAAAACTAAAAATGTGAATACTTTGGGCAAGTATCTGAATTATCGTTATGCAAATAGCTTTTTCAGTTTATAAAATACTTTTTGATAGGGATGTTTGAGCATCATTATGAAGAAGTTTTTCTGAAAGACTCGTTGAGCCTTTTACTGAAATGCTCATGCTCTTTGCTTCTTTCATATTCATTGCTATGTGAATTTATGCATTCTATAAAATGGTGACTGCTGGTGGAGATGAAGATAAAGCATCGAAATGAAAAACGATTATTTTCCAAGCTATTATTTGATTTATTGTCATTAAATTTGCTGATATCGTAGTAAAAAATACTTTCAATCCTGATTGCTGATGAGGTGGAATTTTGTCTTACTATGGAACCAATATTTGTGAAAATATAACTGAAAATGCAAAGATAATAACAACTCTTCTCAATTGGATAAATTCTTTTTTAGCGATTATCATTGTTCTTATGATTATGTACGCTGGATTCTTAGTGCTTACCTCTGCTTGAGACTCAGATAAACACGATAAAGCAAAAAAAATACTCTTATATGTATGAATTTGACTTTTAATATTATTTACTAGTTATTTGATTTTAACCTTCTTTCTTCAGCCAGAAAGTACTATATAATATAAAATATATTCTATGAAAAAAATATTTCTGTTCTTATTATTCCTCATACTCTCTATTTTTAGTTTTCAGTATTCCTGAGCTGGAAATATCAATTTTTGAGAAGCGAGAGAGGCAACCAGTAAGATAAAAGATGTTTCTATCGATGAAAAAAATGGAAGCATGGAGTCGCAAATAGAAGAGACCACACTGAGAGTTTTTAAAACTTTAAAAATAGTTATTGGAGGACTTTTAGTTATTTATCTTGTGTACGCTGGTGTAATGATGATACTTTCTATGTGAGATGATGATCAAAAACTCTCTGAAGCAAAGAGATCTATTCGGTATGCGATTATATGACTATTATTTATCAATATTCCTTGACTTTTATACAATTCTTTTTCAAACAAGAGAACGAGTGATGATATAACCTCAACGATATGAGATAGTGTAACTATTTATCAAAGAAATATTTTTATGAATAGTGATGTATTTGGAAGTACTCTTGGAAATATACTTACATTTTTACAAATATCTGTCGTTGCTATTGCTATTTTTATCATCGTTTTTGCCGGAATAAAAATAATTATTGCCTCTGGAGATGAAGATAAAATTACCGAATCAAAAAACAAAATCCTTTGGTCTTTAGCGGGACTTGTCTTTATCTGAGTGATGGAGGTATGGAGAAATGTTGTATTTAAATGAGACTTTAAGTGACAAGGACAAGAACTTTTTTCTACCCTTGCTAACCTTGCGCTTTTCTTCGCTGGTCCAATTGCTATATTTTTCCTCAGTCTCGCTTGATACTATTACATAACAGCTTGAGGAGATGATGATAAGGTAAAAAAAGCAAAAAGCATCGTACTCAATACTCTTATTGCTACATTGATCTTATTAGGAATTTACACCTTCTTACTTGATTTAAAAACTTTATCATTTTAATCCCTTCTATGAAAAAAATAATTTTATTTATATATTTCTTTTTTTGTATTTTTCTCTGAAATAATGCTTTTGCTGATATTGACGCAGAAATTAAAAAAACTCAAGAACAATTGAGTTGAGCTAATTGATCAGAAGCAGATAGATTAGAGGAGCAATTAGAAACATTAAAAAAACAAAAAGAAAGTAGTAACTCATGATCATGACAAAGCGAAATCATCGTAAAAGTTCCCGAAAAAGTTCCTGGTGCGAATTGTGGAGAAAAAGATGCAAGTACTTGACTCTATGAGTGTAAAATAAAACCGGGGTTTAAAAGTGTTCAAAGTATTATGGGGAATATCATTAAGTGGGCAACTGCTATTGCTGCTCTTTCATGAGTTCTTTTTATCGTTGTAAATGGAATTATGCTTTCTACCGGATCAGAATCTGGGGAAGTAAAAAAAAGAATTATTGCTGGAATTATCTGACTTATTTTAGTATTATTAAGTTGAGTTATTCTCAATATAATTGCTCCTTGGGTATATAAATAATTCTTCCAATAAAATATTCTCATGATATAATTTTAAAAATCCCTCCTTTAAAAAAGGAGGGATTTTGTCTTTTTGGTATTTTTTAATGATTCAAAACTGAGGAAGTGATAGATTTTTATCTTTCATATTTATCTTTCAAATCTTGCAAAGAAATTTCAAATATAACCGGTCTTCCATGTGGACAAGTAGAACTATATCACTCTACCGCATCATTAAGAAGTCTATTCATCTCAAATAAATTCAGTTTATTTCAAAATTTAATCGCACTTCTACACGCCGTATAAGCGTATATTTTATTCTTCACTTCTTCTAGAGTATTTGATTTGAGCGTATTTCATTCTGACAAATCTTTTATAACTCATAAAATAATTTCTTGAATATTTTCTTTTTTTATAAAATTTGGAATCGATGCTACGGATAAAATATTATGCGAAAGAAATTCTATTTCAAATCACATTTCTCTAAAAATTTCTTTTTTATCCTCTAAAAGAGCTTTCTCACTAGGAGTTAATTTTATATTTTCAGGAATAAGTAAGGTTTGTTGAGTCTCTTTGGTTTCTTTTTTTACTAATCTTTCATATAAAATTCTCTCTGCTAATGCGTGTTGATCAAACATCAAAATCTTAGCATCTTTTTCAACAATGATATAACTATGAAACGTCTGTCCCACTATTTTCCCAAGTTTTGTATAGTGCAAATCTTGACTATTTTCTTCATCAAATGAGCAAGCAGTATTTTCTAAAAATGTTTTTGTGAAGCTTATAGAATCAGAAATCGTACTTTGCTGTGGATGTGCTGAGATATTTTTATAGGGAGAGTAGGATTTAAATTTTGTTCCACTTCCAGTATAATATTTTGGTTCTTGGAGATGGGGAGACTCAAAAGAAGATTTTTCAAAAGTATTTTCTGTTTCCTCCGACTCCTTTTGAAATTCTCACGCTCAAATATCTGAAGTATGGATAAGGCTTGAATTTTCTAATTTATCTAAAATAGCATGATACACACTTCTAAAAATATTATTTTCATTTTCAAATCTTATTTCTTGTTTTCTTGGATGCACATTTACGTCTATAAGAGTTGGATCAATTTGAATATGTAACACATACCCAGGATAATTTCCATGCGGAATAAATCTATTATACGCATCTGAAATAGCTTTAAAAATAAGCGGTGATGAAATAGGTCTATGATTTACAAAGAGATTTTGTCTATTTTTGTTGGGAAATGAAATCTTTGGCCCTGTGATATATCAAGAAATCTCAATTCAAACGGATGAAAAGTGCACCTCAAGCATATCCTGCTGAAAAGCTTCTGTATAAATAAAGTAAATTCTTGTTTTTAAGTCTTCTCAAGAGTTCATTTTAAAAATTCTTTTTTCATCGCTCACAAATTCAAATCAAATTTCAGGATAACTCAAGGCAATTGCATATAAATATTCTAATATTTTTGCATATTCTGTTCTCTCAGTTTTGAGATAATTGAGTCTTGCTGGAGTATTAAAAAAAAGATCTTTTACCATGATTTGAGTTCCTGTTTCTCAAAAAGTCGGTGAGATTTTTTTTCCTGAAATATTATCAAAATCAAGCCTATAAGCCTCATTATTTTCTTTTGTTTTGGTAATAATTGAAAAACGAGAAACTGATGAAATAGAGGCAAGTGCTTCTCAACGAAATCAAAAAGTCATAACATGATAGAGATCATCCAAATTTTTTATTTTAGAGGTAGTATATTTATCAATCGCGATGGGTAAATCTTGTGGTGAAATTCCAACTCCATTATCCTGAATCAAAATAAAACTTTTTCATCAATCTTTTATCTCAATTTTTATAGATGTCGCTCACGCGTCAATGGCATTTTCTACCAATTCTTTGACAACAGAAACTGGCCTTTCTACTACTTCTCCAGCTGAAATTTGATTTGCTAAATGTGGGTCAAGTGTTATAATTTTAGACATACTGTATTTTAATAAATATATATGTGACTATAATCAAAAATCAGAAAAATAAAAATGAAATTTTCATAATAAAAAATTTGCAAAAAAAAACTTTTTTATTATGATATGCGTGATTTTTAAATTATTTTAAAAAATTATTTATATATTAACATAAAATTACCTATGTCAAATTTTGATTTAGTAAACAAAGTTCAAGCAGAATTTATAAAACCAAATATGCCTGATTACAGAACTGGTATGGAAGTAGAAGTATACCAAACGATTAAAGATTGAGATAAATCAAGAGTACAAAGATTTAAAGGAATTATTATTAAAACTGCTGGAAAAACAGCATTAGAAAAAACTATTACTGTAAGAAGAAAAGTAGGACCTTTTGGAGTAGAAAGAATTTTTGCTATCCACTCTCCAACTCTTGAAAAAATTGAAATAATCAGACAATTCAAAGTAAGAAGAAGTCAAATTGGTTTCATCAGAGATTTAACAGGAAAGGCTGCAAGATTAAAAGAAGTAAAATAATTTTTATTTTTCAAAGAGAAAAACTGAAAAAATATATCTATTTTTTCAGTTTTTTCTTTTATTTTTAAAAAAATAAATATAATAGCCTTGTTTTAAAAAATGAATATATAAAGTAAAAACGTTCCATTTTTTAATTTGAAATTTTTTAATTTAATAATTTCGAGAACAATGAAAGACTTAAGTTTAATAGAACTCATTAAAAAAATACAATCAAACGAAACTTCCCCTCAAAAAGTATGGGACTATTTTTTATGAAGAATTGAAAAATACGACAAAAAAATAGCCGCGTATAATTTTGTAAATGCAAACGGACTCAGTACAAATACTCAACTTCCTCTTGCTTGAGTTCCTATAGGAGTAAAAGATATTTTTTGTGAAACCTGAGTTCCAACAACTGCCTCTTCAAAAATGCTTGAAAGTTTTATTCCACCATACGATGCAACGGTAATTAAAAAACTGAAAGATGCTGGATTTTCTTCGATTTGAAAACTCAATATGGATGAATTTGCTATGGGATCAACTACTGAAAATTCTGCATTTCAAAATACTATAAACCCTTGGGGAACTAAAAGAATTCCTGGAGGATCAAGTTGAGGAAGCGCAGCAGCAGTTGCTGCTTGACTCTGTCCGGCAGCTCTCGGGACTGATACTGGTTGAAGTATTAGACAACCTGCAAGTATGTGTAATATCGTCGGTTTTAAACCAAGTTATGGAAGAAACTCAAGATACGGAGTAATTCCTATGGCATCGAGTCTTGATTGTCCTGGAACTCTCACCAAAACGGTTCGTGATGCTGGACTTCTCTATGAAATCATGAATGGCGAAGATACTTTAGAAAATACCTCTATAGCTGGAAAAGATATTATTGATACTAGTATTTGGGAGAAAAAAGATTTAAAATGATTAAAAGTAGGACTTCCTCGTGAATATTTTGAAGAGTGAATCGATGTGTGAGTAAAAAGTGTCATCTTAGACGCTGTAGAAAAAATGAAAGAATTAGGGGCTGAAATAATAGATATTTCTCTTCCTATGACAAAATATGCTATTGCTACCTATTATATCATCGTACCGGCTGAAGTATCAACAAACTTAGGAAGATTAGATGGATTAAGATATGGACACAGCTCTGAAAAACCATACACAAATATGAATGAGTTTTATCTTCATAATAGAGGGGAAGGATTCTGAGAAGAAGCACAAAGAAGAAGCATACTCTGAGCCTATGTTCTCTCGGCTGGTTTTTATGATTCTTATTATAAAAAAGCCTGACAAATAAGAACCCTTATCAGAGAAGATTTTCAAAAAGCTTTTGAAAAAGTAGATGTTATTATCAGTCCTGTGAGCCCAAATGTGGCTTGGAAAATTGGAGAAAAAATAGACGATCCTCTTAAAAATTATCTCGCTGATGCATATACTATTCCTGCGAGTCTTGCATGACTTCCTGGAATTTCAGTTCCAGCTGGATTTACACTCAGTGAAGATAGTGAAAAAGAACTCCTTCCGGTTTGACTCCAAATACTCGCACCTCAATTTGCAGACCAAAAAGTACTTGAAGTCGCTCATGTATATGAACAAGCAACTCAATTTTGAAAGAAAAATCCTC
>JANJUN010000061.1 GCA_024710565.1 Candidatus Altimarinota bacterium | reverse complement strand
AAAGAGCAAAAAAATCTCCCTGCTTTACTTCAAAGTTGATATTTTTTAAAGCAAGATGATTTTTATATTTTTTTACCAAGTTGGTAGTTTTTATTGCAAACATAATTTAATATACTTTATAAAGTGTTTTTTAGAATATATGCGTTTTTATAAAAAAATCAAAATATAAAATATGAAAAAAATATTTAAGATAAAAAACTGAAACATATATGTTTCAGTTTTTTATTATTTTGATAACACTTCTTGCATTTTTTGAATATTCTCCCCTACGTATCTTTCTATTTTTTCTAAAATTTTTATTTCTTCTTGTTGTAATGATATATCATCGAGTGTGTACAATTCTTGAATCAGAAAAAGCATATCTTTTAATCCTCTCAAAAATGTATAAAATGTACCCTCATTTGAAATATTTCATTAATCAAAACCTAAGACAAAATCAGAAGTTTTATCTTGTAAAAAATGAGAAAAACTTTGAATTAAAAAGGTATTTATTTCTTTTTTATTCTTTCAAAACCTCAGTAATTTTTTACTGGTTCTATGCTTTGAGCAAAATCAGGAATATTTTGAGTGATAATATATATTTGTTCTTTTACTGCTTGTGAAATATTATTTCAAGAAATTAGTGTTCATTCTGAGAGCTGAGCAAATGACTCTTTTGTATCTAATGTCATACAATAAAAAATTAAAAACTAATGGTATAAATGAGAAGATAATTCATTGGGAAGTACAAAAAAATCTCCTTCTAGATACGGAATATCCAGTTTTTTCATATATTCCTGTACTTGTTTTTCTCATCCAGGAATTTTTTCTACTAGCTTCATCATATAATAATAAAAATCACGTATCATTGGAAGTATTTCTCCATCTTGGATTTGATTATTCGCAATCGAATCGGAAAAAAGTTGTGTTTGCGCTAAAAGTATTTGATTATTTTCCCCAGTGTTTTCATCATACATCAAGCCAAAAGCATGAGAAATAAATTCAAGGGAATACTCCTCAGGTATCTCAAGTAAGGTAGATAAAAATAATAACTGATATGATATATCAAAATGAGTCTGAAGTAACAAAACTATTTGAGCTCAGATTTTTTCTTGATATTTACTTGGAAGATACTGAGCATCTTGAGTTGCTCTCTGATATATTTTTTCAAACATACCAAAACTAGAAATATCTATAAGTGTATCTTTATGAGTACAAGAAATATAATAATCTGACGCTAAAAATACGCTCTTATAATTCCATAAATAAGTAAAATACTCTGTTTCAAATCCTCTGTATCAAAAAAAAGCAGCATTTTTTATAAAAAGTTCAATTTTTTCTTTCTCTCAAAGAGAAAAGGCGATTTTCAAACATTCTTTTAAATATTTTGGATTGCTAGAATCTTGCTCGTATGCTTGTTGATAATATTTCATAGCTCATTGGAAGTCTTGAATTGACTCAAATAATCTTGCCAATCATAATATTCCCTCAATATCTCAAGTTCATATTATTTTATAAAATATTTTTTGTGCTTTCTGAAAATCTTGTGGTGATTTTGGGAAAACCATATAATAATTTCATAAAGAAAGTAAGCGAAGATGAGTATCATCCATATTATTGATACACATACTTACATACTCCTCTAAATTTTGGAAACTTTCAGATGTATCTATGATTTTCTCTTCAAATTGAGCAAATTTTTCCTGAGTTATATAACATTTTGTTTTTAATATATTATATAATGATACATCATCTTGAAATTGTATATGTGTATGAACAAATACTTCCATAGCAGAATCATATGCTTCAAAAAGACAGAGCATCTCTCACAAAAGATTGAGTTGAGTATCATCTAAAGGAAGAGAAAAAATATCATATATATTTAATAATTCTCAAATTTGTTCATAAGATAGTCCGGAAGTAATATATTTCGCAAGAAGAAATTCTATACAATGAAGCATGACTAATTCTGGATTATTAAGAGTCTCTGGAACTTCAAAATTTTTTGCCATTCATTGAATATTTCTACGAAAGAAAACACTATATTTTGAATCTATTTTTTCAATAAAACTCAGGTAAGTTTGTTTTGTTTTTTGAGGAAATTGAGCGAACATATTTGCTTCTTTTTCAATATATTTTTCAACATATGCCAATACTTCCTGAATATTTTCTTTTGATTCATACTCTGGAATTTCTTTCACAATTTCATGTAAAAAAGGAAAAATTGCCTGAGTACATATCCCCTGATTTTCATGAGATATAAATGTTTTTATTTGTTCTTGAATATAGAAAAATAAATGCGTCGGAAGACTGAGTTTTTTATCTAAAGTGGAAGAAAAGTGAGATTCAGATGAAGACGATATATCACTTTCGCTAGCAGAAGAAGTTTGAGGCGAATTTGACTCTTCATCAGAAGAAAAAGTTGATTGATATTCAACTTCTATTTGTGAATACTGTTGTAAAAAATATTCGAGTAATTGATTGAGATTTTGATCTTTTAGGTTCCAAATAGAGCGTAATTGATACAAGTGAAATAAAAATACCTGTGGATCTTGACTATAGATTGATAAATAATGTGCCGTTTTTATGGTTTCAAAAAGTGCTTGATTTGCCCCGTGTGAATCAGAAGCTTTCAATAATTGAAACTGTTCTTGTTCTTCTGAGAGAGTTTCTTCTAAAAATCATATTAGGCTTTGATATAATTTTTTTGTTTTTTCTAGCGAAGCATGAGGAAAAATCTTTTTTGTAAAGATTTCAAACTCTTCCCAAGAAGTAATTTCCTGAGAATATTCAATAAAATATCCCATCTTTGGAAATGTTGCTACTCAGATTTCATAATATTTTTGTGCCGTTTCAAGATCATTCATTTTATAGGCCAAACGAACTATATCTTCTAAATAATCTTGCGTTTTATACGTCTCCCATCCAGATAAAAAAGCATCCATTGATTTCTCAGGATTTTCTTGAAAAGTATATGTTTTTCAAAGATATAAATATCCCAAAGGGTGATTTCTCTCTATCAGCTCTTGTGCTATCATAGTGGCTTGGATAAAATCTTTTTTTCTCATTTCCTCATCATAAAGAAGACAAAGAAAATCTTCATTTTCTTGATATTTTTCTTGTTTCACTGCCTCTTGAAATAAAGAAGATAATTTTTTTAAAAATCTCTTTACTCTTGGTTCATCATTTTCAAGAGTATATATTTCCAGTTCAGATACTACGGCATGATACACATAGTGAAAAATCTCAAAATCGATTTCTCTTCCTTGCTCAAAAGCAGCAATCAAAAATGATAGCGCTGCATCAGTATCTTGATTTTCTAAAAATCCTATTGGTGCGATTTGAAAAAGATTCATATCGTCTCAAAAATTTTGTTCTAAAATATGAAAAGCCTTCTGTCTGACATTTTTTTTCAAACTCGATAAACGATCTAATAATTGTTCTGAAATACCGCCAACACGATCTACTACTTCCGATAAATAGATATCCCCTAAATTATTTGCCATAACTATAATTTAAAATATGAAAATAGAATATTTTATAATTATATTTTTACATAAGTCAAAGTTTTTCATTTTTTTGCATTTTTTTGTATTTTTTATATGATATTTTCTGTTATTAAAAAAAAGAATTATGATTGATTTAGAAAGTTTTTTACAAAAATATTATCTCCCCGATGAAAAAATTATACTTGCCTGTTCTACTGGACCAGATAGTATGTTTTTACTCTATGAACTCTTAAAAACAAGCTATAAAAATCAAATAGTCGCTTGTTATTTTAATCATAAACTCAGACCTGAAGCTGACGAGGAAGAGTTTTTTTTAGAAAATCTCTGAAAAAAAATGGGGTTTCAGGTTGAAATAGCGAGTGCGGACATAAAAAAAATAAGAGATTCTCTTTACCCATCAATATCTCTAGAAGAACTTGCCAGAAAAAAAAGATATATGTTTTTTTCAACCATTTGTGAAATTTATAATACCAAAAAAGTGATCACATGACACCACTTAGATGATAAAATAGAAACTTTTTTCTTCAATTTAGCAAGAGGAAGCAAACTCACTGGACTCATCAATATGACGGAAAATTATGGAAATATTTTAAGACCTCTTTTACATTTAGAAAAAGCTGCCATTATTTCATACTTAGATAAAAATAATCTGGAATATCGCATAGATAATACGAATTTTGATAACGATATCTCAAGAAATCATCTCAGAAATGAAATCATTCCAAAGTTTTATAAAATAAATTCTAAATTTAAACAAAATATTGAAAATACACTTTTTTATTTTGAAGATCTCAAGAGTCATATTGACGGCGAAGTATCAACCTTTTTATGACGTTTTTTTTCTGAGGAACGCTATTTTGAAGTTTCTGCATTTCACGAGCTTTCATCATTTCTTCAAAAAGAAGTTATTGCACATATTTTTTATATTTCAAATAATAACTCAACTATTTGACTCAGTGAGGCAAATATCTCAGAAATAATCAAATTTATCAATGGAAAATGAAATAAAACTATAAAAGACATAAAAGGCTTATCTATGAGAAAAGATGGGAATAAAATCTATTACTCAAAGTAAAAAAACTTGTAAAATATTTTTTTTGAGTATAATCTTGGAACATTTGTGAATAATTTTTTATACAAAAATTCAAAAAAGGAGATAAGTTTGACGTGAAAAACACGAAAGACTTATTACTTTATATCTTTAAAATTCTAGATGAAAAAAGTTCTGTCTTATATAGTTATTTTTAATGTTTTATTCTTAAATCTTTCTTTTTTTACTTTTCAAACAGTACAAGCAGATACTCCTATATTTGCGAGTGAAAACTACTTTATAGTTACTGCATATTATTCTCCTCTCCCAAATCAAAAATATTATTTTAAATGAAGCTATGAAGCTGA
>JANJUN010000035.1 GCA_024710565.1 Candidatus Altimarinota bacterium | reverse complement strand
AAAATAAAAGCTCCAAAAAGAGCATTTATTATTACATTTTCACCACGATATCTTGTAAAGGAAATCTTACTTTTGGAGCAGTTGCATATTTATCATCATGACTTCTGTACCCTATTGGTAAAACCACTTGAGCATTTAATCAAAGTGTATTTAATCCTAAGACTTCACCATAGGCTTTTGGATCAAATCATTCCATAGGACAACCATCAATTCCTTTTGAAGCAAGAAACGCTAAAACATTTCATAAGGCAATATTTACTTGTCTTGAAGCCCAAAGATTTCTTTCTTCAACTGATTTAGAATTTAAAAATCATTTCATCATATCTTCATATCCGGCAACATCTTCTCTTTTAATACCTCTGGTTTTCACTAAATCATTTAAATAATTTTCTACCAAATCATCATTTGGATTTTCAAGTCTTGTTAAAACAAGTAAATGTGATGCATCAACTATTTGAGGTTGATTCCATGAAGCTGGTAAAAGTTTTGCTCTTAAGTCTTTATTTTCCACCACAACTATTTTCCATGGTTGAAGTCAAAAACTTGAAGCTGACAATCTAAAAGCTTCTAAAATTTCTTCTAAATCAGCTTGAGAAACTTTTTTTGTTTTATCAAAAATTTTCGTTGCGTATCTCCATCTGAGTGAGTCGAGTAAATTCATAACTATTCTTTTAAAAAATAAAATCGCTATATTTTTTATAGCGATTTGCATTATATAAATCTTTTTTATTATTGCAAATTTTTTTTCAAGGATTTTTAATATTTTTAAAAAATCTTTTGACATATTATTACATTTTCATAGTATATAGATACTTATCTATATATCTATAAACTTATGGATTCCATATATAAAGCGCTTAACGATAAAAATAGAAGAAAGATTTTGGAGATTTTAAAAGACAAAGACATGTCGGTAAATGAGTTACTGAAACACTTTGATATAACTCAGGCTTCGCTTTCTCATCATCTTGATATTCTTAAAAGAGCCAATCTCGTAATCGACGAAAAAAAATGACAATTTGTCTTTTATTCACTCAATGTGAGTGTTTTTGAGGAGTTTGTAAAATGACTTTTTGATTTTATTAAAAAAGATTAAATATTTTTTTATTTATTTTCTAACTTTTCTAGTATGAATAAATTATTTTTGTATAAATTACTCATCGTTTGAGTAATGTTTCTTGTTTGAGGATATTTTTACACTCTCTTACCAAATGAAGTGCCAACTCATTGGGGACCAAACTGACTTCCTGATGCATATGGTAGCAAACTTTTAAATGTTGTTTTATTTCCTGTTTTAGCGCTTTTCATAGTTGTAATCTTCCCTATTTTATCAAAAATTGATCCGAAAAAAGAGAATTATGAGAAATTTGGGAAATCTTGGGAAATCATCCAATTTGCGATTATTTGATTTTTTGCTTACATATATTTTGTGATTTTATATTTGAGTTTATATCCTACTAAATCTATAACTCAATTTATGTTGTTTGGACTTTGAACTTTATTTATAATTTTAGGAAATTATTTTGGGAAAATCAGACAAAATTATTTTATTGGTATAAAACTTCCTTGGACACTCTCTAGTGAAGAAGTTTGGAATAAAACTCACAGATTTTCTGGAAAATTATTTGTGATTTCGGGAATTTTATTTTTAATAAATAGCTTTTTACAAATATATCCAATTTGAGTTTTTATCGTTAGTTTGATTGTCATAGTTTTATTTCCAGTTTTGTATGCGTATATAAATTATAAAAAAATTGCAAAAAAATAAAATCTCGTGAGAGGTTTTATTTTTTTATTTGTGTTCAACATAAATTTTCACAAGGGATTCAGTCATTATCTCTATCAAATCAACTAGCTCAACATTGTTTCCAATAATATGATGCTTCTTGACAAGAAGTCATTTGAGTACAATACTTTGGTTTTTCACACTTAAATCACATATTCAAATAACTGATATCAAAAGGATTATAATATGCAGTAGTAGTTTGTGTATTTACTGATGAAGTACTAGTATTATTATTTATATTTTCTAAGGCTTTTCTTTCTCCATTACAAGTATTTTCTTCCCATAATCATTTTTTATATTCTTTTGCTTGAATTTGAGAATTTAAAAAATTTTCTTGATATTTGTATTTATCATCATATGTATACTCAAATCAATATCATTCTTGAATAAGTTTGTTATTTATATTTTCATTATTATAAAATACATATGCAAGTAATCTATTATATTTATCTTCTTTTCCTTGAGTTTGATCAAATTCAAGTTTTACTTCTTTATTTTCTATTAAATTTTTTAAGTAATTTTTAGCATCCTGTCAATAACATTCGATATATCAAAAACGAGTAGTGTAGCTTTCTGGAGTATCGACTCATATAAATCTAATACTTCTTTCTTCTCAATTATAAGAAATTTTAATAGTATCTCCATCAATCACTTCAATAACTTTATATGTTCTATTTAAGGCAATTTTATTATCAATATACTTTTGTAATTCAGATATTAAATAATAAGCTTTTTCATTAGACTTATATTTGTCTTTTATAGAAATAATTTGTTTATTTAGTGCTTCAACCGTTAAAGGAGATTTATTATAAATAGTATCTATTTTAAAATATACATTATTTAATACTTTTTCATCTTTTGTCGTCGGATTATAGGCAAAAGAAATATTAAAAATAAATAGAAAAACTAAACAAAAGGATAATATTTTTTTCATAACCAAAAAATTAAAATATAAAATTCTAAATACTATATAAAGATTTCATATTTTAGCAAACAAAAAAGGGTAACTTAAGTCCTCATGTGTTCGCTAAAACATTACAATTTTGTTCATAATAAAAATCAACAAAAATGGGTGAGTAACCTAAGTTACCCATTTCCAACTTTTATTATGAACTACTTTCGTAATTTTTATGTAATATTTTAGCCATTTCATTGTATAAACTTTCCCAAAAAATGCAAAAAAATAAAAGCCGTTTGGCTTTTATCTCTTAATACCCACTTATTTTATCCGTATCACAATTCGCAGGATCATCAAAACATTTTTCTATTGCCGTACTTCTCTCGGCTCTTTTTTTAGCGAGCTCTATGACCGTCCCAAAAGTTTCTTTTGAAACCGTTGAAATCGTGCTTCCAAATACTGGAACATATTCGGTTGCGTACTCAAGTCATTTATCAAGAAGAACGGCTCATTTGAGAACTTTTGCCTTTCCAGCATCGATTTTTCATTCAGCGAGCATTTTATTTACCTCATCAACTCTATTGTATACTCACATCACTTCGTCATAGGCCCCTTTGAGTTTGTCATATTTTGACTTAGCAGAAGCATACATTTCACTTCACTTTTCATATTTTCACATTGTCCACTCGAGATCCCCAAGAGCTCTTTTGAGGTCTTTTCATCCATTTTCCTCAATCCGCTCTTTGGCTTTCTCACCCATCGCTTCGATGACTTCATCTTGCTTATCTTGAACGAGTCCTTCGAGTTGCTCTTTGATTTGGTCCGTTAATTGGTTCGCTTTTTCATCAGCTGACTTGATGAGTTCTTGCTTTTTTGTAATTTCAGAAAGTTTATCGAGCATATTATTGATATTGGTCTCGTTTTGTCTGTAGCTTGTGAATTCTTTTGAAATCGCTGATTTTACATCATCATCCTCGATATCAGCCATGATTTCCTCTCTTTTGGTTTTAAAATATTCTTGTTTTTGTCCATCTGGCATGAGATTATAAGTCATCTCTTTTTGTTTTTTGAGTTCATTAAGCTCTTTTTTGAGTTCATCGTTAGAGGAATCAGATTTGAGTTTTTCGATGAGTTCATTTATTTTTTCATCTTTTCCATCGAGTTTTTCTTTGGTAGCAAGTTTTCCTACACAATCACTATACGTAGCACTCGCACTTGGTATTTTTTTGATTTTTTCACATCCTCCTATATCGTCTTTTGTCAGGGTTTCAGATAATATTTTTTGTCCAACTCCGGCCTCACATTCATCTTTGGTATACGACATCAAACCTCATTTTATTTGAGAACATATAGTATAGTCTTGTTTATTCTCTGCTATCGTTAAATAACATTTATCTCTTGGTGGATTGCTTCCTGTATCTTTAAATTTGGTTCCTTTTATCCTTTCACAAGCAGCTGGAGAGCCAGATTGTACGGCTGTAAATTGATAACAATGATCGGTATCCGGAGCCCATGTACACATGAGATTTCCTACTCCTGAT
>JANJUN010000008.1 GCA_024710565.1 Candidatus Altimarinota bacterium | reverse complement strand
ACCTTTATCAATTCTCTGATTTGAGAAAAAGTTTCTATCACTTCCAATATTCCTCAAACAACCAGAAAAAGAGTTTTGGCTATTTTTAATGATACTGAAAGTCAAATCATATTTTTTGATACTCCAGGAATTCACAAAAATGAGAAAGAATTTAATGGAAAAATAAATGCTGAAGCTATTAAATCTATGAGAGAAGCCGATGGTATTTTATATTTTATAGATTCTTCTCGTGCCTATGGAGATGAAGAAAAAGAAATTGAAAAAATTTTAGAGTTTATAAATACTCCGATTCTAAAAGTCTACACCAAACTCGATCTACCAACAAAAATAGAGATTCCCCTGAGTGAAAATATCGTAAAAATTTCTTCACTAGAAAAGATATGATTTGAAAATTTACTCATTAAAGTCAAAGAATTACTCCCTATTTGACATCCTTTTTACCCAGATGACTATTATACTGACCAAGACATTTATTTTAGAATATCAGAAATCGTAAGAGAAAAAGTTTTCCTTCACACTACCGAAGAGGTTCCGCACTCTATGTATGTAGAAATCGAGGAAATAGAAGAAGAAGATGCTTTATTAAAAATACAGGCCTATATCTATACTGAAACCGACAGTCAAAAATATATTATAGTATGAAGAAATGGAAGCCTCATCACAAAAATTGGAACCGAAGCGAGAGTCGAACTTGAGAGTATTTTTTGAAAAAAAGTGTTTTTATCTCTCAGAGTAAAAACAATGGAAAAATGGAGAAAAAATGATAAAATCATAAAAAAAATATTATCATAAAAAAAGCGAATGTAAGAAACATTCGCTTTTTTGAAAACTAATTTTCATCTTTTTTTACTGATTTCATAAGTGGAAAAAGTACTACATCTCTCAAATTATCCTGTCCTGTAAGAAGTGAAAAAGTTCTTTCGATTCACATACCAAACCCAGATTGTGGTGGCATTGCATATTCCATCGCTAAGACAAAATCATCATCTCCAGTAGTTGCTTCTTCATCTCACATTTCACGAGCTTTTGCTTGTGCATCAAAATTAGACTTTTGGATAATCGGGTCGATTAACTCTGAATAAGCCTTTATAATTTCCCATCCATTTACAACTACTTGAAATTGTTCTACAATATCTGGATTTTCATCATTTTGTCTGGCAAGTGGTTGCATCGTTTTTGGATAATTATAGACAAACGCTGGTCCAATAATACTTGGTCTTAAAACTTTTTTAAATAAATAATCTATCAGTGTCGGAACTACCATTTGGTTCATTCATTCAAACTCAACTCCAGCATTTTTGATATCTGTTCTGAGTTTTTCTTCATCTCCAATAAAATATTTTGAAACATCTATAGAACAGACTTTTTTAATTCCCTCTACATAATCTATTCTTTGCCATGGAGTTTGGAAATTTACTAATCTCTCATTTCATTGTTTATCTTTTACCATCACTTCTTTTTTCAGTTCTGGAATATTATCAAAAATATATTCAAACATTTTTTCTGCAAATCTCATATTGTCTTCAAAATTCCACCAAGCAGCATAATGCTCGATCATAGTAAATTCTTGCATATGACTCGGGTCACTTCCTTCATTTCTAAAATCACGCGCAAATTCAACGACTCTTTCAAATCTTCCAACGGTTGTTTTTTTTAATGAAGTTTCTGGAGAAATTCTCAAGAAAAATTCTTCATCAAAATCATTATGATGGGTAATAAATGGCGCCGCTGCTGCTCCAGATGCTGAGCTTCATAAAACAGGAGTTTCTACTTCTAAGAAATCATTTTCAAAATAAAAATCTCTTAATACTTTTAAATATTTACTTCTGAGTTTCATTCTTGCAAAAGTTTCCTCATTCATAATCATATCCAGATATCTCTGTCTATAAAGGGTTTCTTGATCAGTAATTCCATGAAATTTTTCTGGAAGAGGACGAATCGCTTTTGAAAGAATTTGAAATTCACTTACAAAGAGAGTCAGTTCTCCATGTTTAGTAAGAAATAAATCTCAAAGCACTCAAATATAATCTCAAACATTGATAAATTTTTCTGAAATTTTATATGATGATTTTTCTTCTCCATCGATTACCAAAGTATCGACTAAAGTCTTTCCGGTATGAAACTGGAACTTATCCTTCATAAAACAAATTTGTAAAATCCCAGAGTGGTCCATAATCTTGGCAAATGCAATTTTTCCATGACTTTTATAACTCATAAGTCTTCCGGCTATTTTATACTTTTTTTCAGCACCAGATTCTTGAAAAGCTTCTACCTCTTTAAGACCTATATTATTTTTGGCAACATCTAGGATATCGGTTTTTCCATGATAATTATTTGCATAAACAATAACTCATGCTGCTTTTAATTTTTTAATCTTTTCTATTCTATCGAGTGATTCATTTCCATACTCAAACATAATTTTCTAATAAAAAAATAAATTTTTGGGGGGAGAATACTTATTTTTTGCAAAAAAGCAAGATTCTATAGATTTTCTTTAATAATTTTTATGAGTGTTTGAGCTTCCGTAAAACTGTCTTTTATGTATTTGAAAGATATTTTTTCTCCCGTATTGATATGAATATGAAGGGTTCCAAATCAAAAGTAATTTGCAAAAAAACCTTTTTGTTCTGCTTTCACAAGTTGCAATTTTCAAAACTCTCCATACGCGTACACATGTTGAAATATATTTATTTTTTTCACATAAATAATTCTCGTGTTGGTAACAACTAAAACAGAAAGTTCAAAAGAAAGATAGAGATAATAAAAAATAATAATACTTATTTGTAATATACCGATAAGAAAAAGTATTTTATAAGAAAATTCTCAAAATAAAAAATATCCTCCAAGGAGTACTAGAGTACATCACAATAGAAATACCCATAATATCAATGTGGTAAAAAAATGTGGTTTCATAACTTTTATAATTTTTTCATTTTCTTTCAATTTCATACAAATTTCATTTTAAGAAATATTTGGTTTTTTAAGGTAATATGGCTCTACTATTTTTTTATTTTTCAATACGATATTTTGAATAATTTTTTCATAATTTACCTCAGAAATAGTCTCAATATTTTCTAACATCATATCTCAATACACAGTATTTATACCTGTTAATCTTTCTTTTAAATCTTCATTTTGGATAATCTCTATTTCACTTTCTTTCTCCATCTTAAGAAAACAATCCCTTTTTGATGAACTTTTTATGATAGGATAATTTTCAAAAAGATCAAAATAAGTCAACGTAGTAATATTTTTTTTCAACACAAAATTTATCGTATTTACGAGTAAAACGGTCGTTCTTACTCCCGTAAAACTTCCTGGCCCGTTCACCACTACGATATTTTCCAAATCGGTATAATCAAGGTGATTTTTTTTCAAAAAAGCATCAAATTCTTCTATTAAAAGAGTAGACTCCTGCAAACGAACATCAAAAAAATGCTTTTCTCATATCACTCTTTCATTATCAAAAAGAATCAGCGCATTTTTTGCAGAAATAGTATCGAGTAAAATATTCATATATTTTTTTAAAATTAAGTTTTTAAAATTATATTATTTTTCAGTTTTTATGCAAAAAATTATGAATTTTTAAGAGTTTTTATATAATGAAAATACTTTAGATTTTAAAAAACTTATATGGACGAAATAATTCAAAAAGATGCGAATGGAAATATATTAGCCGACGGAGACAGCGTAATTGCGATCAAAGACCTCAAAGTAAAATGAGCTCCTGATATCAAAAGAGGTGATAAATTTAAAAATATTCGCCTCACTGACGAAGAAGGAATAATCGAATCAGGAAAAATGGTTTTAAGAACTGAGTTTTTTAAGAAGGTTTAAAAATATTTTGACTTTTGAGAAATAAGTATAAAATATATTTATTTAGTGTATAAATTAGATATATGGCAGATATTACAACAGAAGTTCAGAAATCTTTTGAAGATATAAAAATAGTAGACGAAACTTGATTTGAGTTTTGGTCTGCTAGAGAGTTAATGAACTCATTATGATATACAAAATGGCAAAAATTTGAGTGAGTTATTGAAAAAGCCAAAGAGTCTTGCAAAAATAGTTGAATGAAAATAGACGAACACTTTTTACCGGGTCCGGTAAAAACCTCTCTTTTATGATGAAGACCAAAAGAAGACTACTTTCTTACTCGTTATGCTTGTTATTTAATAGCTCAAAATTGAGACTCAAGAAAAGTAGAAATCTCTCTTGCTCAAACTTATTTTGCTTCTCAAACGAGAAAACAAGAAATTCAAGAAGAAAGATTAAAAGAAGATAAAAGACTTGAAGCAAGAGCAAAACTAAAAGTTTCAGAAAATAAAATTGAAAGAACTGTTTATACTAGATGAATAAGTGAGCCAAAGGATTTTGCAAGTTTCAAAAATAAAAAAATAGAAACTCTTTATAATATGAGTACAAAGGTCCTAAAAGCAAAAAGAAAAATACCAGAAAAAAGAGCTTTAGCTGATTTTGATTCAGAAGTAGAACTCAAAGCAAAAGACTTTATATATGCTATGACTGACCACAATATAAAAGAAAATAATATAACTTGAAAACAAAACCTAGAAAAAGAGCTGGTTTCAAATGCGAAAGAGACCAGAAAAACAATGATTTCGAGAGGAATAGTTCCAGAAAATATTAAACCTCAAGAAGATTTGAAAGGAATTGAAAAAAGAAGAGAAAAAGAAAGTAAGAAGTTAAAGTAGTTTATTTTATTAGTTTATTAATTTTAAAATATGGAAGAAAACATTTTGTGTCCGATAACTTGAGAAAAAGCAACTACAAGTATTACTATTTATAAATGGAACTTTTATATTATTTTATTTGAAGTAAAAAAAATTAAAATTTCTGTATCAGAATTATGAAAAAAGATGCATCACCAAAGTTTATGAAGTTGTTGGGAGTTTTTTAATGTATTTTGATGAGATATATTAATGAATATACCATTTTTATGATGAATATTATTATTGTTTGCATCAATTTATTTATGAGTACTTTTGATTCCTTTATGGATTATTTTTGATATTTTTTTAAAAAAGAAAATTTTTTGAAAATGATTAATTAAATTAAATTCAAAATGAGAAATTTATAAAGTTTAATTTTCTATGCACTACCTCAACACTTGAAATATATTTTCTAGAAGTCTTTTGATACAAGAAAATGTAAAAAATTCTCTTATCATTACCAAAGAAGAAAATATAAAAAAATATTTAAAAATATTTCCATACCTAAACGCTCCTATCACTGAGATAACTTGCTTGTCTCAGCTTTTAGATTTTGCAAAAAATGATACTGGTAATTTTGTAATAAATTATGATGTATTTTTTGCAAAATTACCGAATAATTGGCAACTAGAAAATAAATATTCTCTCACTTTAAAAAAAGATTCTCCTTGTGAAATAGACGAACTCTTGA
This sequence comes from Candidatus Altimarinota bacterium, assembly GCA_024710565.1. Classification (GTDB taxonomy): domain Bacteria; phylum Patescibacteriota; class Gracilibacteria; order BD1-5; family UBA6164; genus UBA7396. Next base: position 11,506 of record JANJUN010000008.1, on the reverse strand, counting down.
AAAAGTTAAATGATTTTGGATATATTTTTCATGAGCATTTAGAAGGCGGAGACTATAAAAAAACCTGAGATACTTTATCTATAAAGCTCAAAAATAAAAAAGAAACGATTCTCTTAAGTTTTTGGTGAGATTCTATTGAAGGTATTTTTATAGAAAATGGAGTTTACTCAAAAAATATAGACCAAATTACGATATGAAAAAAAGAAGAGATACACTTTTTTTCTTTAGAAAAAGATTTTAATAGAGAACTCTTTGAACTTCTAAAAGAAAAAAGTCTTATTCTAGACAATATTGATATTTTAGAGTGAGCAGAAAATCTTACTCGTGGAAATGATATTTTTGCTTTAGATATGCTCAAAAATTCAAATATTCCTCAAACCAATCTCGATATAACAGACCTTTTTATAGACAATTTGGAAAACCTTATCAAGAGGCTCAAATCAGATAAAAAAATCGTAATTTATACAAAAAATGTATCATCACTACAAACTTTTTTAGAATACAATGATCTCCAAAATATCGAAATTCATAAAACAGAACTCAATATTTTGAAATCATTTCAATCAAAAACAAAAATAGTAATTTGTGATGATAATTTATCAAAAATTTTTGTCAAAAAAAGAGTCAAAAAATCGCTGAGTCAAAATCTTGATTTACTTTTACAAATCAAACCTGGAGACTATGTCGTACACATAGATCATGGAATCTGAGTATTTGAGTGAATTATCCAAAAAGAACTTGGAAAATCAAAAAAAGAATACCTAGAAATTCATTATAAAAATAATGATAAACTCTTTGTTCCTATCACCGAAACGACCAGAGTGAGTAAATATATTGGAAATGAAAATCCTACCCTTACAGGACTTTCCGGAAAAGAGTGGACAAAAAAACTAGAAAAAGTTGGAGAAGATGTCCAAAAAGTAGCAGAAGAACTTTTAGAAATTTATGCAAAAAGAAAGCTTTCCAAAGGATTTTCATTCCGTTATGATATGGAAAATATGACAAAGTTTGCTAGAAGCTTTGATTATGAATACACTCCTGATCAAATAAATGCGATTGAAGAAATTATGGAAGACATGGGAAATGAAATTCCTATGGAGAGAATACTCGTATGAGATGTATGATTTGGGAAAACAGAAGTTGCGTTTAATGCTATTTACAATGCCTTTCTGAATGGAAAACAGTCAATTATCATTTCTCCACTGGTCGTACTTGCCTATGAACACTATAATAAGGCCTGTGAAAGATTTTCCAGCTTTCCCCTCAATATCGAACTTCTCACTCGTTTCCAAACGAATTCTGAGGCAAATATTATCCTCAAAAAATTAAAAGAAGGAAAAATAGATCTCATTATTGGAACCCATAGACTTCTGAGTGAACAGATAGAATACAAAGATTTATGACTTCTTGTTATTGATGAAGAACACAAATTTTGAGTAAAAGATAAAGAAAAAATAAAAGAAATGAAGGGAAATATAGACATATTGTCTATGTCTGCAACTCCTATTCCAAGAAGTCTCAATATGGCACTAAGTTGAATAAGAAGCGTTTCCATACTTTCAAAAGCTCCTTCAATGAGAAAATGAGTCGAAACATTTGTGTCTAAATTTGATGATGCTATCATAAAAGATGCCGGAAGAAGAGAATTTGAAAGGGGATGACAACTCTTTTTTATTCACAACAGAGTCGATAGTATTGAAAGTATGGCAAAATATCTCTGAGAATTATTTCCTAAGAAAAAAGTGGTTGTAACTCATGGACAGCTCCCAGGACACGAACTCGAAGACAGAATTTTAGCATTCAAAAGAAAAGAATACGACATACTCCTCTCTTCTACCGTAATAGAAAATGGTATCGATTTCCCGAATGTAAACACTATTATTATAAGTGAGGCATATAAATTTTGAATCAGTCAAATCCACCAGCTCAGAGGAAGAGTTGGAAGATGAGACCAATCAGGATACTGTTATCTCCTCTTTAAAAGAGAGAAAATATCAGAAGACGCAGCAAAAAGACTCACTACTATGGTCGAATATAGTCATTTATGAGCAGGGTTTGAACTGGCTATGAGAGACCTCGAAATCAGATGAGGATGAGATATTCTCTGACTTAATCAATCTGGATTGTCGAGTGAAGTATGAATGAGTGTCTACTTAAAACTTTTAGAAGATAAAGTAGAGGAATTAAAATATTCTCAAGAAATAGATACTTCTCACAATGAAGAAATAAGAAAAAAACTTGATACAACTATTGATCTCAATATATCAGCGTACCTCGAAGATGATTTTTTTGATTCTGATTTAGACAAACTAAATTTTTATAGAGAAATTGAATCCATATCCTCTCTGGAAGAATTAGATGAACTGATAGAAGATTTCAAAGAATTCTCCTGAGAGCTCAAAGAAGAAAATAAAAATCTCTTCCGTCTCTTAGAAGTAAAAATTATTGCTGGAGAGTATAAAATACAGTCTATAAAAAGAAGTGGAGTAAGTTATGAAATCATTTTTAGAAAGGATATTTCATTAGAAGACTTGAGAAAATTTCTTGATGCTGATACTGAAGTAAAATTTATAGTTCATTCTCTACAAAGCCTCAAAAGTAGTTGTATAAAATTTCGTGGGGACGAAGATTTTCTCCTCTATCTGTATAACATGATGAGAAAAAAGAAAAAAAATCCAGAAAGGAAAGTTATTAAAATCAAAAAGTCAAGCTTAGACCAAACAAAATAATTGAATTTTTTTTAAAATACTATACAATAACAACCGTTATTTTTTAACCCGTTTATATGAAAAAAATACTTACTTTACTTGCTATAAGCCTCGCTTTAGTGAGTTGCGGAAAAGCCTCTCCAGAAACTGATCCCAATATAGATTTAAATAATATTTCTGGAAAAAGAACTTTTATAGGTTTTGTTGGAACATTTTGTCCTCATTGTAGAGAAGAAGTTCCTGTACTTGATACATTTTATAGAGACTATAAAGGTCAAGTAAATATGCAACTTATCAATACCGATGGGAAAAAATTTGTGGGAGATTTTATTATCCCTCAAGATACTTCAAATCCTATCAGTTACGAACAAGTAACTGGAGAAAAATGTGATTACATTCCAAGTTTTGTTATCTTTGATGAAAACAAACAAATTACCAAAAAAGTGTGTGGGGGAAAAATCACTTATGAAGAACTCCAAGCCGAAATGCTAGTATCAGGAAGCACCTCTGCAACCGGAAGCAATTTATCTACTAATACATGAGAAACCATGAAAAATACATACCAATTAGAATGATTTAAAGAAGGCGACATCTGAGTAATCATGACAACTACTAACTGAAAAATAGAAATCAAATTATTTACAAACGATGTACCAAAAACAGCAAACAACTTTTTAGCACTTTCTAAAAATGGATACTATGATAATCTTACCTTTCATAGAGTAATAAAAGATTTTATGATCCAATGAGGAGATCCAGAAGGAACTGGAATGGGATGAGAAAGTATCTATGGAGAAGCTTTTGAAGATGAATTTAATCCAAAACTTACCAACATAAGAGGATCTCTCTCTATGGCAAATTCATGACCAAACACAAACGGAAGTCAATTTTTCATCAATCAAAGAGACAATAACTTTTTAGACAATAAACACTCTGTTTTTGGACAAGTAGTAAACGGACTTGATAATGTAGATAAAATAGCTGGAACCAAAACAAACAAAGATGATAAACCAGAAAAAGAAATCAAAATTATAAAAATGGAAGTAGTTCAATACCAATCTGGAAGTTTAAAACCATATGATTTTAGCTTAGAAGAAGCAACAAAAAAATCAGAAGAACAAAAAAAACAAAAAGCAACTGCTGATAAAAATAGAGCCGTAAAAAATGGAGATAAGGTAGCGGTACATTATGTATTAACGACGCTTGATGATGGGAAAGAATTTGATAACTCTTACACCAGAGGTGCTGCTTTTGAATTTGAAGTATGAGCAGAACCAAAACAAGTAGTTCCATGATTTGAAGCAGGAGTAATTGGCATGAAACCAGGTGAGAAAAAAACACTTACCCTAAAAGCTGCTGACGCATATGGTCCAAAAGATGATAAAAATATCCAAGAAGTACCAAAAGCTGATTTAAAAGATTTTGAAGATAATGGTTTTGAATTAAAAGTATGAGTAAAACTCCCAACTATGTATGGAGAATTTGAAATTATTGAAGTAAATGATAAAACTGTAAAAGTAGATTTAAATCATCCTCTTGCAGGAAGAGATCTCAAATTTGAAGTAGAAATGATTGAATTTAAGAATTAAAAAAAATCGTGAAAATTCACGATTTTTTTTAATTCTTTTTTCCAAATAGCATCTGTTTTAAATAATCAAAAATCACATCTGGAATCTGTGAATACAGTGCCATAATCTGCTTTACTCTATTGTATATCTCCACTATTTCCATAGCAACATTGAGTATCTGAATAAGCTTATAAAGAACAATAGAAAGGAGTGTTCCTATGACAACGGTAAAAAAAGTAAGGGCAATATAGAATATTTCAATTATTTCCATAACATATATTTTTAAATAAATAAGAAATTTTTACACCTCTTCGATAGTTTTATTTATATCTAAAGTTAAGCTTTTTACAACTTTTTTTATATTGTCTTCTCCAGTAATTGTTTTATAAACTTCTTTATTCTCAAAGACTATAAAAGCTGGGTATTCTTCAATATTATAATCTTCTATATTGATGTTTTTATTATTTATATCAATAATTTTAATCGGAAGGTTTTGTGAAAATGATTTTGTAAGTAAAACAGGGATTGATATAAGAAACTCTTTAAAAAACTCCTTTCCTGCATCAGCTACAATAAGTATCCCTCTCTTGGCAAAAACCTTTTCTTCACCATCTTGAGAAGTAATTATTTTGTTTGATGTTTTTAAAATAAATGCATCTAAATCATTTTGATCTTTTAAAATCAATCCTGATTGGCTCATTTTTTCAGCAGAAAAATTTACTGCCTTATCTTTTGCTTCAATAGCTTTCGCTTTTAATTCTAAAGCTTTTTGTTTTAAAGTTCAAAAATCCATAATATAAGTTTAAATATATAAATACGTCCTCATTGTACTCTATTTTTTATAAAAAAGCAAGAAAAGTACACATTTGAAAGGTCATATTCAAAAAAAAGTCCCCTTAGATTTCTCTAAGAGGACTTTAAAATTAAGTAAATAATTTTTTGTAAATAATTATTCAGTATATCTACCTAAGTCAATTACTTTATCATTTACGATAGTGTAAGAATTTCCACCAACCGTGAAAGTAATTCCTTTTGGATTAATTCTGATTTCTCTAGCACCTACTCAAGTTGGTACTAAGAAAGACCAAACGTCTCCATTACTAATTTCATTATTTCCAGTAACAGCTAATGTAGCTAGAGTATTATCAGTAACTGTAACAGCAGCGTTATCATCATTTCTGAGAGTAACTCCACCAACAACAGCACTTTCTAATCTTACTTCAGTAACATTAACATCAGTATTGTTTAATACGTTATTACCAAAATCAATAGCAAATTTTAATTCAGATCTATCTTGATCTTTAGCTAAAGTTTTTTGAGTAGCAACAGTAACTAAAGCAGGAACAACTGAAACAGCTGTAGATGCAACAGTACCAGTTCTGTCAAATGTTACTTCTTTATTAGAAGAAGCACCTTTTACATCAGAAGCAGCAGGAGCAGCAACTTCAACTACTAAGTTACCTAAAGCAGCAGATTGTACTCAACCAGCAGTAGTTACGATATTTAAATCAGCAACTAACATTAAGTTAACTTTATTAGCAGCTTCAACTAATTTAACATCTTTAAATTCAATAGTAGTAACACCACCATTAAGAGTAGCAACTCCAGCAGAAGCTTCAATAGCTTTACCATCAGCAGCATTTACTAAGCTTAAAGTTTTAAATGTAGAAGTATAGTCTCCAGCTACAGTGAATTGTAATTTTTTAACGATTACATCTTCTTCTTCAGCTTCAGCTTCGATTTCAGCTAATTTAACAGCAGAAGAACCAGCTAAAACTACGTTTTTAATTTGATCTTTATATTTTCCGTTTGTAACAACTTTGAAAGTAGCAGATCCTCTATCTTGAATAGTTACAAGTGGCATAGATGAAATAGTAACTGTTTCACTTACTCCAGCTTCTTTTCCTTCTGAATCTTCAACTACAGTTGAATCTTTAGCAGTAGCAGCAAAAGCTAATTTAATTTTTTTAGTAGCTAATAAATCGTATGATTTTAATTTAGCAGTAACGATTACAGAAACATTTCTAGAACCAGCAGTTAATATAGCATTTACTCCTGAGAATTCTACTTTATCAGCAGAAACAGTTCCGTTAACTTTTTTACCATCAACATCTAAAGTAACAGTATCAATAACATCAGTTAAGTTGCTAATAATATCTACTACAGTAGTATCTCTGTTTAATGTTAATTCAGTAAATGTTACATTATCTGAATCTCCAACTTGTACTTTTCCGTTGAATAATACAACTTCAGCACCATTTGCTAATACTAATTCTCTATCAGTAAGAGTATTAGAAGTTAATGTAAATGAAGCAGCTTGTACAGTTACTTTTTTAACATCAAAAGAATTTGTAGATAATACTTTTGTTAAATCAGCACCAGTATAATCTTCTCTGTTAACATCGTCTCTAATTTCTACAAAAGAAACAGTAGCAGTTAAGTCAGTACCATTTAAATTAACATCATTGTTAATATCAACAGTAACTGGTAATACTAATTCTTGATTTGCTTTTAAAGTAATATCTTTAAATAGGAAATCTTTATTGAAAGCAGTTGTAGTAGTAACAGTATCATAAGATACTCCTCCTAATTTTACATTTTTAACAGTTTCATCAACGTTTTTACCATTAGCAGCAACAATGTTTACTTTTAATGATTTTACATCGTATTCACTATCAGCTTTAATTTTTAATGTACCAAATTCAACACCTGAAGTATTGTATTTTACAGAATCTTTAGATCCTTTTGTAAAAGATACATTAATTTTAGCACCTTTAATAGTTTGTAAGTTAGCAACATCATTTGTTGCATTTGTTACAGTTAAAGCAACATTTGTAGATTTTCCAATTACATAGATATCAGAACTTGCTAAAATTTTAGCTTGGATAGTTTTTCCAACAGAACCATTAACAGCACCATTTAAAACTACGTCAATTCTTTTATTTTTTGGAATAAGAATATCATCAAAAGAAGCAACTACTTCATCGTTAGAGTTAACTACTAAGTTAGAAGCAACTTCTTTTCCATCAACTAAAACTACTAAGTTAGAAATATCTCTAACATCAACAGTACCGTTAATAGTAAAAGTTACTGATTTTAATGCAGCATCTTCTTTTTCAGTTGTATTAGATAGTTTTAAACCAGCTAATTTTACTGTTTTTCCAACGTATACTTCATCAGTAGCTTTGTTGTTTAAGGCTTCAACAGTAGTAGTATTTCCAATAGTGACTGGAACAAGTACATTAGATGAAACAGTAGAACCAACATAACTAGCAGAAGATGTAACATTTTCTAAAGCTATTTGATGAGTTGTATAAGAACCTGGAGCAGCAACTTTACCAGTTACTTCCATAGTCATAGTAGACCCAGCTTTTACAACAATATCTTTATTGAAAGATAATTCTGATTTTAAATCAGAAGATGAGAAAGTTTTAGAATCTCATTTTGTAACTTTTGTACCTTTATAGTATACAGCTAATTCTGAAATAGAAGAAGCAGTTCCTTGTCCAGTATATTTTAAGTTAGCAGTACTTAGTACTACATCTTTGTCTCCAGCAGTTACATCAACTACCATTAACACTGTTCTTGGTGAGTTTGCAGCAACAGTTCCAGCAGGACTAGCAGGATTTAAAGCAACTTCAACATTACCTCCACTTACTACTACAGTAGTACCAGTAGATGTAGAACCAGTAGAAGTAGTTCCTGAGCTAGTTTCTAGATCTTCACCATCTTCACCAAATAAATCTCCAAGTAAATCTCCAAGATCTACTTCAGTATCATCTCCTTCAGATGAAGTTCCAGTAGTAACTGAAACAGCTGAATCAGCAGAAACAATTACCATAGATCTTTTAGCAGCAGAAGTAGAAGAAACAGTTGTTTCAGCTGATAAAATACCAGCAGTTACTCAAGCTTGTCTGTAAGCTTCTCCCCAAGGTTCAACACCTTCAGCAGCAGCTACACCTCTTGCTTGCATAACCATTTTTAAAGCTTCAGCTTCAGTAACCATATCATTTGGTCTGAATTTAGCATTAGCAGCGATGAAACCTGCTTTTAATGCAGCTTCAGCATATTTACATCCCCAATCAGAAGCTGGAAGATCTGAAAATTTACCTTCACAAGTTTCAGTAACTTCTACTGAAGATAAATTCATCATCACTTTTAACATTTCTCTTCTTGTGATGTTTGATCCTAAATTATATTTAGAAGGATCTTGAGAATTATCAACGATAACTCCTAAAGAAGCTAATCTGTTTGCAGCATCAACTGAAGCATCAGCAGCTCTTACTCCAACAACTGGAGCAACTACTGATAATACTATTGATAAAGCAGCAGCAGAAGCCGTAACTTTTTTAAATAAAGTATTACTCATATAGAAATATAAGTTATAAAAATAAAATATAATGCACCTTGAATATATCAAGAAACACTATGAAAGAAGGTTTTCCCTTCTCATACCAACTACTATTATATTAAATAGTAACCCTATTTTTTAAAGAGAATTTGGGATACTCTTTTTTTAGAGATTTTACCTCTAAAAGGTTAAAGCCTTAACCTGAAGTTTGCATATGCATAACTCAGGAAGAAAGTAAGTAAATCCTCTTCTTTTTTCAAAAAATTGCAAAGGATGTTTTAAAGAATTACTCGCTCTCTTCCTGCTTTATACAAAATACAAAAACAGACCAGAAACTTTAGTGAAGCGATTTTATCATAAATACAATAAAATTGCAAAAAATATACATACCATTCAGATTATTTTAATGAACACTCGTAGATACTAGGTCAAATTATAGATTTTATACGCAAAAGTCAAATTATATATATGACTTTTCACAATTTCTTCACAATATATTTTATGCGATGAAAAGAAAAAATGGAATTAAAAAAATCTCCTTTTTTAGAGGAAATTTTGAAGAACTTTTTTTACTACGTATTACTAATGGTATCGGCAAGATTCATAATTGGTTGCATGATAGCAAGAGCGATAAATCATACGATAGTTGCCATCGTTACTATAATAATTGGTTCGAGTAACTTATTTATCACTCATATAGTATTATCAACCTCTTCATCATAAAAATCAGCTACCTTTAATATAATTTCATCTACTTTTGCTGTTTGTTCTCCTATCTGAATCATAGATACCATCATCTCAGGGAAAAGGGGATCATCCTCTAAAGATTCATATATTTTGAGTCATTTTTTGATATCATCTCTTAAAAAAAGGATTCTTTGTCTATATACCTCATTTCATACTGCATCTGAAGTAATTCTTAAAGATTCTACTATAGATACTCATGATTTGAGCATTCCAGATAATACTCTGGCAAATTTTGAAAGAATAATTTTTTGCGAAACCATTCAAAAAATAGGAATATGTAAAAGAATTTTATCAAAATAATATTTTCCAGATGGAGTAGATTTCCATACCATTACTCCTATCACCCCTCATACAACAATAAGTATAAATAACCACCAATAATAGACAAAAAAATCTGATATTCCAATAAGTATTTGAGTGGTCCAAGGAAGATTATCTGCTCCAGCAAATATTTCTAACAATTTCGGAACAACCATCGTCATCATAATCATCACTACTCAAATAACAACGATTACTATCATAGCTGGGTACATAAGTGCTGACTTTAATTTTCCATTGATAGATGCTATCTTTTCTACTTGATCTGCCAAATCTCTCAAAGAAGTATTGAGTTTTCCTGTTTTTTCTCAAGATTCAATCATCCCGACTTCTGCAGGAGAAAAAGATGATGGATAAAGAGCTAAACATTCTGACAACCCCTTTCACTCTTTTAATTCCTTTCCAAATCTGAGCAAAATATTTTTTAAAATAGTTTGTTTTTTCTCTTGTTTTTCTAAAATAGATACTCATTTGGAAAGAGTAATCCCAGAATTGATCATTGTAGACAATAAACGAAAGAAAATAACCTTATCTTTTACAGTAAGAGATTGCTTTGAGAGAAGGAATTCATCAATCTTGGAAAGAAGTGATGATTCAATCTTAATGGTTTTTGATGAAGTATTTTTTTTATTCTCTTCATCTAATATAAATATATCTGACATAAAAATTAGTTACTGAGTAAAGGAGTATAGAGAAAGTTAATTATTTTGTGTTTTTGCAGCCGCATAAACTTCTTGAAGAGAAGTAAGTCCATTAAGTGCTTTCATTATACCATCTTGTTCTAAAGATATCATACCATCTAAAATAGCTTGTTTATTAATATTAAATGCACTTTGTCCATTAAGTACCATTTCTTTTACTCCATCGGTCATTTCTAATACTTCATAGAGTCATACTCTTCATTTATATCCTGTGTTATCACAATGTTCACAACCTACTGGTTCATAAAACTTTGGTGATTTCAATATCTCTGGGGAAACTCTTTGTGTCAATTCGGATTTTTTAGTAAGTTTTAACGCATGTTGAATATTGTAAAGCGTATCTTTGTCTAAGTTTTGAACTCAAATTTCTCTTTTACAATGTGGACAAAGTCTTCTGATCAGTCTTTGAGCAATTACGGCATTAAATGAAGCAGGAATTAAAAATGGTTGTATTCACATTTGAATTACTCTCGTAAGCGTCTCAGCAGCAGAATTTGTATGTATAGTAGACAACACCAAATGTCCTGTCAAAGAAGCCTCAATAGCAATTTCAATAGTTTCTTTATCTCTGATTTCTCATACCATGATAATATCAGGGTCTTGTCTTAAAGCAGTTCTGAGTCAATAGGCAAATGTATATCCTATTTGTGGCTTTACTTGACTTTGGTTAATACCATCTACCTGATTTTCTACTGGATCTTCAAGAGTCATAATATTCACATTTTCTTTATTAAGCAAACTCAGTGCGGCATATAATGTCGTAGACTTTCAAGACCCCGTTGGTCAAGAGGTAATAACAATTCCATTTGGAAGTGATATCGCTGATTTAATAAGTTCTAAATTTTGTCCTTCGATTCACAAATCTTCTAATTTGGGAATTTTTTTAGACTTATCAACGATTCTCATTACTATCTTCTCTCCATGAACCGTAGGAAGCGTTGAAACTCTCAGATCAAGAGGTTTTTCTTCTATGGTTTTAGAAATTCTTCCATCTTGTGGGATACGTGATTCATCTATTTTTAATTCTGATAAAATCTTAAATCTCGCAACTACTCCAGTATGAAGAAAGCTTTGATATTCTAGAATTTCTTTCAATTCTCCATCAATTCTATA
>JANJUN010000001.1 GCA_024710565.1 Candidatus Altimarinota bacterium | reverse complement strand
AATGATAAATGATTTCTAGAATTATATTATGAATGACAAATTTTTTCTCAATGAACTGCTGAATTTAACAATATAATTTCAAATCTATATATAACTTGAAAATTACTTTATAGAAAATCAAGGTAAAAATTTATTGAAAATCAATATTGCAAGTTTGTTATATTTTTCCTGATTTTTAACTATATTCTCTTTCATTTGTATATTTTCTATTTTACTTATTGAATTATCAAAATCTTTATTAAATACAGGTATAACTTCTTTATCCATAACTTTTTCAACTTCTTGTAATTTTTCTCTCACGAGTACTAAATTATATCTCGCTTCTCATTTTGTTTTTTCAATCAGAGCATCAATATCATTAGTATTAAATTTATCATTTCAACCTTTTAAAATAGTTTCTTTATAAGCCTTTATAGCATTTTGGGTAGTAAGAGCTTCAGAAGTTCTTCCAATAATACTATCACCAAAAATTTGAGCTAATTTTAAAGAATTATTGGTAATTGCCAAAGCCTCACGAGAGGCTTTTAATTGTTTAGCGTTCGTTCAAATAGAACTAAAAAGAGTATTGCTACTATCAATTCCATCTCTTGCTTTTATACCTCATTCTAATGCTTTTTCTCATCATTTCACTATTCATCTAGAAGTAATTGAAACTCATTTAATTTTATCACTCGCATACATTTCTATTTTTTGAAGATTTTTAGATAAAAAAATATCAACCCCTTTTAACATATTTTCAGGAATTTTTCCACTTGCTTTTAATCATTGAATAATAGTATTAGGAAGTGCTAATGCTCATAACTTAGAGGGGTAATATTTAAACGATAATACAATAGCTACTATGTAAGATAATACATAAGCAACATCGCTTACCTTTGAGAAATTTTTTGCTAATTCTTTAAATAGTTCACTTCCATTTGTTGCTATCTCTTTTGATAATTGAATAACATTCTGAACCATAGTATCAGGAGTAACTACTATATCAGCACTAGATTGAGCATAATCAAGAAATCCATCAATTGCTCCAGCTCATAAGGCAAGAGGAAGAGAAGCAGTATCAATACTAGCTTCATTGATAGATTTATTATATTCTTTTGGAATAATTCAAGCATTGTTAAAAAACTGTAAAACTTCATTAAATTTTCCAGTTTCTATACTTCTTCTGAGAATTGCTTCATATTCACTGTCATCATCTCAGAATTTATAAAGCTTATCTGAAGAAATATCTTTTATAAGAGATATTACAACTTTTATTCAGTCACTTATTCAACTTCTTAAAACATTAAATGAGTATAAAATAACCTTTCATACTTCATCAATACTAAGAGGTCTTATTTCGGCTCGTTCTAGGATATTAAGTAAATTTCATAACCTTTCTCAAAAAGTAAGAATAAAATCATTATTTCAGTTTAAACTGATACTAGTTCTTAAATCCATTAAATAATTTCTAATATTTCCATTATTTGTTTTAGATATAAGCAAATCTAGTCTTTTTGAAATTCACTCTAAACTTCATTTTTCTAAATTCTCAACTTTTGCCTGTAATTCATCCCTTGAAACTTCTTTTACTCTCAGTATTTCAGAAGTATCTCAATTTGATTTTACAACTCTAGTAGGATTTGAAAGATAATATTTTCCATCTAATTCATAAAAAATTTGTGAGTCTGGATTATTTTTAAGTAACGAAGAAATATCATTTAAAGTTTTTTGTTCTTTTTCGTATGATACAACAAATTTTTCTAATTCTTTTCTGAGTACTTTTTCAGAGTACACAATATCTTCTTGTCATTTATCATTTTGAATGAGATATCAACTTCATAATAATAAAGGTTTTTGATTTATATCTTTATCATCTTTATAGTATTGTCAGTTAAATTTTGTAAAATATTGAGTATTTGGGTTTTCAGATAATAGAGTTTTTGCACTCAAATACATTTCATCCTTACTTTTAACTTTATTTTCAACAGCCTTTAATCTTTCTTTATATAATTTTTGAGATTTAGAAAAATCCTCTTGTTCTTTCGTAGTAAGAGGAGTATTTTTTTGTTTTTCAGCAGATGTGGAAATATTAAGTGGCTTGAAATGACTTATCGTTTCCATTTTATATAAGAAAGATTTATTTTAATCTTTTATATTGTAGCATTTTAACTTATTAAAAGCAATTTTTTTGAATTTTGACATTTAAAAATTCTTTTTTACTTCTTCAGAAGAAGTTTATGTCATAAGAATACTTCTTGGTAAGGGATGGTTGATATTTGTCATGAAATTTTTCAAAAACTATGATCGACTCAAGCCATTTCCACCATCAATTTTTTGCTTTCGTCACTTCCTACTAATGCTACTAAATTGAAAAAACTTTCTCTGTTAAAAATATCATCAAGCGTTCCATAATAACACACATACTTCCCATGAAAACTTTCTAGTTTTTGTCTTAAAAATTCAATTTTTGGAAAGGTGTCTAATATAGGCACATCTTTTATTTCCAATCTGAGTCCAGTTCCCACAGAAACGATCGCTTGTACTTGAGGAAATTCACTCGCGAGATAAAAGGCAAGTATTCATCAGAGAGAATTTCCATTGAGAGTGATTTTAAGATTTTCTTTTTTTATTCAAAATAATTCATACGATTTTGAAATGACGTCTTGTAATACTCTTCTGGCATCCTCTAGCTCATCGGTAAAGGTTTTTCCGATAAATTTTGCTTGTTTTTGTTTATATATATCAGTTTCATTTGGATTGGGGTCTATATTTTTTCTCGAAGATTCATATAAAATCACATTGGCAACTTGGTTTGATTGGATATTTTTGGCAAATTGGAGGTATTTATTATTTCCTCCATACATACTTCAAAAAGTTCCGTGAATGTTGATTATAATATCAGGGCTATTTACTCCAGAAAAACTGGAAATTTTTATCACCTTATCTCCATAACTTCATGGAATTTCGTAATGAGTTTGATCCATATTTTGATAATACTTATTGATTAAAATAACAAGGGACATTATATAAAAAAAGAGAAAAAAAGAAAATGAATCTGGGAAGTATGAGAATTCTCTAAAACCTATGAGAAAAAATTTACTTTTACCTAAACTTTCATATACTATTTTTTGTTATTTTTTAAAGATACATTATGTTAGAAACCCCAAATTATATTGAACTGATTTCAAGCGAATTAGAACTTAAAAATTTTCAAGTAGATGTCGTTTTGGCACTCGTTGCAGAATGAGCAACCGTTCCATTTATCGCTCGTTATAGAAAGGAAAGAACCGGAAATCTTGATGAAGCACAAATCAGAGATATCATAGAACTCCAAAAGAAAATAGAAAATCTCTATAATGCCAAACAAACGGCAATCAATGGTATTACCGAAGCAGGACTTATGACCGATGAACTTTTGAATAATATCCTTCAAGCAAAAACTTTGAAAGAAGTAGAAGAAATCTATAAACCGTATAAATCAAAGAAAAAGACAAAAGCTATGATTGCGATTGAAAAATGATTTCAAGTCGTTGCTGATAGTATAAAAAGAAATTTTCTAGAAATTCCTGAAAATCTTTTACTAGAATATTCAAAGGAAGAAATCATAGAAGGAAGTCAAGAAATTATTGCAGCAGAAATCGCAGCTCATAGTGAATTGAGACATATTCTTATCGAAGAATATAAAAAACATGGTCTGATTGAATCAGGAAAAAAATCAGATAAAATGCTTGAAAAACTCAATGAAAAGAATAGAGAACAAATCTCAAAATTTGAAATCTACTTTGAAAATACCCTGAAAATAAACACTATTAAACCCTATCAAATATTAGCGCTTAATAGAGGAGAAAAACTCTGAATCTTAAATGTAAAAATAGCAAAAGACGAAATCATTTTTGACAAGGCAAAACATAAATACTCTAAAATATTAGATATCACAGGCACTTTTATGGATATATTAGAAACTGCTTTTAAAATGTGATACGATGCTTTATTTTCTTCGGTAGAAAATGAAATTCGTTCGGATCTCAGTGAGATAGGAGAAGATGATTCTATTGCTACTTTTCAAACGAATTTAGAAAAATTACTCCTTTCAAAACCAGAATATGGAAAAACTATTTTAGCCGTTGATCCTGGGTATAGAGCTGGATGTAAACTGGCTGTTTTGGACACTCTGGGAAATCCGGTGTATTTTGATAAAATATTTTTACACGAAATCCTCTCAGCGAGAAAAAAACTTCAAGATATTTTTTCAAAATATGCGATAGATGTGGTAGTCGTATGAAATGGAACGGGAACGGATGAAACTCAGGCGCTTATTGCAGAATTATTTCAAAAAGATATTTTTGTAGTAAATGAATCAGGAGCTTCTGTGTATAGTGCTTCTGATATTGCCGCGGAAGAATTTCCTGATTTGGATAGTTTGGATAGAGGAACGATTTCTATCGGAAGAAGGTATATTGATCCACTTTCAGAACTCGTAAAAGTACCGGTAGGAAGTATCTGAGTTGGAATGTATCAGCACGATGTTCCAGAAAAAAAATTAGAAGAAAAACTAGGATATGTTGTTGAAGATTCTGTAAATCAAGTGGGAATTAATGTGAATACAGCATCGATTTATTTGTTGAATCATATTTCATGAATCGATAAAAGACAAGCAAAAAAGATCTATAACAATAGACCATACACTTCAAGAAAGGCACTTCAAAAAGTACTTTGAGAAAAAGCATTTGAACAGGCAATTTGATTTTTAAGAGTTCCAGAAAGTAAAGAACAACTCGATAATACCGATATTCATCCAGAACAATACGAGTTGGCAAAATATATTATTGAAAACAATATTTCAAAAGTGGATGAGACTTCAAAAAAACTCTATGCGGATGTAACCAATGATACGATTACTTTTATCAAAACTTCGTATTCAGAAATAGGAAAAGAAAAAAGAACCATTTCCACGAGTACAAAAGCAAAAAAAGCTATCAGTATTGATACTCTTAAAGAGGGGGATATTCTTGAGGGAGTGGTAAGAAATGTCGTTGCTTTTTGAGCATTTGTGGATGTAGGACTTAAAAATGATGGACTCGTACATATTTCTGAAATAGCCGATACTTTTGTAAAAAACCCTATGGATTTTGTCCAAGTTGGAGATAAAGTAAAGGTAAGAGTTACCGCAATAGATAAGGAAAAAAATAAATTACAACTCAGTATGAGAAATATATAAAAAAAGGAAGTATTTTAGTTACTATAAAAAATATAGAATATTTTTGACAAATAGGAAAATATTTTTATAACTATACAGGTTTGTGTGAAAGTGATTGATTTAAGAAGGAGCAATCATGAAAAATAACGGACCGTTGAGCGGGAGAGAAAGAGTTTTTGACGAAAGTCAAATTTTGGTTTCTATTACCGATGTGAAAGGGAAGATTGTTTATGTCAATGATATTTTTGAGCAAATTTCTGGCTTTACTAAGGAGGAACTCATAGGAAAAGCTCATAATATCATTCGTTCTCCAGACGTACCTCCGGAGATTTTTGAAAACCTTTGGAGTTATTTAAAGCAGGAAAAAAACTGGATTGGGGTCGTAAAGAATCGTGCAAAAAATGGTGATCATTACTGGGTAGAGGCTTTTGTTAGTCCTATTTATAAACAGGGAGTTTGTATCGGGTATCAATCGGTTCGGGTAAAACCAAAGCCGGAAGATATCAAACGGGCGGAAGTTATTTACGCGCGTGTGAGTAAGGGGAAGAAATCGCTCTATTCGCCGTTTCATCCAAAAATGTGGTCTATCCAGACCAAACTCACCAGTGTTTTTCTTCTGACATTTCTTACTCTTTTTTATGCACAAGGAGTTTTGGCACCTTTTTTAGAAAAGTCTTTTTGGGGAAATCTTTCATTTATTGGTGTTTCCTTTGGGTTTTATTTTTTGGTATCAAAGCTTTTCACAAGAAAGATTTTGAATGCCTCAAAAAAATCGAAGGAATATGTCGATAATTCATTAATCACTCAAATGTTTACAGGTGGAAATGATGAAATAAATCAGATTGATTTTGAAAATCGCTTTTTGAAAGCACGAAATCGTACGGCCATTGGTCGTCTCAATGAACTATTTGCTCAAATGCAAGGAGAAATTCAACACGGACAACAAGAAGTTTTGAATGTCGAGTCAACGGTAGCAACACTTAAGGGAAGTGGTGATGAAGTCTTAAATGATGCCAATCACACTGAACAAACGGTGGTTTCTGCAGTGCAAGATGTTGAAAAATCAAAGCAGTCGGTACATGTGATCTTACAACAAATCGTTGAACTTGTTGAAGATATCAATGGAACCCAAGAGGTCATTGCCGAGGTGAAAAAACTGTCTGACGGTATTTCAACTATCATTAACCAAATTAAGGAGATATCTGACCAAACCAATTTATTGGCTATTAACGCTGCTATTGAAGCTGCGCGTGCTGGTGAGTCTGGACGAGGATTTGCTGTGGTGGCAGGAGAAGTGAGGGTTTTGGCGAAAAGAACCAAAGACTCATCTTTCCAAATCGAAACAATGGTTGGTAAGCTTCAATTTGGTATCAACAATACCTTTGCGAAGATGCTCCAGAGTTCAAAAGCTGCTACGGAAGTAAACAATCAGTCTGGAATCATTCGTCAGTCGATTGATCATATCAATTCTGATATTGATAGGATCAGGCAACTGACCTCCGGAGTGAAACAAACCATTATGTCTCAAACCTATATGATTGAGGAGCTCAACAGAAGTGTAGTAAATATCTCGCAAACCCAAACCCAAAACCTCGACATCGCTGACTCTATTTATGAGGAAGGAAGAAGTCTCGAAGGTGTAAATAAAAAATCTCTCAACAACGGCTGAAAGGCTTTTGTTTGACTAGGTTTAAAAAGTTGAAAAGTCCTAAAAGTGTTTACTTTTAGGACTTATTTATTGTGCTCTTTTTTTTAGAACTTGTGCTATTTTATCAATAAAGTCATTACGAATATTGTTGAGTTTAGCTGTCATCACGAGCTCTTGTAGTATTTGAAATTCTTTTTCTACAAAAGTATGGATTCCATTTTTTACTCTGGTAATAGTCGTAATATTTTTAAAATTTTCTATTTCGGTTGTAAGATTTTCTCATAAAATTGCTTCTAAGTCCCAAATAATAGATTCTTTTAACTCTTTAAGAATATGTTCATTTCCTCTTAAAATAAGAGAAATAACACCGATATATTTTTCAAAATTTGTATAGCGAATTTTATAGTTATTTCCAGTAAATTTTTTTCCGACTTCTCAAATAGAATTGGTAAACACATCCATATTAAAGGAACTATCGTTGTTTAAAAAATTATGGTAATATTTTTCAAAAAATGGATCAAGAAAAATTTTTGCAGTAATGATATTTCAAACTAAGATTTTTATAGTATCAATATTATTGCTATCATAAGGAGGATGATTTCAAGATATGACTGGCATATAGGTTTAGTTATGAAGATAAATTTCTAATTCAAAAATATTTTTTTGTTTGAGCGTGAGTTGTATATTATTTCCACAATCTCAAACACAAATCTCAGATGTATTTCAGAAATTGATCATATTTTCTCACAGACGTATTCTGACCATTTTTATAAAATCATTTAAATGAAACCCAGGTCTAAAAATAATATTTTTTGTAAAGGTATCCATTTTTAAGTAGGTACAATTTGGCATATCTCAAAAATGGGATTCGTGTATATTTTGTTCTAAGACTTCCTCTACCATTTTATTGATTTTTCACATTCTATCAAGTTGAGAAAAAGCAAATTCTGAATCATCAAATCCTAGCGTTGTATCAATCATTATTCTTGCTTTTTGACCAGAAGCATTGAGCGTTTGTTGGATATGACTTTCAATTTCTCCCAGTTGAGATTTGCTTGTATCAGGAAGAAAGAGTTCTATTTCATCTCATCCAAAACGAATAATTCCATTTGGATATTTTTCTTTTATCCTCAATCGTACTTCTCTAAATTTATCAGTCACACTTTTTCCAGCGTTTAAAAATAATATATTGAGTTTTTCATGGTATACTTCTGGAGGAATTTCTAGAGAAGAGTATTTTCTTCTTAATTCAAATATTTGTTTTCTGATTTTATTAAAATCGAAAATATTATCAATTCCCATATCTTTAATATCCATACTGATACGGATTCACTTTTTGTTTTTGGTAGCACAAATAAAGGCTTCTTTCGTGTATCCTCATTTAAAAGATTGAAATAAAAAATCACTTTGAATCATTCCGGAAAACATTTGATTATTGATGGAGGTTGCGATTCTAAAATCAGTTGCTATATTTGAAATATCTCACCTAATAGGAGGAATATAATCTAAAGCAAGATTGAGACTTTGCATGTAATTTTCTATTTGACTAACAAGTTCTTTTGGTGAAACCAAAGAAGGATATTTTCTTACGTATCTGAGTAATTCTGTAGAGATTTTTTGTTCTCCATTTCCCTCAAAAATCACATTGTATTCTACTCAGTCAAAAATAAACTGAGTTTTTCAATATTTTTCTATGATAGATTTTTCTAATTCTTCGGCTTTGCTTAAAAGAGAAAATATCATTTCTTCGTCATAGGTATGGACAGATATATTTCTTTTATCTAAAATTCATTTTTTACTTGAAATTTCAGATTGTCTGAGAATATTTAATTTATCAATGTCGTTTGATTCTTTTGGAATCACAATTTGTGAAACTCAGAAATTAAAATGATCTTGAATGGTATGGGTAATTTTTGTTATCATATCTCAAACGAAATCTTTATATTCTTGAGGTGTTTTTGGACATAATTCTCAAAGTTTTATTTTTTCATCTGCCATTTCTTGGGCTCTTTTTTTTATATCTAAATCAAGAGTATTAAGAAGTTCACGTATAACAGATGGTTTATTTTTTATATTTCAAAAAAAAGTTTTTTGAACATCTCAAAATATTCATACAAATGCAATATTTCTATAGTCATCTTTTACCACTCTTGTTTTATAATGATTTTGAGAAGCATTTTCTAAGTTATTACGACAAAACGCTTTAAAATGTGAAATGACTAAATCACAAAATTTTTTTCCAGCGATATCGTTTATATTTTTTACTCAAGAGATATTGATATTTACGAGATGATTTCCAGCAATAAGTCTGAGGGTTTCTACTAAAGGAAAGTTTTGAGTAAGAATACGATTAAATCTTTCTAGGTATTTTGAATTATTTTCTCCTTTCAGAGCATGAATATCAATTTGAGTAATACTATTTTCGTAGAAATATTTGACCATTTCTTCGTCAGAAAAATGATCCATAAAAGCACTATCTATGGTGAGAGGATTTCAGGATAATATTTTTTCTACGTGTTGGGAGGATATATTATATCCTGGTAAAGCATTTTGCATCGTAGAAGTCTCTTTCAAATCACTTAATATTAATGGTCTCATGGGGAAGTTATAATAATTAATTCAGTGTTATAATATCACATTTTCTCTTTTTTCGCAAAAAAGTACGCAAAATAATTGAAAAAATAAAAAAATACATACAATATCCTTTGTATTTTATTATTTATTGCCATATATGATTGATTTAAAAGCCGTAAGAGCCAATCCAGAAAAAATGAAAGAAAATATACAAAAAAGAAATCTCAACATTAACTTAGATGCTTTTTTAGAAATGGATAGAAAAATAATTCAACTCAATCAAGAAATCGATACCCTGAAAGCTTCAAAAAATACTTTTTCAAAAATTCTTCCGACTCTTTCAAATGAAGAAAAACAAGTAAAATTAGCGGAAATGAAAGTGATTTGAGAACAAGAAAAAAATCTTTCTGAAACTCTGAAATGACTTCAAGATGAGTATAATAGTATTTTATATAGACTCCCAAATTTTTTAGATGAAACGGCTGCTATTTGACCAGATGATAGCGGAAATGTCGTAGAAAAATATTTTCTAGAACCTACCAAATTTGATTTTGAACCAAAAGCTCATTATGAAATCTGAGAAAAAAAAGGATGGATTGATACTGAAAAATGAAGTGAAACCTCAGGTGCTAGATTTTGGTATGTAAAAGGAGAGTTGGTATTTTTACAATTCGCTATTATTCAATATGCGATGCAAAAATTATCTTCTAAAGGATTTTCGCCTATTCTTCCACCCGTTTTAGTAAGAGAACCTGCGATGTTCGGGACATGATTTTTACCCGCTGGAGAAGATGGAGTGTATAGAGTCAATGAAAATGATGATGATTTATATCTCGTTGGAACCGCAGAAGTGCCAGTAACTTCTTATCATGCTGGAGAAATTATTGAAGATCTTTCAACTCCAATTAAATATGTATGATACAGTGAATGTTTTAGAAAAGAAGCGGGAAGCGCTGGAAAAGATATGAGAGGAATTCTCAGAGGACATCAATTTCAAAAAGTAGAAATGGTGTGTTTTTGTAAACAAGAAGATTCTCAAAAACTTCATGATGAAATGGTAGCAGTAGAAGAGGAAATTTGGCAGGGACTGAAAATTCCATATCAAAAATTAAATGTTTGTTCGGGAGATCTTGGAAATCCAGCGATGAAAAAATATGATTTAGAAGCATGGATGCCAGGACAACAAAAATATAGAGAAGTAACGAGTTGTTCAAATGTAGGAGAATACCAATCCAGAAGGCTTGGAATTAGATATAGAAACTCTGAATGAAAAACACAATATGTTCATACATTAAATGGAACGGTTATTGCATTATCGAGATGTCTCATTGCTATTATTGAAAACTATCAGGATAAAAATGGAGATGTTGTTATTCCTGAAGTCTTGAGACCTTTTATGTGATGAAAAGAAAAAATATAGATTTTTGTTCTTAATTTTTGCTATTTTAGGGAAAATATGCTATAATGACCTAAATATTATTTAAATAATTATTATTATGCTTTTATTATCAACGTCATCATTAAAATGATACTGAATCCATAAGATTTTTACTATTGTGAAAAAATCAAAATATGATGGAATTGACTTGGTTATTGACGAAAAAAATTATGATACTTTAGATGAAAAATATTTAAAATGACTTTCGGATGCTTTTGAAGTCCCAGTACTTTCTATTACGGCGCCAGATAGAGGACTTTCAAAATCTAAAATTGATAAAATTGTAAAAATAGCTGAAACACTCAAAGCGCAGGTAATCAATTTTTATCCACCACATATTTCAGATAAAGCAATGCCATCGTTTCCAAAATATTTAAATAAACTCAAAAAAGATTTAAGAATCAGTATCACCCTTCAAAATGTAGAGCAAAAATTTATGCTGTTTGTCATTCCAGAATATAAAAATTCAAATTTAGTTGAATTAAAAAAAATTACTGGTGATACTGCTTTGAATATAGCAAATCTTGATAAGGCTTCAGGAATTGATATTCTGAAAGCTCAAAATATGCTTGGAAGTTCATTAAAAAATGTCTATTTGAGTGATAAACAAGGAATAAAAGATGGATTATTGCCGGGAACTGCTGGATGATGAGTTTCTAGTCTTCCAATCGAAAGTTTTATGATGAAATTAAAAAGCTCTGGATATAATGGATATTTTTCTTTAAGAGTAAAACCACAAGAATTATGAATTTGAGATGAAGAAAAAGTACTCTATAATTTAGAGTTGGTACAAAAATATTTTAAAAAACATTTTATTGATTATAAACCAGATTAAAAAAAATGAGTGGGAATTACCACTCATTTTTTTCAAGAAAATTTTTTATAATCGATAGAATTGGATTATTTTTGTATTGAATGACTTCTTTTGACGCGATAATCATCGAAAGAAGTCATATATTTGTTTTATCAAAAATTTTTTTATCTCCATTGATTTTTATGTCTTTTTCAAAATCAATATGTATAAAAGAAAAAGGTTTGAGACTGTGGAGTCCATATTTACTCAGATTGATTTTTGAAATATGTTCTCTCACAAAGAGATTGTCTCCTCCACCGGAAAGTAGAATTTTATATGGAATGAGACTTCATGGTAAAATCTCTTTCAGGGTAATAATGAGTCATTCTTCCCATACGGATAAAAATTCTTTTTTCTCTTGAATATATTTACTTTCATCTGGAATATTTTTTATGACTTCGATAGTTGTTTCTCCAGTTTTTTCTTTGATCGTTTTTATCAGATCATGAATTCAGAGATTGACTTTATCAAAACCGATAATTACTCCTGCTTTTTGAATAATGAGCGATGTTTTTGTGTTTCAAATATCAATAAATAGTACATCATCATGAGCATAATCTCCAGAAGAAAGAACTTTTGGAAGAGAAAATTCGAGAGGAATGATAGATAATATATTTTTTTCTAAATAATTTGCTATCGTATGGATGATATGGTAGCGAGAAGCTGGGATAAATATATTGAGAAGAGAAAGATAAATATTTTTCCCAGTAAATCATAACGGATTACTTACTTTAAATCCATCAATATTGATTTCTGTAATACTGCTCGTAATCAATTTCATATCAACCTCAGAGTAACCAGTTTTATTTTGAATCTGATTTTTCGCTTCATCTAGAGCCTCTTTTTCTGCTTTTGCAATAATATAATCGAGTTCCTCAATAGTAACACTTTGATCAGGAATACTTCTGGTATAATGAAGATTTTTCCCACATGAAATAATTGTTGATGTGGGAATATTTATCACCATATCATGGGGATTGATATTTTTTTCTTGAAGTAATTTATCAAGACAAATAGCTATAGTATTACTAATTCATTCAATATTAGCAATTTCACTTCCAATAATATCACTTGCTTCTTGTTTTTTTTCAGCATAGGAGAGAATATTGATTTCGTTGTTTTTGTATTCGCAAAGAGCAATTTTTACTTTATAGGTTCCAACATCAATAAGAATGACCTTTTTGGATGGAATAATTTTACTTATAAATGACATACGGGCATATTTTAAAAAATGAAAGCATAAAATATATTTATGCTTTTTGAAGTTATATAAAAATTTTTTCCTTTCCGATTTTTTCTAGTAAAAGATTTCCTTCTTTTACCTTTCACATTCATATAAGTGCCATAGCAAGATCTTCAGTGATGAGTTTATCGTTGGGAGAAATATTGAGAGCTCTTTTTAAGATAAATATTCCTTTTTCTGCTTCTCCGGTCATAGAATATGCCCATCCAAGATTTCTGAGTACTTCAGCGTTATTTGGCATCAAAAGATTTGATTTTTCTAAAAATTCAATAGCTTCAACTATTTTGTTATTTGACAGAAGGATAAAACCTTTTAAATAGTTTCCTGTTGCTGATTCTGGATTGATATTCATAGCAAAATCGATGGCTTTTTTGGCTTTGGTTACTTTTCATTCATACAAGTAAATATCAGCTATTTCTTCATAAATTCTATAGTCATCATTGAATTTTGAAAGAGACTCTTCCAAGAGTTCGAGAGCTTTGGTAAAATTTTTTTCAGATTTGAGCGTTTCTACTTGTTGTATTAAGGTTTTTACTAAGTCCATATATTTTTTAAAAAATTATGAATTAATATGTAATCGACTTGAATTTTAGGCAGAAAGTAAAAAAAATCAATACATTTTTATATTTTCATGTTAATAACTAAGGGGTATTTTTATTTCTATTTTTTATCACCGCAGCAAAATAGAGAATAATAGCAATAATCATAGAATATAGCGCAGCATCTTTCCCAAATGAATAAATAAAAATTCATCCTGAAATAAAATATACGTATGCGAGTTTTTGTATTCTTTTCCAATTTTTTCCAAGGAGTTTTTGAGAAAAATTATTTGAAGTGATAAAAAGAATAAGTGCGGTTATTTCTGAGAGTCTTGGGAAGATATTTTTTCCACTCCACATTTTGAGGGTAAAATAATGAGAGAGTGTTTCTATGGGGGATATTCCATAGTAGGAATAATTGGTATAAATATTAAATCCAAAATAGGAGAGAATAATAGCAGATGAAAGAATTCATAGACCATTTCTCCAAATAAGGAGTTTTCTTAGTAAGAGTAATTTTGGAAACAAATCAGCCAAAGGTCTTATGATAATTACAAAAACGACACTCCACCACGCAATATCCCAAGCGTGATTATAAAACCATAAAGGGCCATCTTTGAGGAAAAAAGGTGTGGCAATTCAAAGAAGTATAAAAAACCAATTGAGTGTTTTTATTCAAGCGACATTTCCTTCTACAAAAATATTTTCAAAAAATCATACCGATGGAGTTGCTTGAGCAGACACAAAACTTTCATGAAAAATATTTTCATTTGAAAATCACTCTTTCTCTAAAGTATTTTTTACCGATTCTACCATATCAGGATTTCCACAAATATAGATTTCACTTTCTTTTTTTATATCAGATAAAAAATCAGTCACTCTTCCTGTTTTTCCAACATAGTTTTTGTCTGGTTTTGAAACCGTAGTAATAACAGTAGTATTTTTAAACTGAGAAAGAATATCCAGATAGTATAAATCCTGTTCATGTCTCACTCAAAAAATAACTGTTTTGGCAATATTTTCAGGTGTATTTTCAAGCATAGCGATCATAGGAGCAAGCCCAGTTCCAGTTGCGATAAATACTTTTGGTTTGCTGTTTTTTTGTAGTATAAAAGTTCATTCTGGCCCGAAAAATTCTATATTTTGATTTTCTTTTAATGCATTTATAAAAAGTCATCATCTTCCGTTTTGAAGTATTTTAATCGTGAGAGTGAAACTATTTTCATTTCCTGTTGCTATCGAATAGCTACGGTTAAATACTCATTTTTTATCTTTCATTTTGAGACTGATATATTGTCAGGCTTCAAAAGAAAAGTTTTTTGTTTCCACTTTGAGTTCAATCGTATCTGGAGTGAGATATACTTTTGAAATAATTTTTCCAACTGAAGCCTTGGTTTCAATATTTGCTCCATCTTCAGCTTCTACTTTGATAACTTGTACGGGACACATATCGCGAGCTTTGAGGATTTTTTGAATATTTTCTTTATAATTGTGGTTGATGACTCTTGAGGTTCCATCTACTTTAAAAATATTTGGACAAATAGATTCACAATTTTTACATGCAATACATCACGGTGCGATAGAAACAGATTTTATCATAATTTTATAATAGAGAATAATAAGTGTATTTTTAATAAAGTAAGTAAGAAGAAAGTAAGAAATGAAAATAATTTTATTAAAACAATATATATTTTATAGTATTTTCTTGAATTGCAAATATTTTTTTGCAAAAAAAATATTTTAAAGTATAGTTTGCCAGATTTAATTTTTAAATAACAAATATGGAAAAAATTATTGTTGAACTTCCAGGTGAATATAGAGAAACTATGGATTTTTTAAAACAAGTATTAGCAGGAAAATCTGGAGAACCAGTACAAGATGATAATGAACTTTTTGAAGTTTTAATTTCATGATTTATGGCTATGGTAGAACAAGAAATGGAGTGACATGAACACCATCATCATGAGCATTGAGAAAACTGTGGTCACGATCACCATTAAAATAAAAAATCACTTTTCTAAAAAGTGATTTTTTTTGCTCTGAAAAATTTTGCAATAGAGAGAAAATCAGTATATTTTATAAAAATAAAGTCTAATTTCAAAAAATGTATAAAATCTGAATCGATGAAGCCGGAAGATGACCATGGCTTTGACCAGTGGTTGCGTGTAGTTTAACGTTTGATAAAAATAATCCTCTGCCAAAAACTTTTTTAGATCAAGTCAATGATTCAAAAAAACTCACCGAGAAAAAAAGAGAGGAGTTATTCCAACACTTAGTAGCATTTTCACTTGGAGAAAATCCAAAAGTCTATTTTTGAGTATGAGTAGTGGATAATTATATTATTGACGAAATCAATATTAAACAAGCCAATAAAGAAGCAATGAGGAGAAGCTTGGTAGAACTTTTAAGAAAAATAGATAAAAAAAAGGTAGATGGTGTTTTAGTTGATGGAAATGATAATTATATTTTTGATGAATTAGACAAAAAACCACTTTATATCGTTGGGGGAGATGGGAAAGTATCAGAAATAGGAGCGGCTTCTATTATTGCGAAAGTTTTTAGAGATAAGCTCATTTCAACCTACGCACTTTTATATCCAGATATGGGGCTTGAAAATCATAAATGATATGGGACAAAAAAACACACCGAATATCTCAAAGATGCTTCAAGAATTACAGGAATTCATAGAGTGTCTTATAAACCAGTAAAAAAAATATCAGAACAAAAACCAAAACTTTTGTTACATATTTGTTGTTGACCTGATGCGACAGTTCCTATTATGGATCTAAAAAAAGAATATGAAGTGGTTTGTTTTTGGTATGACCCAAATATTCAACCCAAAAGAGAATACAATAAAAGACTTCAAGCATTTGCTAAAGTGTGTCAAATTGAGTGAGTTGAGTGGATAGAGTGAGAATACGATGTTGCTAATTTTCTCAACGAAATTAAGTGACTCGAACATACTCAAGAAAGAGGAGAAAAGTGTGTAAAATGCTATGATATGAGACTCAAAAGAACCGCACTGGAAGCAGAAAAACTATGAATCAAGCATTGGACTTCTACGCTTTTAACTTCTCCTCATAAAGATATTCAAAAAATGTTTGATTTATGAGAAAAGCATTCACTTGAAAAAAAACTTCATTTTTTAAAAATAGCGTTTCGAAAAAATAATGGGTTTTTGCGTAGTGTAGAATATTGTAAAACGCATGATATTTATAGACAGAATTATTGTGGATGTATTTATTCAGATACATTTGACGGGAAAAATTTTAGTTGATAATACAAAAAATATGGCCATTTTTGATGGATTCAAAGGAAATGAACAAGAAAAAAAACAAAAGAAAAAACAAGAGCGTGTGAAGGAGGAGGAATCTGCTCTTGATTTCCAAAAACTGCAAAAAAAGATACGTGAAAAAATAAAAACCAAAGAATCTCTTGATATGCTCAGGGAGCTTGTGAGTACATGATTTCTCTCAAAGCAATCAGTAGAAAATATTTTATCTGGAGAAACTATTTCCAATGGAGAAGTCAAGGAGATTTTAGAAAAAATTACTGAACTCCAAGATCTCGATAGTCAAAATAAGATATTACCTCCACACCTTCATATTTCTCAGGAAGAGTATTTGTGAGCCTTATGAGATTTTGAGAAGAAAAAACTTTTACTTCAAAAAATAGATGGAGCGCTCGATAAAGTATATTTACATGTATGAGGAGGAAGTATAGGTTCTCTTTTTTGACTTTTATCGTTTCATCTTCTTTTGTGAAAAAATATTCAAAAAATTCAGTGACATTTGATCGATATAAAAAACGATGTTCTTACTACTAATACATTATAAATTATGAATCTTCTTATTGCAATGATATCTACTATTTTTGCTTCTCTTTGAGATATCTTTTTTAAAAAAGCACTCAAATATAATATCAATCTTTGGAATAATGATTTTTTGTGACAAATACTTCCATTATGAGTTTTTATTTTTGCATATTATTATTTTGAGTTTCAGTTTGATACTACTTTGTATCTTTCTTTAGACGTGATAGGAGCTATTTTTTTATCCTTATTTTTTTATACGATAGGAAGGTATTTTCACGCAAAAATATTTAAAATTGAAAAAATTACGTATTTACTTCCATATGAAAATTTGAGTAAAATATTTACTATTATTTTTTCTTTTTATTTATTTAGTGATATCTCAACATTGAGTTTTTTTATTACTTTGGTGACTATTTTTGTGATTATCGTTTTTTCTCTTGATTTTAAAAATATAGCTTTTTCAAAAAATATTCTCATTTTTTCATTTTCTCATCTCTTATTTGCGATTTGAAACTTGATAGTAGGATATATTTTATTAGAAACGAGTAAATGAGGACTTTGAGTCAGCGGATATAGTTTTATTACGACGTATTTAGTGATGGGGATAGTTATATTTTTTATTCCTTTTTTCGTCTTAAAATGGTTTCAGGAACTAAAAAAAGTCGATTTTGGTTTTTATACTTATAGATCAATTTCATGATTTTTATCGTGGTTCTCTTGGTTTTTATCACTCGTAGTGATTTCATATTTAGGACTTTCTATTTCGGTATTACTTTCTTTTTTGGGAATATTTTCAACGCTCTTTTTTGCTTTTTTTATTCTCAGAGATATTCCAAGAAAAAAAGACATTATTTTGACAATTATTATTTTAACTTTAATATCGTTGTGATTTTATTTTAAATAGAGTTTATGAAAAAAGTATACAAAGACAAAATTCTCAATATTCCAAATACAGATATATATGACAATATCTTTTTATTTTCCTATATAAAACCAGATTTTTTATCAGAAAAGGTAGAAGTTTTTTTTCTTTCTGAACTCTTAAAACAAAAAGAAAATACGAAACTTTTATCTGAAATCTGAGAAAAACCAGCTATGTTTTCCAATGTGTATAGTGAGGAGGATGAACTTCAGATTTTTAAAGAGCTTTTTGAGTATGCTCTTTCAAACCATAAAAAAATTCATATCGTATGAATTACCTTAGATGAGGAAATAAAAATCTTGGAAGAATATTATGAATCACTTTGATTTCTCAGAGAAGATATCAATTGCTTTAAGGTAGATTTTAGGGAAGTTTTAGTTTCTGTATCGGTGCATATCGAAAATCTTATGTGGAGAGGAAGTGATTATAAAAGAATGGGGAAGCATATATTTTTTCTTCCACCCATTCGTGAAGCCTGACAAACAAAAGCTATGTTTAAAGGAATCAATAGAGGAGTGAGTGCGTCTATTTTTATCAAAGACTTAAATGAGGAAAAAAAAGAATTCCTCAAAAACTGTGTTCTTTCAGAACATATTTTACCACTTACATTAGCAAAGGTATTAGCTTTTAATACCGAAGATATTTGACTCTCGGGGGAAAAAATTGATTTTGAGGTGAGGTATGATAGAAAGGAAATTGATAAATAAAATGGGGGTGAATGTAAATAAAAAGTATAAAAATTTTTCAATACTAAACTCATTTTTTCTTGAAAGAGTTCTTATATCAAAAAAAGTTATACTTTTGTCCTTTTATTCAAATAATTTTTTTATTTCTTCATCACTGAGATATTTCCATTCTCATACATTGAGTTCTCAAAGAGTCAGTCATCCGATACTGACTCTTTTGAGTTCTATTACCGTATTTCCAATAGATTCAAACATTTTTTTAATCTGATGAAACCTTCCTTCACTGATACTGAGGTAGATTTTATTTTTATCAATTATTTCTACTTTTGCTGGTTTTGAAATCGTATCATCAATTTTTACACCACTTTCTAGTTTTTCAATATCCTTTTGTGAAATATTATTTTCTCAAACTACGGAATATTTTTTAAAAATATCTTTTTTGGGTGATATAATTTTATGAGTTAAACTTCCATCATTGGTGAGTAATAAAAATCCAGAAGTATCAAAATCAAGTCTTCCTACGATATCAATGATTTGAGCGTAAGGACAATTTTCAAGAAGTTCTAGGTAGCTGGGGTGTCATCATTCAGATTTTTTACTGGAAATATATCATACGGGTTTATTGAGAAGAACATAGATGTATTCTTTGTATTCTATAACCGTATCTCAAATAGAAACCACATCTCAAAAATGAATTTCATAATCTTTTTCATAAATAGTTTCTCCATTTACTTTTATATATTCATTTTTAATATATTCTCATACTTGTCTTCTTGAACCGTATCAGAGATTCGCAATAAATTTATCAATTCTCATACTTGTGTATTATAAAAAATATTTTTCATACTATACAAAAAAAACCTAAAAAATAAAGTTTTTAGGTTTTTTTATATTTTTATAAAAATTATGCATTTTTTCTTCTCAAGAAGAACGCTCCAGCTCCAAGAGAAAGAGCAATAAGAACAAATAACATTTCTTTTGGTCCAGTTTGAACTTTTGTCATACCAGAATAATCACTACTTTCTACATTACAAACATCGTCTTTAAATACTGCTTTTACGGCAAATTCATCATATTCAACGACATCTCCTTGTATTACGATTTCATATTGATTTTGAGTCACGTTTTCAATAAGAGTCATTCCAGTTCCGATTCTATCTTTTTTATAAACGTTATAACTCGAAGCTTTTTCTACTTTATCCCAAGAGATAACTGATTTTGATTTTAATTTTACATTGGTAATATTTTTTACTTCAAGCTCTTTTTTAAAATCATCACAGTTTACTTCTACAGGAGCGCTATCTTCACCAGTTGAAGCAAGAAGTTCTACTGCTTTTACTTTAATAGCAGTTACTCAACTTTCTTTTGTTTCATTTCCAAGTTCATTTTTCATAATTACATCAATTTTGTATTCTCCTTCTGCATTTGGAGCAGTGATCGTTCCAACATAACTTCCAGAAGTTTTTTCACTCAGAGAAGTTACCATATCATTGAGAATAAGATTCAAAGTAGTTAATCCACTGGTTGCCTCTACCGTAACATTGATAGAAGTATCTGATGTATATTCAGTTTGTGAAGGATCAAGAGTAATACTTTTAAATTGAGGCGCATTTGATTCTATTTTGAAAAATACTTCTTTTGAACTCGCGATGGTTTTTCCATCAGCATCTAATAATTCTGCTATAAATACATTTTCTCCAGAAGGGATTTCAGTTACTTCAATTTCATAAATTCATTCTCCATTACTAATTCCTTCAAAGTTTTTTTCTCCATTAAGAATAATTTTTACTTTATGATTTTTAGAAGTACTTCCGCTTACTTTGAGTTTGTTTACTCCAAGAGTTGTTCCTTCTTCAGGATATTTAATAGAAATTTCTCACTCTTGAGAAGCGGCAGCTCACTCGCTTACTTCTACTTCAGCATATCCAAATATATCATAATTTGCATTATCATACACACTTACATCTTGGATACCATTTTTTGTAAATTTTACTGCATTTTCAAATTTTACTACTCAAGCGTCAGCTGCTTTAAATGTATAGGTATTTTCTTCTAATAATCCAGGGAAAACGGCCTCTTTATCACTTTGAGAAAATATGAGTACTTCACCAGCATAGTCTTTTACGATATTTCCACTTTTATCTACTGCTTTTAAAGTCACATCAATAGCTTCTCATACTTTTACTTTTGTTGGAGAAACTTCTATTTCAAAACGATCTATTGACGAGGCACTCGCAAATGAGAAAATGGAAAACCCTAAAAAAAGAGCAGACATTTTTAATAAATTTTTCATACTTTTTGTTTTATTAATTTTAAACTACGCGACTATTTTACTACAAAAATACTATATTTACAACTCAAATATACTTTACAAATTGAAAATATATTTTTTAAATTAAGAATAATTTTATATCTTGCTTTTGTGGAGCTATAATTGATGTATAAATTATCTGAATATCTTTGATTTTATTTAATATTAAATCCAGATGTTCTTCGTCTAATTCGCTTCATAAATCATCAATTAAAAGTATAGGTTCTTTTCCAGTTATTTTTTTTATGTAGCTTATTTCGATTTGTTTTAATGCCAAGATAATACTTTTTATTTCTCATCTTGATGCAAATGAAAGCAGAGAACTCTGGTTAATATGTATATCAAAATCATCGATGTGAGGACCTATATGTGTTTTTCACAATATAATATCCCTTTCAAAATTTTTTGTGAGATATGAAGATATACTTTCTTCAACACTATCAAGAGTTACTTTGGTGATATAGTGATATGAGAGATTGGAAACTTTATTTTGAAATATATCGAATTGTTTTTGAATTTCAGTTTGAATATATTGATTGAGGGGAATTCTGTATGCATAAATTTTTTTTGCGGTGAGAATAAATGATTCGTTCCAAAAATCAATTTCTGATTTCTTTGATTTTCATTCGGAAATATTTTTTAGTACTTTATTTCTGTTTTTCACAATTTTTTCATAACTTTTTAACAAATCTTCATATTCTACAAAACAATGAGATAAAACTCAGTCGAGATAATCGCGTCTATTTTTCGGTCACAAATAAAACAAATTCATTTCGAGTGGAGAAAAATAACAAATTTTCAAGATATTTTCAAAAAGTTGTTTTTTGGTTACTTTTTTCCCATTGAGATGAATTTGTTTTTTATCAAGCGATTTGTCATAGGAAAGAGTGATCTTATTTTCCAGAGAATCTTTTTCAAAACTCGCTTCTAAATACATATAATTTTCTCATATGGTAAGCATATCATCAAGTGAAAAATCATTATGTTTTCTTCAGAAAATATGACAAATTGCTTGTAAAATATTTGTTTTTCCAACCCCATTTTTTCCAACAATCGCATTAGTTTTTTCAAAACCCAATTCCATACTTTTGAGAGATCTAAAGTTGACAATTTTTACATATTTTAACATAATTTATTTCATTATATCGCTTACTGCAATCTGATTGGCAATCACTTTTTGAGGAGAAGTTTTGAGTAAATCAGATGGAAGAATTTCTCTTTTTTCTTCATCATTTTTGAGAGAATTTTCTTTTTTAGAGATGACACTTACGGTTGGTTCAACACCAGTAGTATCGATTTCATTAAGTAAATCAACATATTGTAATATCGAATTGATGCTTCCAACCAGCTTTTGTTCGTTTTTTGGTTCTAGTTTAGCAAGATTTTTTGCAATTTTTTGAATTTCCTCTTGTGTTATACTCATTTTTAAATATATTATTGGATAAATACGAAAGATAATATATTATTAAATATTAAAAAATCAAGTATGGATTTGAAAAAAAATGAAGACGCTTGAGCGTCAGAAGTATCTCAATTATATATTTCGAGATACGAAGCTTCTAGAGTAGTATTTATTTTTTCTACATTTGTATTCTTTTTAAATTACTTTCTCGTATGAGCGCATTTTTATGATGTACTTTTTGTAAAAACACTCCCTTTTTCTTATGTAATATTTCTTACTGGATGGATGATGTACCTTTATTTTTTTCTTGGAAAAATATTTTCACTTTCAAAGGGAGCTCAATTTTGAGTTGGGGGATTTTTAATACTAGTGTTTATCCTTTTTTTATTGCCATTTTCTGGAATGAGCGTAAGTAATTTTTAATATAAAATTCTATGAAAAAAAATATTTTAATTTTAGGACTATGTTTGATATTAACCTCTTGTGGAGATAGTGAGGAATGAGTGGTGAGTTGATTATCGCTTCATGAGGGAACAGAATTTAGCATGAATATACCATCAAATTGGTCAGTAATTACACATGATTCTCAAATACTCCCATCGCCAAAAACTTCTCAAATACAATTAGCCGTTTCATCAGAAGAACTGAAATATTGATTTTCTAATAATCTCTTGATTCTTTCTCAGAAATTGGATAAAAAGGTATCATCAACTGATTTTTCTATTTTAAATAATGTTTGATCAAGTAGAGAATATGTAGAATATTTAAAATTGGAATCAAAAAGTATTGATTTTCTTGATACTGATACATCAAATATTTATATCTTTGAGGCGAAGTATAATATTCAAACTCCAAAATTTAAATATCTTCAAGTAGGAAAGGTTTGTAATAATACCGGATATTTGATAACCGTAGCTCTTTCAACAGATATAAAAGATACTTCAAAATATGAAGAAATGATAAAGAGTTTTCAATGTAAATAAAAAAAGTCCATTTTCTTTTTAAAGAAAATGGACTTTTTAAAAAAGAATAATAAAAAAACAATCCGTTAGGATTGTTTTTTTATTATTCAGCTTTTGCGTCTTTAGGATCAGCTGGAAGTTCAGCTTGAGGAGCGGCAGTATCGATAACTTCAACTTTTGCTTTTGCTGCAACAGCAACTACTTCATCTTGAGCAGTAAGAACTTCGTATTTATCAGAAATATTGATATCAGAAACTTTTATATTGTCTCCAGTTTTTTCTAATAAAGAAAGATTTACTTCAAATGCATCAACTAAGTCATTTGGTAAACATTTTACTTCTACTTGTTTTAGTACTTCTTCAATAATAGCACCTTCATCAGTTTTAGCTTTTGAAATTCATACAAAAGTTAAAGGAATA
This sequence comes from Candidatus Altimarinota bacterium, assembly GCA_024710565.1. Lineage (GTDB taxonomy): Bacteria > Patescibacteriota > Gracilibacteria > BD1-5 > UBA6164 > UBA7396. The sequence goes on along the minus strand of JANJUN010000001.1, from coordinate 13,270 downwards.
TGAGTGTGTACTTTTTCTCATTTTGTAATGGCATAAAAATCAACATGAATAATGGCACCACTTACAGGAGCTTTTTGAACTTCATGAAATAATACATCCATTTTTTTCCCATCTACTTCAAGAGAAACTATATGATTTTCTCCAGCAACACGGTATGCTCTGAGTACATCAGAACTCCCCATTTTGATACTTATTGTTTCTTGTTTGTGTCCATATACTACTGCTGGAACTTCTTTTCCTGCTCTAATAGCTCTTGCTTCTTCAGAAGCGTCTCTTTTTTGACCTTTTAATACTATTTTTTCCATATCTACTTTATTGATTTAAAATATTATAAAATGAGTTTTATCTTCTATCGATAAAACATAAGCACGAAAGATTTTATTCAAAAATTAAAAATTATCAAAAGTTTTTTTAATTTTCTTTGATTTTGTTTATCTAAAGCTAAAAATATTGATTATTTTATAATATGATTTTTCAAGTTGAAATTTTTCAAATACTAATATAATCGCTATCGTAGATACTATAACTCAATTAAGAAAATTAAATGATGAAGAATGATTTTATTCACTACAATAAAAATTTTACATTAAATCCTTGGGCAGAGGTTTATTTCGTTTGATTATCTCATAAGGCATCAAAATCATGAGAGGTATTAGATGCCTTTTGTAAAAGCACAAATTCAGGTAAAATTATATCAGAATTAGAAGATAAATGTTGTAATATTCACATATATAAAACAAACCTTGTTAGATGAGTACCTCTCATTAATAGTAAAATCAGATACCCAAATCAGGATGAAAAGAAAAATGGACTTCGTAGATTTATTAAAGAAATATTTATTTTTCAACCTAAAATAGTATATCTGTTTTGAAAGGAAGTTTCAGATTTTGTTATCCAAAAAATAAAACCATATAAATTAAATAATCAAGAATATACCTATTGAGAAACCATTTTTATATTAGCAGAACATCCTTCGTATATTGCTGTATATAAAAGAAAACAAACAAAAGAATATATCGATTGAATAACCAAAAGAATTATTGAACATTTAATGATTACTTAAATTTGAAAAAATAAAAAAGTTTTTTATACTCTTGTTCGAGTTATTTTTTAAACATATAAAAACTATGTGAAGAGGTCCTGTAATAGCCGCAAAAAAAAGTCAATCAAATGCGGCAAAACAAAAAGTGTTTACTATCCATGCAAAACTTATAGCAATTGCTGCTGCAAAATGATGAGATCCAGATAAAAATCCATCTCTTTATGATGCTATAGAAAAAGCAAGAAAAGACAATGTTCCCAATGATAATATACAAAGAGCGATTAAAAAATGAACCGGAGAAGATAAATCCTGAGTTCAAATAGACCAAATAGTTTATGAGTGATATGGACCAGGAGGAGTTGCTATTGTTGTAAGTACTTTGACTGATAATAAAAATAGAACTGCACCAAATATGAGACATATTTTTTCCAAATATGGTTGAAATTTATGAGAACCGGGAAGTGTGAGTTTTGTTTTTGAGAAAAAGGGGATTTTGGTGATAAATCTTGAAAATTACTCTCAGGAAAAATTGGAAGAGCTTGTATTTGAAACCGATGGTGAGGATTTTTTTGAGGAAGAAGGTCTCTTTAAAATTATTACTTCTTTGGAGAATTTTACCAAAGTAAAAAAGTTTTTTCAAGAGAAAAAAATAGAGTTAGAATTTGCAGATATTGATTATATTCCGTCTAATACAGTAGAAATAGATGATTTTGATAAAGCATTGAAACTTACTAAAATGCTTGAGGCTTTTTGAGAAGACGAAGATGTAGAAAAAATCTCAGTTAATATGCATATTTCTCCAGAACTACAAAAAGAAGTAGATGAGTTTATAGAGAAAAATACTTTTAGAACTTAAAAAATCTTTGGAATTTTTCCAAAGATTTTTTAGTATATTTTAAAGTAAGAGTCTTTATAAACTATTTTGTAGTCCATAAAATTTTCTTTAAAATTCGTATATCATTGTTGATCAAAAGACATATATTTATCTCTTAGGTGATCAAAATTTATATATTTAATTCAATTTTTTAAACTATTTTGAAACCAAAAATCTATCAGTCATGTTCATGCTTGTAGTTTTTTTCATTCATTACTTAAAAATGAAACTAAATGCGCAGAAGAATTTCAATTATAATCTATAACAGAGAGTCCAGCAATAGGTTTTTCTCATAAATAACAAATCATATTTTTAATCTCACTTTTTTCATCAAAACTGGAAATTGTTTTATGATACTTCATAAAAGATTTTTTGAAAGGTTGAGATATTTTTGTTTCTCCGTAAATTTTTTGAAATTCAAGAGTATCTACAAGTTCAATCTTTAAATCTGTATTATTTAAAAATTTTTTTCTTGCTCTTTGAGCACGGTCTTTCCATTTTTTATAATAATATTCATCGAGTACTTCACTAAATCAAGTTGTTGTAAAATGTGAATTTAAATATAATTTTTTCCATCATTTTGGAATTTCAGTCAAAGAATATGGTATCCAAATAACCATTCAGTGTTTGAAGCCATTTTTTTTAAGTACTTCAGGAGTGGGGGCAATATCAACTCTTTCGAATTTTGCTATTTGAAAAATTCATAAACTTTTAATCCATCAAAAATTATTTCCGGATAATGGGGCTACCTTTAGTCAACATTTTTCTAAATATTTTTTGTATAATCCTGAACTACTTCTGTAATATCAGTGTTCTTTTGGTAACTCCTTTTTTGTAATTAACTTCATATGTTTATCTTGTAATTAGTTTTTCATCTTTTAATTCAAAATTTATTTTATAGATACCACTTTTGGTAAGTATATTAAGCTCCCCATCTCTTGGAACATAAAATCATAAAATATTTTCCGTTTTTCCCTCGATTTGTCCTCTATAGGTAAGACTTTTTGTATCGGTGAAAACCTTTGTATTTGGTTCAAAAATCCAAACTTTATTATTTAAATACATATAAAAATAATTGAGATTATTTCTTACAATGAGTTTTACATTTGTTCCTGAAATATTGTAATTTTGAGGAAGTTTGTTTAAAATTATATTTTCAAGTCTATACTTTGGAGAAGAAAAGAATTTAAATAATTTTCCATCATCCTTGAGTATGTAAATACCACCATCAATACCGATAGAAGCGATTTTAGAAATATTTGTTGAATCAGCGTCATTTAGATATGGAACTCCAGATGTATAAGAACCAGAACTTGGAGTATGTTTGTATACTTGATTTTGGCTAGCATTTACCATGTAGAGATTATTGTTATACGTTTCTACAAAAGGACTTCATTGCCAAGTAGTTTGCCCGATAACATTGATATAATTAAATTTTCCATCTTTGGTAAATTTTACTACTCTTTGTTTTTTGGTAGTCATAATAATTCCATCTTCAGAACTGACTCCATCTAAAAATTCATCATCGATTTCTAGTTCAGTAAATATATTGTTTTTAATATCTTGTCCAGAAACAATCGGTCAATAGATAGAACTTTTTCCAATTACATAGAGTTTTTTATTCATTTCTATCAACTTTACGCCATCATCAAAATTTCACTTAAAGATGAGGTTTGAAGTATTTCATTCAAAAACTTCAATACCATTAAATTGTTTTTTTATAATAGAAATATCATCATATATATTTTGTACGTCATTGAGAAAAAGTTGTTCATTTGAAACCTTTGCAACGAGTTCTTCTGCTTTTGTGATATTGAGTTCAAAAACTTCTTTATTAGCGAGATTTTGATTGGCAAGACGAATGTATTCTCTTGCTTGAATAAGATGGTTTTTATATTCGCTTGTTTTTGAGTTTTCGATACTTTTTCCTAAAATTCATGAAATAATAGAAAAAAGTATAAAGGTTGATACGATAATTCCACTAAAAAATATGATATTTTTTACTATTTTTCCTCTGGCTTCTATTTTTTCTTTGAGTATCATAGAGAGCGCAATAGCTTTTTTTGAAGTATTGTTATCAATCGCTTTATAAAAAATATTTTTCATTTTTTCTAATTGATAATTGTTTTTTACTTCTGAGGAAACATAATCAGAAAGAATTCCAGCAATGGAAATATTGCAAGGTGATTTTTCATCCTCTAATATATGGAGAATATTTTGGGTTACTTTTTCTATTTCTTTTAATTGAGAAATATCTTGCCAGTCACTGTTGGTTATATAATCTCATAGATTTTGAGTAGCAAAAATAACCATTTCTCCATAGGTAACTTTTCCACTTGAAATATAGTCAAAAGTAGTATTTTTATCATTTTTATCACTGATTTCTATAACTTCTTTTTTTTGATTGATGAGAAAACAACTGGCTTTTCCTATTTTTGCAAAGTGAAGATTATTTTTTTCTAAAAGTCCGATAACAATATTTAAATTATCAAGATTATTTTCTTTATCTTTTAGAGTTTTTATAAAAAAATTGATAGCTTCTAAACTTACTCAAAAAGTATTATACGTATCTTTCAAGGTAATAGTATCGAGAAGATAATCAAGAATTTTATTTAAAAGAGGGGAGATAATTTTTTTATTCGATGCATCAATTAAAACAAAACAATTCAGATTTTCATCGATTTGAATATTTTTTCCAGTAGAGGTATTTTCACACAAATCACTTTGGTAATTTTTTACATCAAAATAAAACATAAAAATGTATCAATTAAAAAATAATTATAACTTAATGTAATAGAAGATATATTTTAGAAAGTTAGGTACGAGAATAAATATAATAAAAAATATTTTTTTTGCAATAAATCTTTGAAAAAATATAAAAATGAATATGATATCAAAAAAATATTATTAACGACATAAAATGTATAAAATAAACACATCAAGAGATCTTTCTTGAGAAGTACTCATAAGCGGAAGTAAAAATGCAGCATTGCCTATATTGGCAGCAACTTTGCTCGTGAGATGAAAAATAAAATTACAAAATGTACCAAAAATTGGAGATGTGATAACATTTCTTGAAATAATAGGAACGATTTGAGCTATTTCCAGATTTGAGGGAAATACTTTGTATCTTGATACGACCCATCTTGATATTTCAGGAATGAATGTAGATATGATTAAAAAAATCAGAGCATCTATTTTGCTTTTAAGTCCTATTTTACACTATTTTGGAAATATTTCTATCCCATTTCCAGGGGGATGTAGTATCGGAAAAAGACCAATCGATGCACATTTAAACGGACTAAAATCGATTGGGTATGATTATGAAATTGATGATTGTAATATAAAAATTACCGGAAAACCAAACTCAGGGGACGTGACTATCAATGCTTGATTTTGAGTAACTTCTACAGAAAATCTCATCGTTGCCAATGTCTTAAGACCTGGAGTAACGACTATTGAACTTGCTGCTATTGAACCCCATGTTATGAATTTAGTAACATTTTTAAGAGAGGCAGGAGCTGATATAAAAATCAGATATAATCATACTATTATTGTAAGTGGAGTGAAGGAACTCAAAAAAGAAGTTCAATCAGAGGTGATTTCAGATTATATAGAATCAGCTACTTTTATGGTTCTTGCCGCAATTACATCAAAGGAGTATATTGATATTAAAAATGCAAGAATTGAGGATTTATACGCATTTATATTAAAATTGAAAGAAGCCGGAGTAAAGCTAGAGGATTTATGAAATGATACGTTGAGAGTTTACAGAAGTGAAAACCTAAAACCAGTGAATATTCAAACCAATATTTTTCCAGGATTTCCAACAGATGCGGGATCGCCATTTATGATTTTGATGACTCAAGCCGATGGAGTTTCAAAAATGCATGAGATACTCTTTGAATGAAGACTTAATTTTTTGGTAGAACTGGATAAAATGAGAGGACACACGGCAATTCTCAACCCTCATGAAGCTATGATTTTTTGAAAAATGAATCTCAAATGATCAGAAGTGACTTCTTGGGATCTAAGAGCCGGGGCAGCTATGGTAATAGCGGGACTTATTGCCGAAGGAGAAACAAAGGTTACTAAAATAGAGTACATTGAAAGATGATATGAAAATTTTGTAGAGAAATTACAAAAGCTCGGAGCTAGGATAGAAGTAGTTTAGAAGGATTTTATATTGTAAATTTATTATTATGCCTATTTTTTGACTCATACTCGTTATTTCAGGAATGATTATTATTATATATCCGCAAATTATTGCTTATATGATAGGAGGACTTCTTTTGTTTTTTGGGATGAATATTTTACTTGCAAAATATCTTTTTTCTCAAAAGGGAAATTCTGGAGAAAATTATGTAAAATTTTGAAATTACAAAATATATAAAGACTAAGTATGATGGAAAATATATTTCTTATTTTGGTTTTAAGTGGAGTGACATTTATCCCAATTTTACTTTGGGGGTATTTTTTTTGATATATTGATAATGATGTATTTCAAAGAAAAAGATTTTTTGTATGAATAGTAGCCGGATGAATTTCAGTATTTCCGGTATTATTTTTATGAGGTATCTCTGAGAAGTTATGATGGGAAATTATGAATGTTTTTTGAGTCGTTCATGATTTTACTTTCGGAGGATCAGTACTTTGGGTTTTTTTCTCTTTTTTAGTTCTTTTTTTGATTTTCTCTCTGCTTCCTTTTGTTTTATTTTATCTGACTCCCGCGTCAAAGCAGAAGTTTAAAACCTATTTCTCCCGTTTTTTATTATTTTCTCTTTCCTTTATATGTATTACTTCCATATTTTATTTGCTTAATCTTTTCTTTTCTTATTTTGAATTTACACAAGCAGAAGCTCAATCACCGATATCATTTGGAAATATTATTTTTAATTCGGTGAAACTCATTATTTTTTATTATCTTATTATTGGTATTTTAGAAGAACTATCGAAGTTTTTATTTTTTTCCTATGAGAAAAATTTTTCCATTTTATCACAACAACATGCCGTAATAAATGCTATTTTTATTGCACTTTGATTTGCCTTTGTTGAAAATATTTTGTATTTTTATCATCTTTATCAAAACTATTGATTTGGGAAAGAAATTATTTCGACTTATTTTTTAAGAAATATATTTTCGGTATTTCTTCATCTTTTATGTAGCAGTATTTTTGCCTATTATTTTTCATTTTTATATCTCAAAATGAGGGATCAGTATAATTTTTACTTTATAAAAATATTTTTACTTGGTTTTTTTCTTTCTTTTTTTCTTCATGCTCTTTTTGATATTTTTGTTACATTTAATATGATGTTTTTTGTTTTTTTATATATTATAGGCGGATATTTTTATCTCACGTATATTTTTTACAAAGAATAGTTTTTGTTTTTTAAAAAATCAATATAATAAAAAAAGAATTTATTTTTAATAAGCATTTTATGAAGATATTTATAATAGGATTGGTTATTTTTTCATATCTTTTTTGAGGAATAGTTGCTGAAACTTCCGCGTCAAGCCTCTTTAGAGATACTTCAAGAATTATATACTGTCAAGATGAAGAATGTTCTTTGGATGAATGAATAGAGGTTGTAAAAACGGATATCAATGATTTAGAAACAGAGAGAACGGCTTCACAATATGTTCAGGATTTAGTAAAGTATTTATTGACTTTTATAACGATTATAGCGGTTCTGTATATTATTTATGCATGATTTAAAATCCTCACTTCAGCTGGAAATGATGATGAAGTAAAAAAATCAAAAACAATGATTACTTCTGTTTTAGTCTGAATTGTGATTATTTGGCTAGCATATGCAATAGTTATATGGATTATTGGAGTCATTACAAACTAATTTTTCTCTCTATCAGCATTTTTTTGCATTTTTTTATAATATATGTTAATATACACAAGTGTAATTTATTATTAACTTATATTGTATGGTTACTACAAATGAATACAAAAATGACACAAAACACTATAAAGGAATGAATATATCAATAATTCTTTTTGTTTTTGTGCTTTTTTCAACGATTGGACTTTATTTTTATAATATGACTATAGTTTCTAAAATAGAAGCTATGCAAACTCAAGTAGCACAAGTAGAAGAATCAATAAAAAAAGTAAATGAAGATGAGAAAGTAAAGCTATATGTTCTCATTCAAGCCAATAAAACATATTTAGAAAAATATAAATATCTTTCAAATATTCCTATGTTTATTAACTCTCTCAAAGAATTAGCAAGAGTTCATAGGGTTGTATTTGATGGATTTTCGTATGCGAATGGAGAAATTATTTCTCAACTTACAGCTCAAAATGATGCGGTAACTTTAGCATCAGCAAAAACTACAAAATTTTTAGAATATTTTAGAAAAAAAGACGAACATATTTTTTCTCTTGGATTTGTGAATTCATTTCAAGGACAAGAAGGTGTAAGTTTTTGAGTAAAATTTCAAGTAAAATAATTTATCTTTTAAAATACATGTATGAACAATAATGCAAAATACAAATTCCTTACTTATTTATTTTTACTTTTAACGGTATTTGTAGTATTTTTATTTTCAAAAAATCTCTATACACAAATTACTGAAAATACCAAACAAAAGCAAGCACTTACTCAGCAACTTGAAGAAAAAAATGCTCAGTACCAAGAAATTTCAAAAATTAAATCTGATATTGACTCATGAGCAGTACAAGATATTGATTTTGATAAATTTTTATCAAATTTTAGTGAAGATGAATTGGTAGAATATTTTTATAGCTACGCGAATAATAATCCTTCAAAAGTACAAATTCAAACGATTGGACTTTCCCAGTGAGCATACAATGAATTTGGTTTTATGGAAGCAAAAATAGATCTTTGAGTGACCTTTAGTAGTGAAAAAGATATGCTCGATATGATAACTTTTTTACAAAACTCTCAAAAATATAACTTCTTTATTCATGAACTGAATTATTCTCTTGGAAATACGCTTTCGCCAATTTCAGTAAATATTCCGTTAAAGGTTTTATATAAATAATATTACTAATATCTCATTTTATGAATATGAATTCAAATCAAAAACAAGAGCAAAAACAATATTATTTGTTTAAAAAAGTGGGGCTTTTGGATAAATTTAATTTTTACGAATATCTTTCTATTATGCTAGATGGAGGAGTTACTATTACTCTTGCTCTTGATTCAGTACAAAAGAAAATTAAAAATCCATATTTTAAGGAAAAAATAAGCGAATTACTTTTGTTTATATCTTCTGGAGATAGTTTAAATAAAGCGATGAAAAAGATTCCTGATGTTTTTTCTTCACAAGAATATTCTATTGTAGAAGCTGGGGAAAAATCAGGAACTCTCGTAAATGCATTATCGTCACTTGCAGTAGAAACCAAAAAACTCTATGAATTAAAACAAACCATTAAAGCGTCACTCACATACCCACTTATTATTATTATATTTTTAGTGATCGCTGTTTTAATAGTGATGACGTATGTAGTTCCATCACTTATTCCTCTTATTGAACAAGCTGGAGCTGAAAAGCCATTTGCTACCGTAGCACTGATTGCTACGAGTAATTTTATTACCAATAATTTTATACTTCTTATTTTGTTTTTCTTAACATTTTTACTTGGTTTCTTTGGATATAAATCTACTGATTCAGGAAAAAATTTTTTAGACACACTGTATTTAAAATTTCCTCTTATTGGAGAGGTTTATAAAAATTATATTATCGCATCTTCTTCATCTATATTGTGAGTTTTAATGAATGCAGGAATCCCAGTCGTAAAATCTATTATTCTGGTAGGAAAATCTTCAAATAATACGATTTATGAATCATTATTCAATGATATTTCACTCAGAGTATGATCTGGGAAAAAAATAGTTGATTCGATTTTAGAGGTAGATGTGGAAAATGAATATTTTCCTTCAGATTTTGTGCAACTTTTATCTGTATGAGAGAAAACCGCAGCACTTGATAAAGTATGTAAAAAACTGAATGAACAATATACCAGAGAAGTTAATTATGCACTCTGAAATTTAACAAAATGGATTGAACCAATGGCTATTTTAGTGGCAGGAATATTTGTATTATGGTTTGCATTTGCGATATTTGGTGCTATATTAAAACTCACTCAAACCGTAGGATAATATTTATTAAATTTGATTTTTATGAAATACGCAAATTCCTCAGGTTTTACTTTAATAGAGCTCATGATTTCTATAACTATTTTCCTTATATTAACAACGATGACATACGTTAATTATGCGAACTATCAAAATATAGCAAAAGTAAAACTCTCACTTAAAGAAGTATCTCAGAGTATTCATGATGCTAGGAATATGGCTATAAATGGATATGATAGAAATATGGTGAACCAATCAGTATGAATTTATTTTAATATACAAACAGAAACGATTCAATATTACGGATACAATTTTAATTCTTGAATTACTTTATCTGAGTGAAATCTCATAAAAGAAAAAAAATTACAAGAAGGGATTAAAGTGATCAATCTTTCTTGAAATGATGCTATTATGATTCATTTTTCCTCTATTTATGGAGTTCCGACTATTTACTCTTTTTCTCAGTCAGGAGAAAAACAAGAATTTTCCTGAGAAATTGTTGAAATTGGACTTTCTTATAAATGAATTCAAAACTATCCTTTTAAAAGAGATCTAAAATATTTTAAAAATACCAATGTAGTTGATTATTAAAAAATTATGAAAAAAACGAATGCATGATTTTCTATTATAGAAATATTGATTGGAATCTTTATTTTTACCCTTTGATTAGTCGGAGTATATGCACTGATTCTTTCAACGATTCAAATGAATGAATACTCAAAGAATTCTATTATCGCTTCTAATCTTGCAAGAGAATCAATAGAGTCAGTAAGAAATGTAAGAGATAGTAATTATAAAAATCTTTTTAAATGGAATAAAATGCCTTGAGAAAATGTAGCTAATCTTTTTCAAACCGGAGTATATTATAAAATAGAAAATGATTTGTATAATACATTACATCAAAATACTCTTTTTACAAAAATTCAAGATTTTGGTGAAGGAAAATCTGAATTAAATGGAAAAATGAAGAATTATCAACTCTGTCTTGATGAACAAAAATTGTATACGTACCGTTGTCTTAGTTCTCATACGCCAAGCTCATTTTATAGATATATTGTATTTGATGATGTGGTATATGAGGAAAATGGAGAAAAAAAATATTTAGAAAATGCGCTCAAATTAACATCAAAAGTTATTTGGTATAATAGAGGGTATCATGAAGTACAGCTGGATACTATTATAACAGATTTTTTAAGACAATAATACAAAATATTTGCTAATTCATATATTATGATGAAAAAAAATATCACATGATTTACCTTAATAGAGTTGATAGTTTCGGTGAGTATATTATCAATTATTATGATATCGGTATTTATGATTTTCGCACTTTCGTCAGATCTGAATAATAAAACAGATATTTCAAGAGCTATGCAGGAAAATATTAAAAATATCGTTGAAACGATAGCTGAAGATGTCAGAAAACAAGGAAAAAACTTAAAAATAAGCTCATCAAATTGATTGTGACAATGTGAAGATCCTCAAAAAGTATATCTTTCTGGAACGACACTTTGTGTTGGAAGTCATAGTTATTACCTTGCTAAACAAGAAGCAAATGAATGGATTAAAGTAACCGATTATCAAACGTGTGATACAGAAACACAATGTTTTTTAGTAAAAAATACGGGAAGTTCAGTAACACAATTATCCAATAGTTGGGTAAGTTTTAAAAATTTAGTATTTTATGTTGCTCGTGATGGAGTAAATAAGGTGACGCTTCATTTTGAAATTCAACCATCAACTAAAAAATGAATCAAGCCAGAACTCATACAAGAAAATAGAATGGTTATTCAAACGACTCTTTCAGAAAGGTTGTACAATGATTACTAATATTTTATCCTTTATTATTCAAACATGAAAAATAATACATCGTGATATTCTGTTATTCTTGCTATATTGATGGTAGGATTTATGCTCGTACTTACTTCTTGAGTATTCATGCTTGTTTTATGAGAAAATAAGGATACAAAAGCAATGGAATATTATCTCAAAGCCTTTGCTTGAGCAGAAGGGGCTATAGAGATTGCACTTTTAAAAGCTAAAAAACATAATTATTCTTATAGCGAAACATTAGAAAAACCTGCTCCTCTTTCAAAAGTACTTTTTAGAAAGGGGGAGTTGTATAATTTTTCAAAAGATGTTTTTATATCCTATCAACTTGATGCTACTGGAAATGAGGTAGTTGATAAAAAAATTGAGTCATCAAAGTTTGATATCATTCCATTATTTTTTATTGATACGCAAGGAAATATCAAAAAAGTAACAGAAATCCAACTATGATCAACCGCTCCATTAGTTTGGAATATTGTTGGAGAAGTTTCTTGAATTTCTGGGATTGGAAATTTTAGTAATGTAACAGAGTGAAATTATAAAACATTATCCAGTCAATGAGTAGTTTATGCACAAAAAAAGATCGGAAATTTTTTACAAATTCAGGAGAACAAACAAAACTATCTTATTTTACATAATGCTACTAATGATGCTCTTCATTATACTTTAAAATCTCTCAGACATGGAGAATTTCTCACAAAAGATGCATCAAATATTATATGAACCGGAGAGGTATGAGGTTATAAACAGAATTTAAAGGTAAATGTGAATAGCTCTGAATACCTAAATCTTCTCAAATACTCAATATTTTGAAATTAAAAAACGGCTATAATAAGCCATTTTTTAATTTTTTAGCTTTCTGAAGGCAAAAAAGTAAAAAAAAAATTTGCATTTTGTTTTAAACTTGCTAGAATGCTTATGTTTATTTTATTAATAACTTTTTTGTTATGAAAAAACAAGATTTTATAAAAGCAGTTGCATCTGCTGCAGGGTTATCTCAAGATGCTGTTAGTAAAGCTTTAAATACTATGGTTGATGTAATTACTGCTGAATTAAAAGCTGGAAGAGAAGTAAACATTACTGGTTTTGGTGCATTTAAAGTATCAAAAAGAGCTGCTAGAAATGGAGTAAATCCAAGAACTGGAGCTAAAATCTCTATTCCTGCTATGAAAACTCCTGTTTTTAGAGCTGGTAAAACTTTAAAAGAAAATGTTAGATAATATTAAAATCTAAAATCAAATAAAAAATACCTAGAAATAGGTATTTTTTATTTGATTTTTTTCAAAAAAAATGGTATAATCACTAAGATATTTTCTATTAACTATGTATTCAATGAAAGAAATATATATAGATGACATCTCTCCAGATAGTATAAATATGAATTACATATCTTCTTTGTATAGTGAAAA
>JANJUN010000030.1 GCA_024710565.1 Candidatus Altimarinota bacterium | reverse complement strand
TTCTCTTTTTGGAAGTGCTCCGAGTAATGGAAGTATTACTGCTAATTTTGAATATAGTTGTAATGCTTGAGTACTTTCAAAGGTGGTTACCAATACTGGTGGAAGTTGTGAGGCTTGATATACTTTTAATAATAATTATTTAAGTCCTGCTTGTAGTGCGAATAATTGTACGACTCCTACTTCTGGAACTCATAGTACTCTTGTGTACTCACTCGCAGCTCAATCATTAAATCATGGTGCTTCACTTACGGTTACGAGTAATAATAGAGCTTTTGGTACGAGTCCCGCTCATGGAACCACTTCTGCTAAATTTACTTACTCTTGTAATGCTGGTGAGATAACTCTCACTTCTACTGCGAATAATGCGGGGGCTTGTTCTACAGCTGGATATACTTTTAATAATAATTATTCGAGTCCAGGGTGTACTTCTCCTTGTAATTGGCAATACTATGCAGTATTTTGACCAGTATGAACGGTTACTCCAAACCCAAATACCACTCAATGTACCTATGCTATCAATGGAACTATTGCTTGGGAGGCACCTCCAGGAAATCAAAAAGTTGCTACCTGTATATGTAATTAAAAATAATTTTAAAAACTTAAAGTAAAATCTTTAAGTTTTTTTTGAAAAAATATTTGACAAAATTGTATTAAAAAATAATATTACCTTGTAATACAAAGTAATATAAAAATATATGGAAAAAATTTCTACACAAATGAGGAAGGGAATTTTAGAATATATTATTCTTTGAATTATCTCAAAATGAGATATTTACTGAGGAGAAATTATTCAAAAATTAAAGCAAGGAGACTTAATAGTTGCCGAAGGAACTATTTATCCACTGCTTTCTCGTTTAAAAACAGATAATCTTATCAATTATTATTGGGTCGAATCTGATTCTGGACATCCAAGAAAGTATTATACTTTAACCGCAGAAGGAAGAGATATGCTCATAATAATGGAAAAAAATTGGTGTGATATAAAAAATTCTATTGCAAAAATATTAGATAAATAATTTTAACTTTTAAAACATCACTATGGATAAATTTAAAGAGTATAAACTCAATATTTGAGAAAAAGAAAAAAAACTTATACGTGAATATTTAGAAAAAATTCAAGAATATATAACTCAAAATTCTATTGACTCTGAGTTATACAACGATATCGAAGAAATGATTTTTGAAAAACTTTCTCTTGAAATAGACTTTGATCAATTAAAAATAAAAAAAATATTGAAAGAAGTTTGAGAACCGGAAGTTATATTTTCTGATTATGTAGAAAATAAAAAAATAAATCCAAAAAAACAAAATACAAGCCAGTCTCAAAATATTTTTTACGAACAATTGATCGCTCATCACTGGGAAAGAGACAATGAGGGAGCTATTTTATTATGAGTTTCACAAGTGATAAGTAAAAAAACAGGAGTGCCTGTTTGGGGAATACGAATATTATTTATATTATTTGTTTTTGTTTTTTGACTCAGTATTTGGTTTTATATACTTATTTGATTGATACTTCCAGTAAAATGAGTTGTATATGATGGATTATCTCTTTGGGGATATTTACAAAGACAGATCTATTTAGAAGTGAAAGACCTCATTTATAATATTCATCATACTCTTATATCTTTTATTAAACTTACTTTTAAAATGCTTGGGTTTAGTATAAAATTTGCTGCTAAAAATATCTTTCCTATTGTGAGATTTATTTTCTTTGGAGTGGTAAGTTTTTGTTTTGCGTCAGTATTATTTTGATTTTTAGTAGTGGGAGCATTTTACTTTTCAGGATTTAGTATTTGAAATATGGAATTTTTCTCTGTTTTACCACCATACTTTTTATGGGGTATTTTATTTGGGGTCATTTCGGTATCTATTTTTACAGTTTGAGCATTTTTATACGCAGTGAAAAAACAAATTTTGAATGGATATATTTTTGCGTGAGCGGGAGTTTGCTTTTTAATAGCATTATTTTTATGAATTTCTACAGGGTTTAATCTTACAGAAAAATATTTTTGAAAGACTGAATTGAGTCAAGAAACAAGTCTTGATATGAGTGCTATGACAAGCGAAAGTATTGTATTTGATACTTCAAATATATTGATAGAGAATATGTTTTGACCAATTGGTAGAATTTCTTCAATCAGAGTAGAAACGGCAACTGGGAATATTATGACTGCGCAAATAATCAGAAAAATATACGGAAATGAATCTATCTCAAATGCTCTTAAGTCTCAATTTAATGATTTAGTATTGACACAAGAAGAAAATAAAATTATTTTATGAACTCAAAATAATAAAATATTTAAAAATAAAGTTCCTTTTTCTATTTTTGAGAGTGAGTTAATCCTCACAGTTCCTCAAAATAAAAAATATTTTATAGAGGGAAATTATGCCTATTTTATCAATGTACATTTGGCAGAAAAATATGGAAATTATCAAAACTATATTTACTCAGATTGTCGTTTGAGAGAGATTTATTATTCTCAAGAAGAATGAAAATTTGTTTGTGATGCGAGTGAATATGAGCTAAATGAAGCAAAGTTACAGCTTTTAGAAAATGATTTAATCAAGAATTTTGAAAAAATCTCACCTCTTTTACATCAGGATGAATATAAAAGAGAATATTATAATAATTATGATATTAGGAGTGATTGGAATTTTGAGAATATTTATTTACTAGATGAAACTACACTTGCGACTACTTTTTGAGATATGAGTTTACAAATCGATGCTCAAGTCAACTTTGAAAATACTGCTTCATGAATTATCTTTTCAAATTTTGAGATAAAAGATGTTGATGTTGATTATATGTTTCACCCAAAATACTATAAAGATATATCATCAATACAAAAATTTATACCTCAAGAAAAATATGAAAAATTTTTAAAGGAATAGAAAAAGCATAACAAAAAGAAAAATATTGCTATAAAAAATATAGTAATAAAATGTCAATAATATTGTTTTTGACATTTGTAGATAATTTTATAAAATCCCTTTTGCTTTTAAGATTAATAAAAAAATATGAAAAAAATTTGAGCTTTAGCTATATTACCTATTATTGCCCTTGCTTCTTGTGGAAAAGAAGAAATATCTCCAGTTGAGACAAATACTCCTGCGGAAAATATAACTCCTCAAGAGATGGATGCTACGATTACTCCAGAAGAAACAAACCAAACTTTAGACCAAAATATTTCATCAATGGAAACTGATTCTGCGACTCAGGATACAGAAAGATTGTTTGCATTTTCTTATGAAAAAGATGGAAATATTATTCCAGTAAGTGGAAAATTTCTTTTAGAAAATGGAAAAATTACTGGAATTGTAGTAGATGGAACTGATGTAGAAAATGGAAAAACTCCACTTGATTCATTTGCAAGAAATGTTGTTGAACAAATCGTTGGAAAAGAATTAACAGGATTGCAAGTAGACACTGTTTCATGAGCAAGTTATGTTACGGTTGGATTTAATAATTTTTTATCAAGTTTATAATTTGAGATATAACTGAAAATAACTATACTCACGAGTATGGTTATTTTTTTACTTTTTGTTCATTTTTTATGAAAAAATTTGAGTTTACATTTCAGGCTCTTGGAACGATTTGTTCTATTGTTTGTATTTGAGAAAATAAACAGAGGCTCCCCGCTCTTATAAATGAGTGTTATCAAAAAATGGTTACTTTTGAAAAAGAATTTTCTCGTTTTAAACGTGATTCACTTTTATCGTCTTTAAATAGAGAGAAACAAATGGAGGTGAGTGATGAATTTCTTTCTCTTATAGAAAAATCTCGTGAGGTATTTCGTCTTACGAATGGGTATTTTAATCCTTTGATTGATGTGAGAAATATTTGATACGTACATAGTTTTGATACACAAATATTTGAAAAAAAAGAGTGAGGAGAAAATCTTGATTTTGAAAGTATAAAAAATTATGGGAATTTGATAAAACTACAACCAGATATGAATCTTGATTTTGGGAGTATTGCAAAAGGATATTTATCAGAAAAAATCTCTCTTTTTTTGCAACAAAAGTGATGGAAAAATAATTTTGTTAATTTATGAGGAGATATTTATGTAAGTGGGGTGAATTTAGAATGAGAAAAATGGAAAATTTCTATTGAATCTCCTTTCTGAGATACTACTCCCGTACATATTTGTGAACTCACCAATACAAGTATATCCACTTCGGGAAGTTATTTAAGAAAATGGGAAATAGAGGGGAAAAAATATCACCATTTAAGAAATCCATTTTCAAAAGAAGCGGAAAAAGAACTCGTTTCAGTATCTATTATCCATCCATTTTGATATATGACCGATGCTCTTGCAACAGCTTGTTTTGCTATGGGGAAGAAAAAGGCGGTTGATTTTTGTGAAAAAAATGGCATTTCCTATTTATTTATTTTACAAAATGGAGATATTGTGAAAAATATAGAATAGTTTTTAAATATAAAAAACTTGCAGGAAAATAAATATGTATTACAATGGTATATGTTCATTAGTAACATATATTATTTATTAACTTTTTTTTATGATTAGTGGAAAAAAAATAATAGCTTGAGTGATTCTTTGTAGTCTTATTTCTACACATTTTTCTTTTTCTTATGCGAGTTGAGAATCATTAACAACAGAGGAAAAAACAAAAATTGAAACTGAAATATTAAAATTACAGTGACAATTATTAACACATTCTCAAACTTTTTTGGAAAAAATGACTTCAAATTTTAAAAAATTGACTCATTATGAAGAAAAAGGGAATTCAAAAATAGAATTTGAAATGGATCAGTCGATGTTTGGAAAATGATTTACTACCTTGGATATAAAAAACTATACTATTAAAAATGCACTTCTTGATAGTGATATCTCTTGAGATATCTCACTAAAAACAAGATTTCAACCTACGTATGGAACATGAATTGAACTTGATCTTTCAACTCTTGCTTCGATGATTTCAAAAGATGGAGATATTTATAGTTTATTAAAAGATTTTAATTTCCAAGTAAACGATGAAAATATAAAAGAAATTTTACAACAAGTGAAAGAAAAATTTCAAGATAATAAATACCTAAAACTTCCCTCAGATCAAAATTCACAACTTGGGTATCAATACATAAATAATTTTCGTCCAGATGCTTTTTTAAATGGAGCTGAAAAAATATTCTCTCAACCATTACTTCAGGCGTATAAAAAATCTTGAGATAAATACTTGCTTATTCCTACTAAATTTGCTTGTGATACTTATTTTGAGCTTGATAAAACTCTCAATCTGTATAATTCTTGGTATACACCAAAAACGTGTTCTAGTAGTGTTTATAAAACATTTTTAAAAGAATTTTTATCGATGTGAGAATTATATCTTATTTTATGAAAAGATAATAATACTTTCTGATATACACAAAAAAAAGATGGAACAGATATTACCCTAGAAATAGTATACACATCACAAGATATAGTATCAACACAATGTATTATTATTCCAGATCAGAAAAAATATAAAAATGAATGATTTACCTTTTCTTATAAAAAAAATGATAATATTAAAATAGATTTTAATGCAGATTCTGGAAAAATGATCTGAAAATTAGATGCGAAATTAGATGCAAATAATCATTATATTTCTCTACAATCAAAACTAAATTTTAATAATGACGTTGTGTGAGAATTTCAAATTTTAGATAAAAAAATATCTTGATTTTATACTATAAAAGAGAGGGGATATGATTATAATTCTGATGATTGGGATTATATTTTAAAAAATATTTATGGAGTTAAAATTACCGGAAAATTAAACGAAAATAATACACTTGAAAAACTGAATATAAAAGCCGCAGGTGTTGATGTAAAAACAAAAGAAGTATTCTTAAAAGCAAAGACTTCGTATGAAAATGGAAATTATATTTTTGATATTTCATCAGTTGCGATGCTTTCAAAATTTGATATGAAAGGAACAGGGTATATTTCTCAAGAAACATTTACCCTAGATTCTGAGTATAATTTCAATGAAATGTATACTTGAGATTTTAATATGAATTACGATACATCAAATAATAAAAATAATTTATATTTTTATTTTGACACTAACGAGTGAGAGAAAAAAATTATAAAATTTTTGATGAGTAATACCGCTACGAGAAATTATAAAGAAGATATAAAAGTTGAAATTCCAAGTGACTTTGTTGAATTTGATATAAATGAAGTTTGAGAATTACTCAATACTTACTAATAAAAAAACTGGAGAAATCCAGTTTTTTTATTTTAAAAATTCAATACTCAGAGGATATTTATAGTTATCTTCAGCAAGGTGTTTGATAAAACCAAGTACCAATAGAACTATCCAAATAATAAATAATATAGGAGTTGTTAAAAAACCAACTAGAACAATCATGAGAGCGAATGATACAGCAAAGTAAATCCAAAAACTCAGATTAAAATTTATGATATTATAACAAACTTGTCTTGTTTTTTCATTGATTTCTTTTGATAAAAGTAAATAGAGTATCACTAAAAGAGTTCCAAGTACTCATCAAGAACAAATATTTCCTAAAAAATGTAGGAGTCAAATAATTTTTATATTGTTTTCTAAACCATTGTTGATTTCCATAGCAGTATATTATGAAATAGAGTAATTTTTATTATAGTTATTTTTGAAAGAAATCAAATACAATCTCTCATATCTTTTTTTTGACTAAAGTCTCAATTTTCATACAATACACCAAGTATTAGATTTTAAAAAAGCGCAATGAATAAACAAGAAATTATTGATAAAATTATTAGAGCTTGATTACAAGAAACACATCTTACTAAAGATAAATTTCATAAAATAAAAAATGAAATTTATAAAACATATAAATTAGAAAAACCACTTCCGAGTACTCAAATTATCGATAGATATAATGAATTAGTAAAAAATCGTCTCGTAGAAGATTCAAATACTTTTAGAAAAATTATTAGAAAAAGAGGAGTCAGAAGCTTATCATGAGTGACGGTGATAAGTCTTTTAACCAAGCAATTTTTTTGTCCTGGAAAGTGTGTATATTGTCCTACATTTGAAGGATTACCAAAATCCTATATCCCAAATGAACCAGCCGTTCAAAGAGCAGAACTCAATGATTTTGATCCTATTTTACAGATTCATAATCGTTTGAGAGCTTTGGAAATTACCGGGCATAAAATAGAAAAAAATGATGTCAGAATTATAGGAGGAACTTGGTCTGTATACCCAAAAACATACAGAGATGAATTTATTAAAGGTATTTATGATGCCTTCAACACCTATGATGAGATGAAAGATTATATCGAAGATACTGATTTATCAAGTGATAAATTCGCTTCTTTTAAATTGAAAGCTTGATATGGACTCAAGAAGTCTAAAACGCTTGATGAAGCGAAGAAAAAAAATGAAACCGCACGTTGTAGAGTGATTGGAATTGCGATTGAAACTCGTCCAGATTGGGTAAATGTAAAAGAAATAGAACTTTTAAGATATTATGGAGTAACGAGAGTTGAAATCGGATATCAAACCACTATTGATGAAATCAATGAACTCAACAAAAGAGGACATGGAAATAAAGAAAGTATAGAGGCTACGAAAATGCTCAAAAATGCTTGATTTAAAGTCGTTGCCCATATGATGCCAAACTTACTTGGTTCCACTCCAGATCTTGATAGAAAAGCTCTGAAAGAAGTGTTTGATAATCAAGCATTCAGACCAGATGAGCTTAAAATCTATCCAATGGTAGTAACTGATAAAGCAGAACTTACCGATATTTGGAGAGAAGGTGGGTTTACTCCATATGATGATGAAACTCTTATCAATTTAACGGCTGATTTAGAAGAAATGATTCCAGAATATGTTCGTTTGAATAGAACATACAGAGATATTCCAGCAAGTGAGATATTAGCATGAAGTCATCTCAGTAACCTTAGGCAACTCGTAGAGGAAAAACTTCATAAAAAATGAGTAAAACTTATCGATATCAGACACAGAGAAATTAAAGACAAAAAAAATAACCCACAAAATGCTGAAATTCATATTTTTGAATATGAAGCAAGTGATGGGAAGGAATACTTTTTAACATTTGAAGATAGATCTGATAGAACGATATTTTCTCTTTTAAGACTCAGGCTTCCTGGAAAAAATAATCATGAAATATTTGAAGTCCTTCCAGAGCTTAAAAATGCAGCTATTATAAGAGAAATACATACGTTTTGAGATCAGCTGAGTATTGGAGAAAAAGGAAGTATTTTTGGACAACATCTTGGTTTTTGAAAACAACTTATCGAAACTTCAGAAAAAATAGCAAAAGAGCATGGATATGAAAAAATGGCAGTTATTGCTGGGGTAGGAGTAAGAGGATATTATGAAAAAAGGGGATATCACTTGGAGTGAGAATATATGGTAAAATCTTTATAGATTTTACCATCTTTTTCATAAAGCGAGCAAAAATTGTTTGGTAAAAAAAGGAGACTCAAATGCTTTTCCGATTTCAGAAAGCGGAGTTTTTGTTCCTCAGATTTGTATTGCTGGAACCTTTATTTGTTTTTCGAATTCTTCATAATCATCTAAGAAATTATTCCAAGAAGATGTATCTTTTAGGTCGAGTTTTTTGAGAGATTCTGATCTATATATTCAGTAGTATACGACTTGCGGAAAAAGTCAGTCAATTTCTGTTATAGGAAATCCACTTTGTTTTAAATTTTGTATATTTTCTACAAAAGGTTCACTAAAAAGTCCTACTTTAGGATAGGGAAGATTTTCATTGGATACATAGTTAATATAGGGAAGTTGGAGAGATTGAATGGTGTTTTTTTTACAAGTATCTCACTGTATGATTTCTCAAAAACCTACTTTTTTTGCAAAATTATTTCATACCGTTGCCGCGGGAGTATTGAGCTCTATTCAAATATTTTTTATTCTATCTTCCTGAAATCAATTTCTTCTGGCTTGAATATGTTGTGCTAAGAGTAAAATTCCGCTTCCTGTTCACATATCTAATCCATGATATGTATGACAAAAACGAGGAATTTTTTGCTGTATAATCTCCTGTATAAGAGCAACTGTTTTTGGAAAATCTAAGAGCATTTTAAGTTGATATCATACGAGTTTTGAAAAATCATCGATTTCTTTTACCAATGTAATATTACTAAATAACAGAGAATGAATAATTCTTTTAAAATCAAACGCCAGACTAAGAGTCGCTTCTGAGAGAATATTATCGGCTTGTTTTTCTGTTAATTTTGTTTCTGGAATATGATCTCAAATTCACATCAAAATATAATGAGTTGCAAATTTTACCACGAGGTTTACTATTTCTAACTCTGATATTTCTTTTTCAGGATTACTGAGATTATCTATGTGATTTTGCATAGAAATTCAAGCTTGAAAAATATTTGGTTGGAGCGTTTTCATGGAGTAAAATATTATAAATAAGAAGGCAATATATATATTTTTATTTTTTAGTCAAAAGAAATTGACTTCATAGAAAAAATTCATATATTTAGACCGTGTTTAAAAGCATTTGAGTGGCTATCAACCACAAGCTGGAGGAAGAAAGGTTTTTGCCGATTAGACCCTCTCGGAGTTTCAAAATCTCTCGTGAACAAAATAAAAATTAAGTACAGCTTTTGGTGGTACCTTTCAATATATATTGAACCAAAGCACAAAAATATATTTTTTTGTGCTTTTTTACTGCTTTGTAAATAATTAAAAAACTATGAAACAAGCCACCTTATGAATTATATTGAAAGATGATAAAATACTTCTTTGTATGAAAAAAAGAGGATTTTGAGCTGGGTTTTGGAATGGTCCGGGATGAAAAATAGAAACTTGAGAAACTCAAATACAAGCTATGATAAGAGAGATGCAAGAAGAAACTACTCTCAAAGCAAAAGAAAGTGATTTAGAAAAAGTATGAATATTACATTTTTATTTTGACCAAGATGAAAGTTGGAATTTAGATGTATATGTGTTTAAAATTTTTGATTTTGAATGAATTCCTAAAGAAACAGAAGAAATGAAACCAAATTGGTTTTATATAAATGAAATTCCCTATGAACAAATGTGGGAAGATGATAAAATTTGGTTTCCAAGAATGCTTGCCGGAGAACAAATCGAATATGATTTTTATTTCGGAAGTGATGGAAAAATAAGAGATTATACAGTAATACAATAATATGAAAAAGTATTTAATATTTGATTTAGATGGAACGTTAATTGAAAGTATGGGTACTATTGTGCAAGTTATTGTAAAAGAACTAGAAAAAATCCCATGAGTAGATATTGAAAAAGCAAGGTATATATTTCACTCAACAGGAGGAACTTCACTCAAACAACAACTACAAATGATTTGTCAGGATGAAAGTATAGATTATGATAGTCTAACTGAAAAACTTTATGATAAGATTTCAAAAGTAGAAGCTGTGTTTTTCCCTCAAATTCCTGAAAAAATAAAGAAATTACAAGAAAAATATACTTTATTCCTCTCAACATGAAACTCTACACCAACTGCAGAAAGATATCTTCAGGAATGATGAATATATTCATATTTTAAAATTATATTATGAAGCAATGAAATACCTAAATGAAGGAGACATTTAGAAATATTTCAACAATACTCTCAGGATATAGATTTTTACAAAAAAGCTGTTTATATTTGAGATTGAGATTCAGATAGAATATTTGCTTGAGAAAAATGAATTGACTTTATTCATATTGGAAATGATAAAAAAGATATATATGAAATACAAAGTGTTGCACAAATTGATACTATATTAGAATTACTTAACTAAAACATTATGAAAATAGCTATTTGAACATTAAAAGCTCCAAAAGTAGACGGAGTAAAAGAAGCAGTAAATACTTGTCCTTATTTTGAAACAGTTAAAGAGGATGTAGAATATATTTTAGAATCAGTATCATCAGATATTTCTGATATGCCATTATCTATTGAAGAAACTATGACTGGGGCAAAAAATAGAGCACAAAATCTCAAAAAGAAGTGAATATTAGCGGATTATTATGTTGGAATTGAAGGTGGGACGACTGATATAATAGGGAAAAAATATATCGGATGAATTATTTATGTAGAAAATCATCTCTGAGAATGACATTTTTGATTTTCTCCGATGCTTGAAGTTCCTAAAAAAGTAGAAAAAATGCTTTATGAAGATGGTTTAGAGCTTGGTCCGGTTATGTCAGAACTTTCTTGAATTGCTAATATTCAATCTCAAAATGGAAGTATGTGAGCATGGAGTGATGATATGTTTACGAGAAAAGATGAATTCTGTGATGCTTTTAAATCAGCTATTGCACCGTTTTATAATACATTTTATAAATTATAATACTATGAATAATAAAGAAATTTATGAGAATTATCTCAAAAAAATACAAGAGGTTTTGCAAAAAGATGACTTTGAAAGTTTGGATTATATTTTAGAATATATGTATACTTCTGGACTTCCTGATGAAGTACTTGATGAGATAGATGATATTTTACAAGAAGTGACTTTGTATGTTGAATTAAAAGACAAGGAATATAAAGAGACGGCTTTAGAGTTTATAAAAGAATACGAATAAATTACCAACATTTCTTAGGAGATGTTGTATGGAAGGGTGTCAGAGTGGCCGAATGAGCACGCTTGGAAAGCGTGTATATCGCAAGGTATCGTGGGTTCGAATCCCATCCCTTCCGCCATTAAAAAAGAAAAAATATGAAAATACCAGAGCATATAAAACAAGCAGCACAAAAACTGAGAAATAATTCTACTCCTGCAGAGGTAAAAATATGGAATTATATAAAAAATGAAAAATTATGAGTAAAATTTTTGAGACAAAAACCAGTGTATGTTTATACAGAAGATAACTGACTAGATAGATTTGTTATTGCAGATTTTTACTGTTTTGAGAAAAAGTTAATTCTTGAAATTGATGGAAATATTCATGATTTGGAAGAAGTTTATGAACTGGATAAACACAAAGAAAAGCTTTTAGAAAATCTTTGATATAAAGTTATTAGAATAAAAAATGAAGAAGTTTTGAGTAATATAGATTGAGTTTTGGAGAGGATTAGAGTTTTTTAATCCCTCCCCCTCGTTCCCTCGGGTACTCCCTTTGGAAAAGGGAGATGAAAGTGGAAAAACTTATAAATCCCCCTTTTTCAAAGGGGGTGGCTGAAAGCTGGGGGATTAAAAGCTGAAAATAAAAATAAAAAGTTTAAAATAATTTATTTTTTAATTTTATATATATGAAACTATCTATTAAAGATTATTTAATGATTTTAGTTTTAATAATAATAGTTTTTCTTGGATTATTTTTACTTCAAGACAAGAAATATAATTATGAACAAAATCTTATTAATCAAAAATATTGTTTAGATTTAGATAACGATAAAGAAAGAGATTTAGATGATATTTTAAAATGTAATATGAATTTTTTAAAATAACCCTTTACCCCCTAACTAACACACTATGACATTTAACAAAGTAAATCCGCGTCAATCTTTTCCTGAATTGGAAAAAGAAATCATAAACTATTGGAAAGAAAACGATACTTTTAAAAAATCTATTGAAACAAGAAATCATTGTGATGAGTTTAACTTTTTTGATGGTCCTCCATTTGCAACAGGAACACCGCATTATGGTCATATCTTAGCTGGAACTATTAAAGATGTTATTCCTAGATACCAAACGATGCTTGGAAAAAGAGTAGAAAGAAGATTTGGTTGGGATTGTCACGGTCTTCCTATTGAAAATATTGTAGAAAAAAAATTATGAATCTCAGGAAGAGATGATATCGAAAATAAAATTTGAGTACATGATTTTAATGAACATTGTAGAGCAAATGTATTTTGATATGCGCAAGAATGGGAAAAATCAGTAGAAAGAATGGGAAGATGGGTAGATATGAAAAATGACTATAAAACTATGGATACTTCTTTTATGGAGTCTGTTTGGTGGGTGTTTAAAACTATTTATGATAAGGGCCTTATTTATGAAGGAAATAGAATCGTTCCATATTGTCCTCGTTGTACGACACCACTTTCCAATTTTGAAGTAAATCAATGATATAAAGATAAACAATCAAAAACTATTACGGTAAAATTTAAAGTTCAAAACTCTGAAAATAAATATATTCTTGCTTGGACCACTACTCCTTGGACACTTTACTCAAACCTTTGACTTGCTGTTTGAGCAGATATTATGTATAGTGAAATTCTTGATAAATCAAATGGGGATACATACGTACTTGCGAGTGAAAAAATAAAAGATTATTATAAGAATCCAGAGGATTATACTGTATTAAGAGAATATAAAGGGGCTTGTTTAGTATGAATAAAATACGAACCAGTTTTCCCAGATTTTGATGTACAACTCAGAGAAATGTGATCAGATTTATGAACTGGAATAAAACTTGGAAAAAATGCCTTTTCAGTGGTAGCAGGACATCATGTAACGACAGATACTTGAACATGAATAGTTCATATTGCTCCAGCATATGGAGAAGATGATTTTCTCATCTGAGAAAAAGATGATTTATGATTTGTTGCTCATATTGATAATTCTGGAAAAAGTTATAATCTCCTTGATAAAAATGGTATCAATGTTTTTGAACTCAATGATATGGTTATCTCTGAATTGAAAGAACAAAAACTTTCTATACATATTGGGACTATCGTTCATTCATATCCGCATTGTTGGAGGTGTGATACGCCACTTATTTATAGATGAATTTCAGCTTGGTATGTAGCTGTTGAGAAAATTAGAGATAAAATGGTAGCAAATAATGAAAAAATTACTTGGGTACCAGATATTATAAAACACGGAAGATTTGGAAAATGGCTTGAATGAGCTCGTGATTGGAATATTTCAAGAAATAGATATTGGGGATCAGCTATTCCAGTTTGGCAATCAGAAGATAAAAAAGAAGAAGTTTGTATCGGAAGTATCGAAGAACTTTATGAACTGAATAAAGAGTTTTGACAAATAGAGAAAAAAGAAGGGAAGTATTTTTATACAAAAACTGGAAAAGAGGTTGATATTCATAAACATTTTGTGGATGAAATCCTTATCAAAAATCCAAAAACTGGAAATACATTAAAAAGAATTCCTGAAGTACTTGATTGTTGGTTTGAGTCCGGTTCTATGCCATATGCTTCAAAACACTATCCTTTTGAAAATAAGGAAAGTTTCAAGTTTCCAGCTGATTTTATTGCAGAATGACTCGATCAAACGAGAGGGTGGTTTTATACGCTCATCATTTTATCAACAGCTACGTTTGATGATACTTCATTTTTAAATTGTATTGTAAATGGAATTATTTTGGCAGAAGATGGAAAGAAAATGTCAAAAAGTTTAAAAAATTATACCGATCCAAATATTTTGATGGATAAATTTGGAGCCGATGCTATGAGGTTTTATTTGATGAATTCGCCAGTTGTTGAATCTCAAGATCTTAGATTTAGTGACGGTTGAGTTGAGGAAGTTGTGAAAAAAGTTATTTTACCACTTTGGAATACGTATTCATTTTTTACTACGTATGCAAATATAGATAATTTTGAACCGAAAAAGGGAAATATCTATTATGTAAGACATGGAAGAACGGATAATAATGATAATGGAATAGTGAATGGAGGAGATGATGATATTGATCTCAATGAATATGGAATCAAAGAAACTCAAAGACTCGCAAAACAAATATCAGTTTCATGAGTATCTTTTGATGTTATTGTAA
Organism: Candidatus Altimarinota bacterium; assembly: GCA_024710565.1. Classification (GTDB taxonomy): domain Bacteria; phylum Patescibacteriota; class Gracilibacteria; order BD1-5; family UBA6164; genus UBA7396. The sequence continues at coordinate 17,005 of JANJUN010000030.1, read as the reverse complement.
CATCACCAATGACGAGAACCAAACATACGACAGAAATTATTCAAAGTTATTTATGATATGATGTCGAAGTGATTGAAGATGAGGCATTTAGAGAACAATCCTATGGAGAATTTAGAGGAATGACTCATCAGCAAATTACGGCTCAATATGGATGTAAAAATGATAGGGATCTCACGAAAGTATACAGAAATAATTCAGAAGAAAATATTGAAAAATTTGAAAAAAGAGTCATAGAATGATATAAAAATATCGAACAAAGATTTCCTGGAAAAAATGTTTTAATCGTAAGTCATGGATGAGTATTTAGATGTATCAATAAATATATAAATAATCTCGAAGATGAAATAGCTTATTACGGAGTTCCAGGAGTAAAAAATTCACAACTTTACAAACTCCCTAATTATAAAAAATCAAACAATCTCGATAGATGGATTATCTCAGAACTCAATATTTTAACAGGAGAAATAACAAAAGCACTCGATAATTATCGTCTCAATGATGGGGCAAAACCAATCGTGTCATTTATGGATAATCTCACTAATTGGTATGTAAGAAGATCAAGAAAAAGATTTTGGGCGACAGGTATGACAGAAGATAAACTACAAGCATATAATACACTGTATGAAGTACTTGTAGAAACAACCAAACTGATAGCTCCATATATGCCGTTTGTTTCAGAATATATTTTTAAAAACTTAACGAGTAAAGAGTCAGTTCACTTAGAACTCTATCCAGTGAAAAATCCAGCATTTATTTTAAAAGATTTGAGTGAAAGTACTAAAGAAGTACAAGATATTATAACTCTTTGATTAGCGGCGAGAGCCAATGCAAAGATAAGAGTAAGACAACCACTTGCATATGTAAAAGTCACTCAAAAATTGGGAAAATATTTTGAAGAAATTTTATGTGAGGAACTGAATATCAAAGAAGTAAAAATATTTGCTTCCAATGAAATTCCTTCTCAAATATGTAAACCAAATGCGAGACTTATCGGTCCAAAATTTGGTGGAGATGTGAAATTTATTATATCAGAAGCAAAACTAGGAAACTTTACTCTTTTAGAAAATGGATGAGTAAGGGTATGAGAATTTGAGCTTTTACCAGGAGAGTTTGAGATAGAATTTATTTCAAATAGCGAGGCTAAAAATCCAAATGAAATACTCGAAAGTGGAAATGGGAAAGTGGTAGCTCTTGATATACATATTTCAAAGGAATTACAACTTGAAGGATATGCGAGAGATATTATCAGACACATCCAAGAATCTAGAAAAGAAGCTGATTTTAATGTTGATGATAGAATTGAGATCAGTATAAAATGAGCTCAAGAAGTCATTTCTTTATTTTGAAAATACATTGAATCAGAAACTCTTTCTACTCTTGTATCAGATATAGAAAATCCAGATATTCAAAAAGAAATAGATATCGAAGATATAAAAATAATTTTACAGTTAAAAAAATAATTCCATAATCTTTTAAAGAAAAAAGCAAAATTTCATATATGAATTTTGCTTTTTTGCTCTAAAAAAGAAAGTTATTGACAAATTAGAAAAATAGTATATAATTCACGAAAAATAAAAATAAAATAAAAAATATTTTTTATTCCATTATCACTTTATTTTCATGAAAAATATCAATACCTCATTTGATCTATCAAATAATTTTTTAGATTATTTTGCATTTTTTTGTAAAAAAATAGGAATATCACAAAATATTCTTGATGAGATAGAAAGATTACAAAAAGCTTCTCTAGGTACTCCGAAAGAAAATCTTTGGGAAAAATGGTTAGGGGTATTTTGAAAGGTAGTCGATGTATATAAACAAGAGGATCATAAAAAATACGGAGTGCATAAAATAGAAGATATGCAAAAAGTATTTTTTAGTGTGGGAACCAATTTTATAAGTGGATATGTTCACTATTTACAAGATTCTTTGAGTTGTTTGAAGAAATCTCCTATGAATATCTATACTTCCGAAAAAATACTTGATTTAGAGGAGGAAATTACTGAAATATTAAGTATTTTAGAAGAAGAAAATATTCATACTGACTGGAAGGGATTAAGAGAATATGTTGATACTCTTCCTCCAAGAATTGATGCGATTACTCTAGAAATAAAAACGTTTCAAAACCGTTCAAAAAACACATCTAAAAATATTGACCAAGAACTCAAAGAACTCAAAAATCAAGCATGGAAAAACTTTTTGCATTCTGGAAATATTTCATTAGAATCCCTTTATAATATTCAAAGAAATCTACAACCAGATTTTTCCCTATCTCATACGACTAAAGATATTATTGAATCAATACAAGCCCATACTACTCAGATAGTTCCTGGAATTGAAGCACTTGATTTAGAAAATAAGGAAATTTTAAAAGCACTTAGAGCAGTTCAAGAGAAACAAGCCGATAGGGCAAATGAATTTACACTTCAACTCAGAAATGATTTACATACTAAATTTTGAGAAGCCGTAAATGACGAACTTTTTTATAATTCTCTTGGGGATGTTATTTCTCAAAAAGATGATACTGATACTATTTCTCTTCATATAGTATGATATGAAAAATTTGATATTATTTCTTATGAAAAACTTCCTCATTCACATCATTATAAGATGAAAGTAGAATTTCAATCGATTGATTCAGATGAAAGTAAAATCGCGGTATTATATGGGGATCCTGAAAAAATTATAGCATGACAACAAGCTCGTGTTGGAATTACTCAGATGGATGGAAGCGTTAAAATACATCTCTTGAATATCAATAGAATCCAGAATGCTTGAATAAGGATAAAAAAAGAAATGGCATATCAAAAAGAAAATATCTCCTCAAAAAAACCAGGAATTTTCTCAAAAACCAAACAATTTTTTACCAAAACATACCATAATATTTTTTCTAAAAAAGTAGTTTAAATTGTAACTTTATTTTTATGAATTACGCATCTCAATCACATACACTCAATCATGATGAGTACAATACATTTTATCCATTTGCAGAGCCTATAAAAAAAGCGGTTGGATTTTTTTGAGAAAAAATTAACTCGATACTATCAAAATGATTTCAATCTTTTGGGAAAAAAGAGCCTCAGTCAAATACATTTTCTGCATTATTTGCAGCAAACCCGGATCTTCATAAAGAGCCAGAATCTTTTCAAAAAGAAGTTCCTATAAAGAAATTTCAAGATACTCTTGAGGCAAACTTAGAACCAAAACTATTTAAAAAAGCTGATTTTAAACTGAAAGATTCTCTTTTAACTCTTTGAGATGAGGCAAGATTTTATAGTCATGATGGGAAATATAGGGATACTTTTTCTAGAAATACAAAAGTATTTACATCTGTGTCAAAGGATGTATTTTTTCATGATGGGAAAGCATTTATTTATATCGATGGACACACCCATACTTCTGATCGTAAAACTACTATTGAAACTGGATACTTAAGAGCTGTATGGCTTGATACTTACTTGAATACTAAAAAAGAAGAAGCGAAAAAAAATATTCCAATTTCAACATCTATTGCTTCTTCAAAATCTTCAGTAATACCAGATACTACTCTCCAACCACCTCATTTGAGATGACAAAAAGAATATTATAATTCTCAACCAAGAAAAAATATTTTTAGTTGATATATGGCTCCAAATGGAGAAGAAATCCCCGATTATATCATAAAAGCAGTTACGATAAATTATTTTGGAAAGATTATTAAACCAAAAATCGAACAAACTATCAAACAAACAGATGAAGAAATAGTAAAAACAAGGGAAGCCTTGATTAAAAAAACAATGGAAACAAAAAAGACGACACATACTAGCGTTTTGCAATCTCAAAAAGAAAAGATATCTAAAAAACATAAGTTAACAGCTCTTTCTCAAGCAATTGAAGAGGCTTATTCATGAAAGGAAGAAGCTCTTCAAAATCAAGATCTCCAAAATATTATACTTTCTATGCAAAAAAAACCAGAATGGCAGGATATTATTTTAAAATCCTATACCGTGAAAAAAAACATGAAGAAAAAGAAAAAGGGAAAATAAAAAAACAGTTTCAAACTGTTTTTTTATTTTATAATGTTATTGAGGTAGTAGATCATAATTGAGGAACGATTACTTTTACCTTTTGTCAAACTTCTTTCATAGTTTGTTCTATTTTTTCTGCTAATAGAAGTCTTTTTTCATCTCCATGAGTCAGTGCAATAATGGCTCATTTTTTAAATTTTAACTCAGAAAGATAGTTTAAAATTTCTTGTTCATCGATATGTCATGAAAATCCAGTAATATCATCATATTCACATTCTACTTTAAATGCTTCTCCGTCAATACTAATAAATTCATCTCCAGCTTTAATTTTTCATCATCTAGTTGATAAAGGACAATATCAGACGAATATAATTTTTGAATTTGGATTTTGTAAATTTTCTTTTAGATGGGGAAGTATAGAACCTCAATCGGCCATTCCAGATGCTGAAATAATGATTTCTTTTTTATTTCTTCTTGGTTCTGAATAGAGATCTTCAAAGGCAACTTTATTTTCATCAGCTTCATCTGATCATGAAGAAGATTTTACGTAGGTGATTACTTCTTTTCCAAATAACTTTATTTGTGTTTTTGGATTGAGGAGATCATATCTTTCTCAACAATGTTCAATATATATTTTCGTAATGGCTTCACTGGTTGGACTATCGAGAATAATATCATAATCACACACTTTTCCACTCAGATATTGAATTTGTAAATCGAGATTGACAACATCTTGTTCGAGTTGAGTTCTGAGAGAAATATGAGAAGTTTTTTCAATGGTTTGAATAATTTTCTTTTTTTCTTGCGAAAGATGTCTCATCTGGTCAATAAAGACTTTTCACTCTATTCTTTTTTCTAGTAAAAGCATCAGTATTTCTTGGGTTCTTTGCATCGAAAAAGCAGGAATGAGTATTTTTCACTTTGAAGTAGCAATAGATTCAAATATTTTTTTTGTACTTAATGCTTTATTCATATGCTCTCTTCATGCATAGGTAGACTCTACTTGATAGTAATCTAAAGCATAAGGAATTTTATCTGGGCTTCCGCTGAGATTTGGATCTCTCATTCTTCATAAATCTCCAGATAGAGCAAAATTGGTATGTTTGAGTTGGCGAGTTGGAGGAGATTTTTTTGAAGTGGTTGGTTGGAGGATATGTTCTATAGTACTTACTACGGCAGTAACCACCACTTGAATACTTCCTTCTAGATGGCCGGCGTCAACAAAATTCAGTTTTAAACTTTCTAATATATCACTATTTTTATCAATATGAACTCATTTTAAAAGAGAAATAGCTTTTTTAACATCTTCATTACTATATGATATTTCGTGAAGTACTTCTAGAGCATTTGGTATATCATAAGCAGAAGTTATTGAGTATTTTTCTAATAATGTTTTTGCTTTTTGATATTCTTGTTCTCTATTAGAGGTTCATTGTGTAAGTTTTTCTTGGAGTTTTTTTGCTAATTTTATATCTTTGATCTGTTTTCTTAGTGATGAAATCTCGCTTTTTCTTTCTTGAAGATACTGAATGAAATCCGATACCGTATCATGTCATTCTATTCCAAAAAGATATTCAAAATAATCAACATAATTTTGTAATAATTCTAGCTTTTCTCTCAGATTTGCTTTTTTAGCTCTTCTTACAGAAAGCGTTTTGAAATAATCTCAAATCGCTCACATAAGTTTTTTTCTGACTTCTTCTTTTATTCCATTTTTTATCACAAAAATCTTTTTTTGATCTTCGTAGTCGTAAGGAATATTAAAAATTCTTTCATCATCTTCATGAGTGATGTGGGTAAAAATAATATCATTTTCTTGAAAATCATCTTCAACAACAATCATTTTATGAAAAAGAGCATCGATATTTTTAGTAGTATATTGGGTAAAAGTTTCAAAAATATAAAAACCTTCTATATCTTCTCAACGAGAAATACCATGATTTTCTAGTAATTTTTTTGCACTTTCGTATTCAACTTTTGAAAAATTATGAGATTCTTTTCATTCATATATTTTTATAAAGTGAACATATTCATTATACTCTTGGAGGCTTTTTTCATAATTCATTTTTTTTGCACGAAACTCATTAATATAATCAATAAGTTTTTCTTTCATTCTTTCTCTGATTTTTGGTTCTATATAATAGGTGATATCTTTATTTTTTGAAAATAAAATATCATACATTCTTTTATCATCTAGTTTTTTAATATGAACCACCGTAGCTTCTTTCGGAATAGAATTCCATTCGATATCTATAATATCTTCTAATTCATCTATTTCATAAATATCACCAAAAGCTTCCCTTTTAAATCTTTCGGTTATTTTTTTTACTTTTTTATATTTTCAAGCATTATTTTTTATATAGAGTTTATTATCTCCCTCATACATTTGAACGAGATCATATGCTTGTTGAAGCGTTTCTTGAATTTCTAAATTTTTTCTATGATTTTCTTCATTGATTTGTAATTTTTTTGCTACAGTTTCTTTTAATTGAGAAAAAAGACTTTTTTTAATATAGATTCTTTTTTCTGAGTAGAGCATATCAAGTATTTCCTCAATAGAAAACTTTTCTATATCATCGATAAAAGAGATATAATTTTCTTTTTTTAATTCTCAATCAAAGCTAGAAAAACTTGCTTTTAAACCTTTTCTAATATCACTTCCTTCATAATCTCTTTCTGGAAGTTCTGGAAGATGTTTATTGATATCATCAAGCTTATAAATTCATAATTCATGAAGCTCGTTGGAAAGATTAAAATATGCTTTTTCATCTTTTGGGAGAGGAAATGAAAAATTTTCATAAACAGCAAGTAAATCGTAAATATTCCATGTTTTTTTATGAAATGGCACGACTTCTTTTTCTTGGATTAGTGTTTCTATCTTTGCTTCATCAAGAGAAACAAGATGTCCATACCTTTTTTCAAATCTTTCTAAATTTTCTGCCTGTTCTTTTGTGAATTCTATAAAATTGAGAGCAAATTGTATTTCTTCAGTTTTTTTTGTGTTTTCTTTTTGAATTCTTTGATTTTCTTCCTGGAGGCGAATTACATTTTCTCAGAGTCTGGTAAGCTTTGAAATAATGGTTCATTTAAAAACAGTTAAAACGGGGATAGGTTTTTTATGCCCTTCTTTCACCATTATTGGTAGTTTATCAATAATAGGATCTTTTCCAGAACTAATAGGATGAAAGTTTTGAAGTTCAATATTTTCTCCCGTTTCGAGAACTTCTATTTTTGAAAGCGTTTTTTCTATATCATCCTCATCAAAAAGAAGAAAAGGAATCTCTTGTAGAACTGAAGAAATATCTTTTTCAGATTCTACCCCATATTCACTTAGTACAGATTTAGATTCTTTATATGCTTCAAGATGAGTTTTATTTTCTACTACTTTTTGTAAGTATTTTTCACTTATTTTTAGTTTTGCAGAGGTTTTATCAGAGCGTTCGAGTTCTTCATAGTGGTAGACTATTTGAAGTGCTTCGTGGAGTTTTTTTGCTAATTTTGCATTTCATTCTTTCATTTTTTCTATCTCTAATTTTGTCAGATTTACATAATCTAGCCACATAACTTCTGATTGAAGTTTTGTTAATTTTGTCATGATGATTTTTCCAGAAAATCATTTTTTCACTAGATAAGGAACGAGTCATGCGTGATCTGCATGCGCGTGGGTAATTACTAAAAAATCAGAATTTAGTACTCAAGGTTGAATGATTTTATTGAGCTCATTTGCTTTTTTTACTCATTGTATAGCTCCAGCATCCACTACTATAGTTGGAGTTTTGGTTTTTCAGAAATCGACTCAAAGAATGGTCTGAGATCAGGTTAAATTTTTTCATTGTTCTTTACTATCAATTCCTCCAACATAATGGATGTTTATTTTTGCCATACTTTTTGAGTTAAAAAATAAGATTTATTTATATCTAATTTATTGCTTTTGTCAATAAAAAACTCTAGAAAAACTAGAGTCTATTTTTCATTTAAAAAATTTTCTAACCAACGGTCTCCCTCAGAAATTGCTGAGTTTCCAATTCAAAAAGTTCTATCGATTCATAAATCATCATCTTGGATTCAAAATCTCAGCCAAGAATATATTTTTTTCTTTCCAGTACTATCTTTCATAGGGAATTCACTCATATAGTGACCGTATTTTTTTAAACTTGCTACGAGTCAAGTAATAAGTGAAAAAGTTTCATCATCATAGGTTTCTTTCCATAAAGTTTTATTTTTTGCTTTTTCAAGAATTTCCTTTTCACTTCTTTTGAGAGCTTCTGCATATTTTGAGTTGAAAATCATTGGATTTCCCTCATCATCATTGGTAGTTATATTCATGAGAAATTGACCATTTTTCCAAATAATATCAAGAATAACAGATAATACTCAAAATAACTCAAGGGTAGCTTTATCTTGAGGTGGAATTTCGTGTTGTAAAAAAAACTCTACTCTCATAGTGAATTTTTTAATATAATTTGCGGTATCTAAATGGATTCCTGTATAATCTAAAGAGGAGTCACTTTTATTATCAATATATTCACCATGAGAAATATCATTTCCGATTCTGATTTCAAAACCATTCACCCCTCAGAAACTATTCCAAGATAATTTTTTTCCAGTTTTTGTTTCTAATACTAGATTTGTATATCATTCTCATTTGTCTAATCTTGCAAGAGCTTCACTCGCTCTTTGAGCTGATTCAGGAGTATAATATTTTCCTAATGCTACATTATCTACAATCTCTTTTTTTAACTCTTCTTCATTTTGAGCTCAGAGTGCTTGTATATAATTATGATTCAAAAAAACAGGTTGTTTATTTAAAAAAACACAAATAGAAGGAGTATGATGATATATTTCATTAGACTCTAAACTATGTGAGGAAAAATCACCACTTAAGTTTAATGTTCAAAAAATATCACTTTTTTCTCCTATGAGAGGATTAAAAATTCTATCTAACATATGCGCTCGAGTAAGAATATTTTTCATCGCATTATTAATATCGGTATCTTCCATTCATTGAGCATTTAGGATAGCTTTAATTCTTAAAAGAACTGATTTTATGATATTTGCTGTTTGTAAAATACTGACATTTTTTCATTCAGGATTTTTAAAGGTTCATAACTTTTCTATTTCCATTTTTTTATTTAATAATAAAGTAAGAATACATATTATATTTTTTTAAAAAAACACAAACTTTTTTGCAAAAATAATTTACTTGTGGTACAATTAGGGAGTTATTATTAAAAAAATATATGAAAAAATATCATTTCGTTATTTGAGAAAAAACATACTCTATTCACGATGAAAAAGACTTAGAGGTTCTTTTAAAGTTATTCTATGCTAAAACAAATATTTCTGGAATTATCCACTGGAATATTTTAATGGAGCTTGATAGTGATTTAGAAAAAATAGTAGTATCGTATAAATGATTACTCCTTTGTTTAAAATACTTAAATGAAAAAAACTCATTTTTACTTTTGATAAAACTTGGAGATGTACTGAATACTTTGGTTAAAAACTCTCAAGAATTAGCAGAGATTTTATCACGTATTCCTGACGAATCCAATAAAATTAGATTATTACATATTTTGAGGTTGAAAGGGTTATCAAAAATTATTTTTGACGCAAAGGATTTAGGAAATATCTTTGAGTGGTTGTATGGGAAATCTCAAAGAGATTTTATTGATCTACTCGGGAAAGATTATGTAAAAGAAATTTTTCTCTCTACCAATGAAATTATTATGATTTTGCACTACCTAAATGACGAAAATAAAGATTATTTAATGGATATAATAGGAATGGGGGGGATAAAAAATAAAATTAAAACATCACAAAATTTTTTAGTAATGCTCAAATGATTAACTCTTAAAAAATCGCGTGAACTTTTTAAAAAATATACACCAAGTGAGATTTTAGAATTATTTAAAACGCAAGAAGAATGGGAGTATTTTATGCTTCGTCTTCCGAGTAATAAAGAAAAAATACTTTTAAATTTTTTACAAAAATAATATGAAAATTACACAAGGAATAGTAGAAAATATCATTCAAAATGAACTCAATGGAGATATACATACGTTCACTCATGAACTTCAAAAATTAGATAGATTAGCGGGTTGTAAGTATGAGATGGTAGATGCTCATGTACATATCGTTGATTTTAATCAAAAAACTACGGGGTTAAAAAATTTGCTTAAATATATGGATAAAAGTAATATTACCTCAGCAGTTATTTTTTGAATGCCCGTAGTAAAGATTTGGCAAGAAAATGAAAAACAAAGACCGAATTATTATCTTGATGATGACAATGCGTGTTATTACTATTCCAATACAGATGCTATTGTGGCAAGAGAATATCTCTCTTTAACCAAGCAAGAACAAAAAAGATTTTTCCCACTTTTATGTTGATTTAATGCTATGGATATCAATTGTGTAGAACATATTATACAAACCTACAAAACTTTTCCAGGGGTATTTTATGGAATAGGAGAAGTATTTTATAGACATGATGATCTTACCCATATGACTTATGGGGAAGTACCAAGAATGAATACACTAGCTACGAAAAAATTATTTGAGTTTATTAGTGAATATGATATTCCACTTTGTATTCATAATAATATTACTGCACCTGGAATTTCAGATTATCCTAAGTTTTTACATGAAATGGAAACTATTATTAGAGAATTTCCAAAAGCAAGAGTTGTTTTATCTCATTGTTGAGCTTCAAGAAGACTCAGAGCTCCATATTATACGAAAATGATAGCGAGATTACTCAGAGAATATCCTGGATTATATGTTGATCTTTCTTGGGTTATTTTTGATGAAATTATTTCTGTAAATGATGTTTCTATGCAAGAATGGGTTGATTTATCAGAAGAATTCAATGATAGAATTATGATAGGAAGTGATGTACTTTGAGATGCATTTGAGGAAATAGGAGTAATCAACTCAAGATTTAATATATTTTTAGATAAATTGTCACCAATCAGTAGAAAAAAAATATGTGTAGAAAATGCTATCAATGTATATGCTAAATCAAAAAATAGAGTAGAAAAAAATAAAAAAAGAACCTATCCAAAACTTGCAGAATTAAAAAAATAATTTGAAATTTGAAAAATTAAAATATAATGCACTCTTAACATTAAAAAAGTTCAGATGGTGCATAAGATAAAAAATCATTCAAAAGAGGTATTTTCAAGAGAAATATTGCAGAAATTTTTTACTCAAGAAAATATAAAACAATTTTTTTCAGAATTTCAGGTTATTTTTTATTGACTTGCTTTGTTTTGAGCTTCTAATTTGGCTTCAAATAGTATAAATAGTGTCTTTGAGGAAGTAAAGTACAGCGTTCAAGAAACGCTTAATAATCGTCTTCAAACAGAATTTGATATATCAAAACAACAATCAGTAGAAAAAATATTTCAAAAAGTACAATCTGAATTTGGCGGATATGATATAGATAATCCACTTTTCCAAAAAAAATTATACGATGAAATAAAATCCTACGAAGAAACTACAGGAACAAAATTGATACAATCACTTATTTTAGGATTTTTATATGGATTTGCCTATCTCAAAACTATCAAAAGGGTAAAAAGGGAATATATGAAAATTGACGTAAAGAGTTTTTCTACCTTTTCTCTTACCAGTGGATGAATGGTTTTAGTAAATGGATTTATTCCGGGATCACTTGTGTATCTAGAATCTTTTTTATTGGCAGGATATACCGTAATGCTTCATTTAAAGAATGTTGTTAATGATAAACATAAAACCTCTGATAATGATACTCTCAATGAAGCGTTAAAATTAAATCCAATTCCTACTTCAAGATACGATAAAAACGGGAAAACACTCGTATGGAATACTTCTTTAGAAAAAGAAACTTGATACCTTCACTCTGAAGTAAATGCCTACTTTGAAAAACATGGCGAAATTATGAGTCTTTTATATAAATGAGAAAATTTAAAAAAGGTGCAAAAATATCTTGATTTATTACAAGAAACTTGAGTTGGGTATAAAAACGTTACATTTACTTTAAATACGAAATCTGGAGAAGAAAAAACATTTTTGTGGACTACTCAGCCAGACCCGCTTACTCCATGAGGAAATATTCGTTTTGCACAACATCTTACGGATGTAGAAGAAATAAAAAGAAAATTAGCTGAGACAGAAGCTCTTTTTAAACTCGATAAAAAGACAAAAGCTTTTAATGAAGAAACTTTTTTGAAAGATTTTGAGTCTATGGTATATGATAAAAGAAAAAAAACATCATTTGTAGTTGCTCTGTTTGATGTGGATAATTTTAAAGCACTCAATGATAAATATGACCATATTATATGAGATCAGGTTCTTATAGAGCTCGTTAATTTTTTAAAAAAACACCTCAGAGATACTGATACTATTTATAGATTACATGGAGATGAATTTGTAGTTGTTTTTGATGGAGATAACATAGAAGAATTATGAAAAAAAATACATGTATTAAAAGAACAATTTTCTGAGTATATTCAAAATAAACTTTCACTTGATTTTTGAGTAACTACTACTTGGGGGCTGACAAAAATTTTCCCATATTCAAAAAGACTACAATCAACTTCTTGTGAGGAAGAAATGAAAAAAATGGATAGATATATGTATGGAGTAAAATATTTTACCCTCATTCAAGAGGAACTCATAAAAAAGTGAGCTATTGATGAAACTTTTGAGGAAAAAAATGCAATAGCATATCCTCGTTTGGATGAACAGGAAAGATTTTTATGAATTGAGGTTATCAATCCGCATTGAAATTTTTTCATTTCACAAAAAGATTTAGAACTCATGGAATCAAGAAAAAGACAGTTGCGTAATTTACAAATAGCACAAAGAGAAAAAAGATAAAAAATCCTTGTATTTTTTATCTTTTTTTATATGATAAGGTCAATTTTAATTATTAAGAGATATTTTATGCCGGCAAAAGATTATGAGAAAGTAATCTGACTTGAAATACACGTCAGAATTAAATCCAATACAAAAATGTTTTGTAATTGTAAAAATGCTGTAGCACTTGCCGATGAACCAAATATCAATGTTTGTCCAATTTGTATGTGATTTCCAGGGATGCTTCCAGTAGTAAATAAAGAAGTAGTAAGACTTGGATTGATTTGAGGTATGATGATGGGTTGCGTTGTAAATAAAGTTTCGAGATTTGATAGAAAAACATATTTTTATCCTGATAATCCGATTAGTTACCAAATCACTCAAATGTATGAACCTATTGTTTGAGTTTGAAGTGTAAAAACTTTAGTAAATGGAGAAATAAGAGAATTTTCTATTCATCATATGCATCTTGAAAATGATGCTGGAAAACTCGTTCATGCTGGATGAAAAACACTTTGTGATTATAACAGAGCTGGAAGTCCTTTAATGGAAATAGTTACCAACCCAGTATTTAGCGATAAAGAAGAAGTTATGGAATTCTTAAAAGAACTTCAAAAAATGATGAGAGCTTCATGAGTATCTGATGCTGATATGGAAAAATGACAACTCAGATGTGATGTAAATCTCTCTATTATGCCAGTTGGAAGTAAAGTTTTTGGTACGAGAGTAGAACTCAAAAATATAAACTCTTTTTCATCTATCGGAAGAGCCATTGATGCTGAATTTTCAAGACAAGTAAGACTTCTTGATGAAGGAAAACAAGTTGACCAAGAAACCAGAGGATGGGATGATGATAAAGGGCAAAGTCATACGATGAGAAGTAAAGAAGATGCGATGGATTATAGATATTTTCCAGAACCAGATTTATTACCGATAGTTTTAGAAGAAGATTTTATTGAAGAGTGTAGAAAAACTTTACCAGAACTTCCTATTCAAAAAAGACTCAGATACCTAAATGAATTTAAACTCGGGGAAGATGATGCGAGAATATTATCAGCTGATCACACTCTTGGAACCTATTTTGATAAAGTAGTTGCTATAACAAATGATCCTAAAAAATCATGTGCGTATCTTACTACGGTAGTTTTATGACTTATGAAAGACGCTTTAGTTGATGACATAACTACTATAAAAATCACTCCTGAAGAACTTTCTGAAGTCATTAAAATGGTAAATGCTGATGAACTTTCTTCAACGAATGCAAAAATCGTTGTAGAAGAATTATTTAAGAGTGGATGAAGTGCAAGAAATATTGCTGAAAGTAAAAATCTGATTCAAAAAAATGATATGTGAGCATTAGAATCTATTGTTGATACCATTATCAATTCTAACCCTACACAAGTTCAAGATTATAAAGGATGAAATGAAAAAATATTTGGATTCCTTGTTGGTCAATGTATGAAAGCTTCATCGGGTGCCTGAAATCCAAAAATATTTAATGAAATTTTAAAGAAAAAATTAGGGTAATATGCAAACTCATTATGACATAATTATAATCTGAGCATGAGCAGCTGGACTTTTCACAAGTATTGAAAGTCCAGTTTCTTTGCGTAAACTTATTTTAGAAAAAAACAAAAACCCTGGAGTAAAAGTTTTGCTTTCGGGGTGAGAAAGAGCGAATGTTTCCAATATCGACATAGAAGTAGAAAGAGATTATTTTGGACAAAACAAAAAAGCACTTATCTGAATGTTTAAAAAATTTAATCAGTATGATATCATGTCTTTTTTTGCTGAAAACGGCATAAATATTGTTGAAGAAGACAGAGGAAGACTTATCTTAGAAAGTTGAGATAGTAGGGAATTACTGGAGCTTCTTTTAAAAAAATCAAAAGAAAATAATACAAATATACTATGTAATTCACCCGTTGTTGATGTGATGAAAATAGGGGAAAAATTCGAAGTTATTACAGGGGATGGTATCAGATATACTTCAGATAAACTTGTGATTACAAGTGGAGGAAAGAGCTTTTCTCAGGTTGGAACAACTTGAGATGGTTATAAATGGGCAGAAAATTTCTGACATACGATTCTGACTCCTCATAGATGATTATGCTGACTTGTAAGTAAAAAAGATGTATCAGAAATTTCTTGAGTAAGTTGTGATTTAAAACTAGAAATTATTTCAAATATATCAAAAAAATCTATTTATACTGAATTTTGACCACTTCTTTTTACTCATTTTTGAGTTTCAGGACCAATTATTTTTAATGGAGCAGTTGCTATTTGAGAATATATAAATTCTCTTGATTTAACTGACTTTGTTTCCTTACTTGATTTTTCAAAAATCCCAGAAAATGAAAAAACGGATTATATAGAAAGAAATTTTATAAAAGAAAATATTACACTAAAATTAACTTTTACTTTGGAAAAAATACCCAAAAGAGTGGTAGCTTTTTTTGAATTAAACGAAGAAAATATAGAAATATTTTTAGAATTACAAGATTATAGAACTTGGAAAGAAGCAAAAGTAACCTGAGGATGAATAAGTATTGATGAACTGACGAATGCTTTAGAATCAAAACTTTTCCCAGGGCTTTATTTTGCGGGAGAAATACTTGATATAACAGGGAAGACTTGATGATTTAACTTGCAGTTTTCTTGGACAAGTTGACATATAGTGGGAAAAAATTTATAAAAATTTGATTTTTAGAGAAAAATTTATACACTTACGAACGCATTTTTTACAATATTTTCTAGAATCACTTTTTTATTCACCATACTCGAAAATATTTTCTTGGATTTGTAGCTCAGTTGGTAGAGCAGCGCCCTCTTAAGGCGAAGGTCGTGGGATCGTGACCCACCAAGTCCACCATAAAATAAGAAATGACTAAAAATAGAATAGAATAAAAACTATTCTATTTTTTTATATAAAAACATCAAAAATATGGGAAAATATTTTACAAAAGAAATATAAGAAAAGTCTCAAAAAAAGAATGGTTTATTTTTTGCACTTCTATGAAAAATATGATACAATAGTTCCGAAGATTTAATTTTTCTCTTTAATATATGAAAATTTTAACGAGTTGTAATAATTTTTTAACCAAAAATAGAAAAAATATACTCTATTTATTAGGTTTTATTTTTGTCTTTTTTATTTTATCAGACTTTTCTTTTGCTAGTAATACGAATGTGTCTGATACCAATCCAGATAATAAAAATTTTTGAATCTCTCTTTTGAATGGAATTCTAAAGAACTTAGCAGCACTGCTAGGGTTTTTAACATTTTTAGTAGGGATGTTTTTATCTCCCGAATGGACATCTGGGAGTATCGTAGGACTATGAGGTTCTGAATGAGCTTTAAAACAAATGTGGATTATGATGTCTAATGTGGTATATTTTATATTTGCACTCATTTTTATATGGATTGCTTTTATGAATATTATAGGAAAGGATGCAGATACCTATGGTTTAAAATCAGCTATGCCAAGATTTATAGTGTGAGTTCTTATCGTTCCGTTTACATGGTTTTTAGTACAATTTATTCTCTCTATTTCAAGTATATTAACTATATGAGTACTTTCTCTTCCATATGATACTTTTAAAGATACGTATATGAAAGATAAAGATTTAGAAAAAGTAGAATTTTGTAAAGATTGGATAATCAATACAGGAACCCAAGCAAAAGATAAAAAAATCATGGAATGTAAGGATAAATCAGCTACGACAAATTTAAAAGATATCCTGAATCCTGAAAAATCAGAATCACTTTTTGGAATTATAAATATCTATACTTATGGAATAATGAGTGTTGATGGGAATGGAAAAGTATATTCGGGAAATTTAGTAGTAGACGGGATAACAAACTTATTTGATTTATGAATAAAAGTTCTTTTTGATTTAATATTTGTTATTGTATACTTGCTTTTAATGATAGCATTAGGTTTAGCATTATTTGTAAGATGAGTGTATTTATGGTTTTATGCCATGCTTTCACCAGTATTTTGACTTTTGTATTTTTTTAAAAAACAAAATGAGGGAATGGGGGATGCTGGAAAAAAATTCAATCTCAAAGAATTTATAGCCCTTGCATTTGTTCCTGTATATGTTTCTGCTGCTTTAGCTTTTTGATTATTATTTTTATTTGCTGCTGGAAA
>JANJUN010000016.1 GCA_024710565.1 Candidatus Altimarinota bacterium | reverse complement strand
AATTGATTTTCTCACTTCATCATTTGGCGCGTGTATAGAAATAGCAAGAGAGGTTTGTGGAAAATCTACCATAAATTTTTTAATTCCTGGAAAGATTCAACAGGTAGAAACTGTTACTCTTCTATTAGCGAGATTTATTTTTTTTTGATTACAAGCAATTTCAATAGATTTTTTTACATTATAATAATTTAAAAATGGCTCTCCCATACCCATATAAACAACATTTCTGAGGACTGTTCACTCATCATTTAATAGTTTTGCGGCGTACATAATTTGCTCAATAATTTCTGAAAATTCTAAATTTCTTTTGAGTCACAGCTTTCATGTTGCACAAAAAGTACAGGCCATTGGACATCCAGCTTGACATGAAACACAAAGCGTATTTCTTCCGCTTAAATGTATCATAATTACTGATTCTATAAGATCTCAAGATTTTGTTTTAAAAAGAATCTTGGTTGTTTGTCCATTTTCAGATGTCACAATATGGTCAACTTCTAGTGAGTTATAATAAAAATTTTCAGTTAAAAAAGACCTTATTTCTTTGGGAATGGTTTGAATTTCTGAAAAGTCGGTTACGAAATTTTTATAAATCGCGTTTTCTATTTGCGCGTATCTAAATTTGGGGATTTTATTTTCTTCAAAAAGTTCTTTTATTTTTTCTTCATCGTGTATTGAATACATATATTTTTATTAGTAATATTTTTGGTAGATTTTATAAAAAATTTGAAAAAAAACAAATAATATTTAAAATATAGTAAATTTATTTTTTATTTTTGCAAAAATGGCTGATTGAAAGCAATGAGGGTGTATCGTGACAGATATTTTTAGTTTTATTGGGAAAAAATGGGTATTACTCATTATCAAATCTATCTCTGATGGTTGTAAATGTTTTTCTGATGTAGAAAAAAGTTTAGAGTGAATCAACCCTCGTATATTATCCTCAAGACTCAAGGAATTAGAAGACTTTTGATTTATTCAAAGTCATATAAAAGAAAATACAAAAAATAAAACTATCTATTGTTTGACTCAAAAATGAATGTGTTTTACACAAAATATCAAAAATCTAGAAGATTGGGCAAAAAAATGGGAGAAAAAATAAAAGCAAACTAAAGTTTGCTTTTATTTTTTTATTCTACCCTAAACTCTTCTCATGAACTTCTTCCAAACACTTCTGGTTTATAAAATTCTGAAACTTGAGATGGTTTTATTTGATATACTCAAGCATGGGTTAAACGAATCGTATATGAAAAATTATAAATTCATGGAAGTAATTCATTTTTCCAAGCAAAATATCTTTCGTCTCTGAGTTCATTTCTATCAAGAGAAATATTGGTTGCGATATCGGTTATCGTTTGATTTTCAGTAGCAAGATTGGTATTTACTATTTCACTTCCTGCTGGAATAAAACTTTCAAACGCAACTTGGTCTCTGGTTTCATTGGTTACTACTTTATGGTAGACTAAAACAAGATCTCATACTTTTGCTTTTTGAATTGGAACTAAATATTCAACAACTTCACGAGGATATTTCAATTGATGGAGTGTTATTTCTCCATTTAAATATTTGTTGTATTCCTCATCTTTGAGTGATTGTATTTTTTTGTATTCTTGAAATAAATAATATTTTTTCTCTACAAAAAATCATTCGTCTAAAGCAGAAATATTTTTTGATGGAATATGATATGACATCTGTATATCATAATACAAACTTCCAGTTCCATTTGCTTCAAAATTAAGAGTATTTAAAGAAGCTATATCTTTATTTTCAAGGTCTGTTGAAAATATTTCAAATACATTTTTTGTATCTATTTTTTGAGCTTTTATTTCTTTTCCGTTTAATTGGATTCTTCCCGTCAAAGCAGTTTGTGAAATATTTTGAGTTTTTTCTATATAATATGCTAAAGATTTGATAATATTCGCATTATCGAGAGTTGATCCAAATCCATTATTCATTTTTGAACTTGTGATAAAACGAAGCATATTATCAGTAATACTTTCAATATCACTAAACTTTTCATTTCCTATACGAGCAATTATTTCCAAAAATTTTGCTGTATTTTGAAGTCTTCAAGTTGTATTTGAATTACTTAAAAATGCTCATCTTGGGTTAAATATGAGTTCATTGGAAATGATTTCGTTGATAAGTGTAATTGCTTTTTTTTCTAAAGTATTTTTTTGTGTCACGCCAAGAGTTGGAATAGAAAGCAACTTAGAAATAATATCAACGTGTACTAATTTTGATAATTTCTCTATTGGAAGCGTTGAGTACATTTTGTATAATTCTCGATCTTCAGGATTTGCCTCATATAATGCTAATAAAATCATTACTTTGGTATCAAGAACCATACAATTTTGAGTAATAGTATCGGAACAAATAGATTTTTTAGTAAATTGATTTTTCAGATATGATTTGAGTTCAGTGATCATTTTTTGATTGATTTGGTATCAAACTTGTTCGAGTTGAGAAAAAGAACTCAAAAGATATGCTGAAAGATGGATATCAGAAACTTTATAGACAGTATCATACCAATACATAAATCCTCCGTCTCTATTTTGGAACTTCCCTATTTCAGAAATATAATCTTTCATCGCTTCATCAACAGAAATATCTTTATATCACACTTCTGTATCAATATATTTTTTTATCGTTTTTGTTTTTAAATCATATGGTACTCAAGCACTTTCATAGAGTTTTTTCAAATAAATATGCGGCATCAGTGCGGAAGTTATTTGTTCAGAACATCCATATGGAAAAGATGCGACATACTCCATTCCATCAAGAAGATAACTCAAAAGAGTCGCTCCGTAGTTGATAGAAAGTTTCAGTGTGTTTGTATCAATGTTTGAAGTATCTATTTTTTCGTCAAAGCTAAAGTTTGATGTTTTACCAACGGTTGAAACGGTCTCTATAGTAGAAGTATCATAGATAGGAATATTTTTTATAATTCCATCTAAAAGATCTCATTGAGTTTTTGATTGTGCCATTACTTTTATCTGAGCAATATCAAAATTTTTCCACTCAGAAGCTGATTTCACATCAAATAAGAAATCCACCTTTTGTGATTCTCAATTTTTAATAAATACTGTTTTCGCAATGGATTTCAAGTTTCCTCAGGTTGCCTGCAAATCAACTTTAAATTCCATATCTTTTCCGGTTCTATTATAAACTACTGGAGAAAATGTGATACTATCTCACACAGATAAAAATCTTGGAAGATTATCTTCTATCATCACAGGAGTTGTAGTCATCACCGTCTCATAAGTAATTCAAACCTTATTATCTTCTGGAGTCGTTACCAGTGCTTCGAGTACCCAAGTAGTGAGATTATCAGGCATCACAGGAATGGAAATTTTTGCTTTTCCATCTCTATCAGTAGTAAAATCTGAAAGCCAAAAAGCTGTATCTTTAAAATTTCATCTGAGTTTTTTGGTATCTCATCATTTTACCCCATCTCAAGCTCATCATTTTTCTCCATCACTCGTATCTTTTACTTCTAATTTATCGACTAAATATCTCAAGTTAGAAAGCGTTTCTACTCATAAATATCTTTTCATATCGTAAAAAAATGAATATGGATTTTTACGAGGATTTCCTTTTAAAGCAAGAACACTTTCATCAACTACTGAAAGACTTCCATTGGCATTTGGAACTACTTTTCCATTTTTATCAAGTACTTCAATAGTTACTTGCATAGTTTCACCAGGTTTATAGTTTTTCTTATCGGTAAGAACAGAGACATTGAGTTTTTTATAATCACTCAAAACTTTTACCACTCATAAAGCTCTTTTATACACTGGCAGAGGATTATCTTTTTGAGAACCGATTAAAAATGCTTTTAAATAGACATTTGGATAATATTTCTCAGTAAGAGGAATTTCTATTTCATCCCCAAAAGAAGTAATATCATGAATAAAATAATCCAAAATACCGTCATCTTTTTCAAGAACCAAAAGTGCTTTTCCATTATCTACTGGAGATTTTAGAGTAAATACTGCGGTTTCTCAAACAGCATATGTAATTTTTTCAGCTTCTAATTCAGTAATACTATTATTATCATTTCTCCAAGAGATATAATCATCTCATGCAACGTATGTTCTTTGAGTTGATGAAAAAGTTTGATTATTATTCCCTGTATAACTCACTTTTATATCATATTCTCAAGAATTTTTTGTAATAATATTATGTTTTACATATCATTTTTCATCACTAATAAGTGAAAATGTTTTTTCAACAATATTTTCCTCTGCATACTCATTATAAAAAACTCCATCTACTCATAGTTTTTTTACTTGTTTATAATCTTTTTTTATCAGCTCTACTTTTACATTTTTGTACGGAAGTGGTTTTGCGTCAAAATCAAGAGTCATAATTTCAAAATCAATCCCCTTCTTTTTATCATTATAATAATTCGCTTTTACTCCAACATACGCGTCGGTAGTATGCAGTACTTTTGAAACACTATTTGAAACTGTTTTTTTTGTATCTGGATCTTCTACATCAAATTGAAAAGAATAGACTTTTTCAGCATCATTTCTATCATTTCCAAAATCATGTTCAAATGAATATTCTCCATTTTCATCTATTTTAAACTCAGAAATTCATCAAGAAAGTTTATCTGAATAATTACAATATCCCCAATACACACAGTCAAAATAAGCATTTCCATCACCAAATTGATACTCTGAATATTCTTTAGCATCAAAAAAGTAATTTTGACTGAGTATAGAATATTTTCATTGAGTTGAAACTAATTTTCCTCAAAAATAATATTTTGGAACTATTTTAAATGATGATTTTTCTCATAAAAGTACATCATTTTTAGGACTTTCTATATCCACTTTAAAGGTTGGTTTTTTATATTCTTCAATACTAAAAAATCCATTGGTATAAATATAATCATATCACGATTTAGGCTTGAATTCAAAACGGAAATTTCAAAGCTTTGAATCTTTTGGAATCACAAAACTTCCGGAAAAATTTGAATTTGCATCTATTTTTACATCGAGCGATCTATAGGTTTCCCAATTATCATCCGTCATCATTAAAACTCCAGAAGAATATGATGATTTTTTAAATCCCTCAAAACTAAATTCTCTTAAAAGTCATTTTATAAACACTTCGTCTCCTGGTCTATAAATAGGTCTATCCGTATAAACATAGGCATAATGTTTCTGAGAACTATCCATTCCAGATACATATTTAAAATCATAATTTGAAAAGAAATCTTCTCCAGCAATAAATCCATAATAATTATCTTTTTTTGCGGTTATATAACTCACTCCTGAAAGATCAGAATCAATTACATACACTTTTTTCTTTGCGTCAAAACTATATTTTATAGTCGTCTTTTTAAAATCATAATCATAAAATTCGATATTGAGTTTGTCTATTTCTGTATGTTTTTCTAAATCCGTAGCAAATAAAAGTGAAGTATTAGATGCTTTTTCTAACACGAGTCCCATATTGGTTCTCACTATCATATTTTTGAGATAATTATTCGTATCATATGATACTGGTTTCGTTTTAGACGCGTTCGTAAAAATCTCAAATCCTATAAAATACGCCTCTGTTTCATATCATAAAATATCTTTTTCAAGATCAAATTTATTATAAGAAAGATTCCAAAGATTGTTTTTTACTGGTAATTGTTTGCTTGTTTTTTTCAAACAAGAAGTAAAATCTCCATATGGATTTTTTAAAAATACTACATAATCATCATAACTCATTTCACAAACATCTACATAAACAGTATCAGTATGAATCGTTTGAATATTGACTACCATTGGAGCATTGGTAGGAAAAACATTGGTAAAATTATTAAATTGTGTGTACACATATTTATCACTTTCTCTTATTTTTCCTGTTTTTATATCTTTTTGAAACGGTGTTTTCAATGAAGTTCCATACAAATCCTCTAAAGCAGAAATAGAGAAATTATACTTTGTTTCTGGATTGAGTCTCGTTTGAATAGAATAGAGAATTTGTCATTCTGGCGCAGATGGACAATACCCTGCCTGTATAAGTTTGGTATTTTTTTCTTTGAAAGAAAGTTCTTCTAAACTTCTCTCAAATTCCCAATCATGAATATATTCTCCTAAAGAAACATTTTTCACGACTCCTGATTGAGAAAAAACAAATGGCGTATTTCCTATATCATAAGGTAAACGATTATTGAGATACAAACATGATTTTGAATAATCAACAAAAGTATAATCAAGTATTTTCAGTTCTGGGGCAGTTTTATATGAAGTTACGATATCATCAAGCAAGTTTTTATTACTCGTTTTTGATATTTTTAACTCATATTCAGATGCTACTTCAAGATCTTGAGATAATTCAAGACGAATTTTGGTTTTATTCTCGACTATTTCTTTTTTATCATTTTCTTCTTTTACGTAAGTAATTTTAAAATCAATATTTTTTGATTTTTCTCAGGTCTTTTGAAAAGAAAAAAGATTTTTATCGAGTGATACTTCTTCATGGAAAGAAATATTAAAAAATATATTTTTTACCGGAAGATACTGAAAAGCATACTCACCTTCAGAAATAAAAATATTTTGAGTATCTACAAGAGCTCCTGTTTGAGAATACATATTTTGAAAATTTTGTACCTCAGAAAGAAGAGAATTCGAAGCAACTACTTTTGAAAAATCCTGTTGTAATGCAATATTTCCATATTTTGGAAGCAATCATTTTTTAATATCTATTTTATACTGAGTATCATAATAAAAAGCTCCTGTTTTAGGTTTTATTACAAATTGATTTTCAGATAATAACACAGGTTCGATAAGAACATTCATTTTTACCCAATTGGAAGTTTCTTTTTTTTGAAAATCTGGAGAATATACACTCAAGTGTTTTTCTATTTCAGAAAGAGAAACCGGATAATTAAAAGTGAGAACGATATTATCTTTTGGAAGAAATGTATCTGAAAGTGATACCTCTAAATTTGGAGTTACAAAACTTCCTGTTAAAACTCATTCAAGAGGATAATTCATGCCGGAAGAAGTAATCGTATAATCATACTTCGTAGCTCCAGCAAAAGAAATTTTAGGACTAAATTCAAGAACCGAAGTAGTCGTCCAAGAACATCTTCCATCTACTTTCGGAGTGATTATAATAGGACATGGAAGATTATTTTTCTTTTCAAGAGAACTGAGTGCAATTTGAGGAATACTGAAAAATACTGCCATATTTTTAGAAAGATCTTTGAGTTTTTCCTCTGGTAGAACTTTAGTCACTCTTGCTCCAGCAACAGCAGAAACAATATAAACTATATCATTTTCTAATCATTTATTTTTTTCAGAAAGAAGATTTTTTGAAATCTGAATCGTGTAATCTTGTCCGATACGAAGTGGTTCACTCAGTTCATAACTCAGTATATTTGGTGATGTTAACTTTAGGCCTCCTGGAACTTCTGGAGTAATTTTAAAGATATCTTTTGAGATACTTTCTGCTAGAATATTACTCGAAAAGGTGATTTCTATTGTTTTTACATTATACGGAAGTTTCTTTATACCAAGATCAAAATTGGCAGAGGAAACTTGAAAAGATGGAGATATTCAAGGAGAAAAAATAAAAACACTCAGCCCTATTAAAAATACTATTCATAAAGCGCCTACTCATAGAAGTATTTTTTTATATTTTTGATAAAAATCAAGATATTTCATCTGAATATTGAGTATTTTTTTCATATTGATAAAGTTATGTATAAACTATAATTCATTATATACTTTTATAAAACTTTACAAATATATCTCAATATTTTTTGATAAAAAATATTGACATCTCATTTATTTATTTTATTTCTTTATTGATTTTTTCTGAAAAAAAATATACTCTTTCACAAAGGAGTATGTTATGAATAACAAAGTACTATTTTTATTTATCTGTTTTACTATTATATTGATCGCAAATATCATCAATATAGTCGTATCTGAGAAATATGGAATTATACTAATAACTTCATTGTATATTTTATATTTTTTTATATCTCTAGAACTCCGTCTATTTTGGGCAAAATACCTCAATAAACAGAGTGAAATTGAAATAAAACATAATCTAAAAATACTTTCTGAAGTCAAAAAAAATCTTGAGGAGAAAATATCTAAAAAATCTCCGATAGATTATGTATAAAAAAACCAAGCACTTATGCTTGGTTTTTTTCTTTATCCTCTAATAATATCTTCATGTACTGAGTTAGCAGCTAAACATCACTCAGCAGCACTCATAATCGTTTGTTTAAATTTGTTTGAATTGGTAGTTACATCTCCTGCCGCATACAGTCATTTTACAGAAGTTTCTTGTCTTTTATCAACTACTAAGCATCATTCTGCATCTTTTTCTGGAGTAAGTTTTTCCACTACTTGTACATTTGGGTTCGTTCAAACTGCTACAAATATTCATTCTGCAGCTAATTCTCTTCCTGATTTTAAAACTACTTTTTCCATAAAAAATCCTCCTGCAATTTCTTCTATTTCCTCATTAAGTACAAACTCGATATTTTCTCTTTTTTTAGCTTGTTCTACCCAAGTATCTTCTGCTCTAAAAGTATCTCTTCTATGCACCAAATAAACTTTTTTACAAATATCTGAGAGATAAATAGCTTCTGTTAAAGCAGTATTTCCTCATCAAGCTACGACTACGGTCATATTTTTGAAAAAATTTCCGTCACAAGTAGCACAATAAGAAACTCATTTTCCAAGAAATTCATTTTCCCCTTTTACTCAAAGGTGTTTATGAGAATTTCCAGTAGCAATAATCACATATTTTGAAGAAAATTCTTTTCCAGAACTTGTTTTTACATAAAAAATATCTCCTTTTTTTTCTAAATCTGTCACCATTTCATTTAAAATCTCACTTCCAGAAGTTTCAGCATGATCTTTAAAACTATCCATAATTTCTTTTCCTGGTGCTGATAAAACTCCAGGCCAATTTTCTACTTTATGAGAAGTAGCAAGAGCTCATCCTGGTTGGGCTCAAATAATAATATTTTTTATTTTATAACGGGATGCATACATTCCAGCTGGATAGCCAGCACTTCATGCTCCGATAATTATTAAATCGTGTGTGGTCATATTTTTTTTTAATGTTAAGTTATAATCAATATATTTATTTTTTTAAATATTCCAAAATAATTTCTTCCATCTCTTCTGGTTTGGTAGTTGGAGCAAATCTTTTAATAGGATTTCCCTTTTTATCAAGAAGAAATTTAGTAAAATTCCATTTTATACCTCATCCTAAAATTCAAGATAATTCTTTTTTCAAATATACAAAAATTGGATGAGTATTTTTTCCATTTACTTCTATTTTAGCAAACATAGGAAATGTTACTCCGTAATTTATCAAACATCCCTCTGAAATAGTTTTTTCATCTCAGGGTTCTTGATTTCCAAACTGATTACAAGGAAATCAAAGGATTACCAAACCATCATCTTTATATTTTTTATAGAGTTTTTCTAATCATTCATATTGCGGTGTCAGTCAACATTTACTGGCTGTATTTACTACCATTACGACTTTTCCTTCATATTCCTTCATATTGATTTCCTTTCCAGAAATAGTTTTTGCATTAAATTCATAAAATTTGGTCATATTTATTTTTTTACTATATAAAATATAGTATTGATTGTAAGAATAGTTCTCATTTTAGCAAATTTTTTTATTCACTTTTTCTAAAAAAACTCCGATATATCGGAGTTTTTCTTTTTTATACAAAACTTTCTACCCTATTCCAATCAACGAGATTCCAGAAATTTTCTAGATATTTTGGTCTTGCATTTCTGGTATCAATATAATACGCATGTTCCCAAACATCACAAGTGAGAAGTGCTTTTTTATCAGTGGTAAGTACACTTCCAGCATTAGAAGTATTTATGATTTCTAATTTTCCTTCAGTATTTAAAACTAACCAAGTCCAACCTGAACCAAAGTTTCAAATAGCTGATTTTGTAAAAATCTCTTTAAAAGCTTCAAAACTTCAAAAATCTCTATTTATAAGTTCTAAAGTTTTTCCTGTTGGATTTTTAGAAGATTTTGGAGTGAATCCTAAAAAGTAAAAGCTATGATTCCAAACTTGAGCTGCATTATTAAAAATTGGTCATGCTGGAGCTTTTTTCACAATATCTTCTAAAGACACATTTTCAAACTCTGTTCCAACTATAAGATTATTTAAGTTATCAACATAAGCTTTGTGATGTTTTCCATAATGATACTCTAAAGTTTCAGCCGAAATATATGGTTCTAAAGCCGTCATTTCATAAGGTAATTGTGGTAATTCGTGTTTCATAATATATAAAGTTAAATAATAATGATTCTCATTATAACTATTTTTATCTTTTTTAAAAATATTTTTTAAAAAAGATTCTTTATATCTTCTGTATTTGCGATTATTGGCAGAAAAATCAACACTCATAAATTTAGAATATAAACATTTTTTTACTATTTTCCAGCTACTGAATCTAATGCTTCTGTTGATGATGAAAATATCTTTCCATCTTTTTGTAATTTTTCAAAACTATGAAGTTTTGATAAGAAATCGAAATCTTTACTTCCAGAAATATAGACGTCTATTTTATTTGATTGGAGTGTTTGAATCATTTCATCAATAGCCTCCATACCATCAACATCTATATTTCAAATATGTCCTAGAGAAATAATTACTTTTTGATTTGCATTGAGTTTTTCTATCGCAGCAATATTTCATTCAATATTAAGATAATTCAGTCCTCAAGAAAATTTTGCTAAGATAATATCTCCGCTTTCTTGTTTTTGGAGATATTTTGTTAAAGGTATTTTTTCTACTTCCCCATCTTTTTTAAAAACACTTATATTTGCATTACTATTGGTAATTTTTTTTATATAAATAATCAAAGTGATAACCGTTCCAATAAGTATCCCGTATGTTGCTTCAAAAACAACAGCAAAGAAAGTAGTAGTAATCGTAATAAAAAAAGCTGTTTTTTCTAAACTATAAAGTTTTTTTAATAAATTTATATCAATAAGTCAAAGAGCAATATTCATTAAAATCGCCGAAATAATTGGAAAAGGAAGAAACTTAAAAGCCCCATTAAACAAAAGAGCCGAAATAATCAGTGTAAAAATTGCAATCAAAAATCCAGAAGTTCTATGAGTTGCTCAAGAATTTATATTCAGCGCCGTTCTTATAAATACTGCCGTATTTGGGAGTCATCAAAGAAGTCACACTCAAATATTTGAAAGTCAAAGCCCGAGTACTTCCCTATCTTTTGAAAACTTTACTTTTGTAATTTTTTCAGCAATTTTTGCCGAAATAATGGTTTCAATAATGGCAATAATAGCAACTACTAACGATACGCTCAAAAGTCATTTTGCTATATCAATAAATTCTCAAATATTTGATATCGAAATATTTGCAAATGGAAATTGAAATAATTCAAATTGTAATTGTGGGTATTTATCAACTAAAAGTAACATTTCTGGTAAAAATCCATTGTACACCAAAAGTCACACTCAGATTCAGATAATAGTTAAAACGATAACAGAAGGAAATTTTGGAAAGTATTTTTTTCATAAAACTAAAAATCAAAGCCCCAAAGCAAAAACAATCAAAGAAACTATATTAGTAGATACGATATGTTTTCCTACTTCAATCAAATTCATCAAAACTTCTTTATGTTGAGGAATTCAAAGTGATGGATCATTGAGTCACAATGCTCCTGAAATTTGTCATAATGCGATGGTAATTCAAACTGATATAAGAAATCCATGGAGTGCGGTTGATGGAATGAGAGTAATATATTTTGTAATTTTTAAGAAATACACTACCAGCATAAAAATTCAAGAAAAAATCGCAATCAGAGGCAAAAGAAATATTCCATTTTCTCAATGAGATAATACAAATCCAAGTAAAATAGAACTCAAAGCTCCTGCGACTCAAAATACATTATAATGACTTGAAGCAAAGATCGAGGCAATAACTCAAGCCCAAATTCAAGTAATTATTCATTGTAATGGTGTAGCGCCAGAAGCAACTGCTAAAGAAATAGAAAGTGGTATATTTATCATCGCAACTGTAAGTCAAGCTTTCCAGTTACTTTTCACATTCTCAAAGATGTTTTTCGTACCCATATTTTTTTGTTAAAAATTAAAACCGATGGAATATAGTATTTTTTTTATAAAAAGCAAATTTTTTTTAAAAAAGATTTGACAAATAATTTTTTTTTATAATACTCACGTTCCTTTTCAAAAAAGGTTAGATATTTTTTATTTTTTTAAAACGTATCTCGTCTCTTTTGGAAACAATATTTTCCTAATTTTTAGATTTTATGAATACCCTAGGACCAAAAGAGGGTTTTGAGTCGACAAAAGATATTGTTGACTGACAATTATTATTTTTAAATAAATGATGAATTGATACGACCGAATTATCAAGACTAAAAGTAGCTTGAGATGCTTATAGAATACATTTAAAACAAACAGATAAATCTTATAATAAAGAATTATCTGTTTTATTTTCTGAAATAAAATGAGAGTTTCAAAGAATTCGTAATTCTTGACACATTTCAAAAGAAGAAAAAGAAGAGTTAGAAGAGGATTTATTATTGAGAGGAGTAGAAAAAATTGGAATTCTATGAAGTCATTTTTGAATCAATAGATGAGAACAAAGACTCGTATGAAGTGGAAATCCTGAGTTTAAAAATGAAGATGGAATCATTCATATAGGAAATGGTGAAAACTGCTTTTTTGTGCCTGGATGTTTTCTCAATCTCAGGAAATTACTGGATTTATGAATGATTGAAAAATGAAATGTTCATATAAATTTGTGAGCCTGAGTCAATATTCAAGAAGCTATAGGATTTGTGAAAACAAGCTGAGAGCTGTGAAATATGACATTTGAAAGATTTACTCAAAAGTGAGAATTAGAATATATTTCTATACAAACATGATCGAATTGTTCATTTGCGCACTGAGCCTCATTTTATCCTGGAAAAAGAAAAAATATAGATATTCGCGCTGGAGACTGAGTATTTTTTTGAATCAATTCTTTAATTGGAAGTGGAAGCAAAATATGAGAAAATACAACTATTTGGTGGAATGTAAATGTATGAAATAATGTTACTCTTTGAAATAATGTTATCCTTTGAACTTCAAGTATTATACATGATGAAGTTGAAATTCCCGATGATTGTCTCGTTCAAAACTTTGCTATCATACAAACTTGATTCCAAATCATAGATTTTAGTGAATATCAAAATAATAAAAATCACTACGTAGGAAGAAAAAATTTTGTTATCAAATTATCAAAAAACGATACTGAAAAGAAAAAACAAATCGATGATATAAATTCTAATTATAATTTTGTAAGAGATTTTAATCTTCACAATGTTGTTCCAGAAAATAAAATTTTTGCTGCTGTTGAAGATGTATATCATTTCTTAGAAAAAGAAATAGGATTTGAAAGTACTATTGTATATGAGTATGAAGCCAATGAGGAAAGATTTGATAGTGTGTTAGGTTTGATTGGAATGAGTGGAAGTAAAGAAAAAATGAATGGATTTAGAAATATACAAAGAAAATCAAGAATAGTTCTCAAAGCATATCCTAAAAATGCAGAAAGATTTTTAATCCATGAAACGCCTATTATCATAAAAATAATTGAAGATGAAAAAAAGAATGTATGATTTTTATCTGATGGAGCAAGAGAAAAAATAAGTATGATGATTGAATCTTATTTAGATAGACCACATTTTGATAAAGAAACTTTAAAAGATTATTTTTTCTGAAATACCTATATCACATGAAAATTTCATTTCCATTGAGAAAGTATCTTTTTTAATCTGAAGTCAAGATGAGATGAGTTACAAGAAAATGAATCTATTGAAATATATGATTCTGTTATATTATGAGGAATTATTCATGGATGAGGAAATAAAAAAATACTAAGAAGTATCATTTTAGATACGACTATTCATGGGTGAGTTGATTATTCATATTCACATATCTGAGAATATGGAAAAACAAGCGTTTTAAACTCAACTCAAGTAGAACGCTCAAAAATATGATGACACTTTACCTGTAACGGAGCTGAAATTAAAAATACCTCTATTGTATGAGCAAGAACCTCAATAGCATGAGGTGCCTGAGAACAAAAAGTAATAATAAATAATACTATTTTATGAGAAGGGTGCTCTATAAATACGGGAACTCACATAAAAAATACTGAAATTGCTGCGTGAAAAATGATTGGAAAATACATGAATATAGATGGAGATTATATAGGAGTATTACAATAAAAAATATACATTCAAATTATTTTAATATTTGATTTTTACACAAATTTTAGTATAAATTCTCAAGATATATTTTAATTTCATTTTTATGTGGGGTATTATCATAATAATTATTTTTATTCTATTTTTTATTTTCAATCTGCTACTTATATCTTTTGATAAAAAAATTCAACGCTTAGAAAAGCAAATTATATTATTATTCGAGAAAAGAACTCACCTGGTCCCTTCTCTGTATGAAGTAACAAAAAAATACCTCAATAAACACTCAGAAGTATTTCAAGAAATTACACGTTTAAGAAAAATAGAATTTAGTAATTATAATGAAAGCTTTTTACAAAGAGTTCAAACAGAAACTCTCATACACCATGAACTCAATTTTATATTTAAAGTTGCCAATCAGCATCAAAAAATACAAAAAGATGAAAAATTTTTACTCATTCGCGACCTTTTTTTAGACAATAGTTACGAAATTGGGAAAAAAGTAGAAATCTATAAAAAAGTTATTTCTCTTCTTAATAAATGTGTCTCTTTGAAAAATTTTACTCTAATTTGAATCTTTATACCGATAGAAAAAAGAATTGAGATATAAAAAAAAAGAATTGCTCCACAAGTGAGCAATTCTTTTTTTATATTTTATTATTATGCATTTTTTCTTACAAAAGTAATTCCTAATCCAAGTAATAATGCAAGTACCACAAATAACATTTCTTTTGGTCCAGTTTGTGGAAGAGCTTCAGCCGTTGCAGCTGCTGCTTCAGTAGCAACTACTCATGATTCAGTAGTTTCAGCTGTTGTATCAGATACTGGTTGTTCAAGAGCTGTTGTATCTTCTGTCGGCATAGCCTCAGGAGTTCATACTGTTTCAGTTGGAGCTACATTGAATTCCCCAGTTACTGGAGCAGAAGCATCAAAAGTTGCTGGAGTAGAAAAAGTTACCATACCATCAACTCCATTTTCAATTACATTTCCTTCTTTATCAGAAGCAAACACGACTACTAAATTATATTCTACTGCTGGAGCAAGTGCTTCCATAGTATCTACTGATACTTCCATAGATGAAGATAAAGTTACTCCAGTAAGAGCAATTTCTCTAGTATCATCTGATTTTGGAGTTAATAAAAATTCAAACAAAGAAGTATCTTCTAAAATATCTTTGTTAAAAGAAACCGTAAGAGTATCTTGATCTACTACTTTTACTTCTTTTAAAGAAAAAGTGGTAGTTTCACTTGCTGAAACTCAAGCAAATGATGAAATTGAAGCTAATAAGATAGCTAAAAGTATTTTTGTTTTCATATTCTAATATAATAAATAAATAAAAATAAACTTGTAAAATATCGTAATTTTTTTAGAATAATCTAAATTACTCCTCGAGTATAACATATAAATTATTAATTTGCAAATTTTTTATGATAAAAAATAATAATTGATTCAGTCTCATTGAACTTCTGGTAGTAATCGCAATTATTGGTATTATTGCTGTATGAGCGAGTAGGATAGATCTTAATCCGCAAATTGATAAACAAAACTTTGATATGTTTACCAATAATATATTTACGAGCATAGAGTGAGTAAGAAATAATGCTTTACTTGGAAAGTGATTAGGAACTTGAGCTATTTTTACTCATCCAGAAAAATGGATTATCCAAATTTCTTCTGATGGAACAGGAAGTATACAAGCAAAGTATCAAAGTGGTGGAAGTATCCTTCCGCTTGGAGACTTCAGAGTTGACTTTATAAACCAAAACTCAAAAATTGCTGAACTAAAATGTGAAAGTATTGATGGAACTTCACAGACTGGAAGTTTCATCGATATAGAATTTTCTAGAAATACACTCAGTTTGAGTGGATGTAGTTCACAAGAAAAAATCTTAAAAATAAAAACTGAGTATAAAAACTTTAATAAAACTATTCAAATCAACTCAATAACCTGACTTATAGAAAAACTCTAATCCTCATGTGATGAGAGTTTTTTTCTTATCATCTCATAATGAAGTAATGCGATTATTATGGCATAGAAAACAAATAAAACTCCACCTATGAAAAACATTTCTCCAAAAAGTGAAAAATGAAATACTTCTACGAGCTTCTTTCATATCCAAAAAATAATCCCCGCTCATATAATATTTCATAAAATATATTTTTTAGGAAAATCAAAAGAAATAATTTTTCTGGAAAAATACCATCCTAATAGAAACAAAAGTAATTGACTCACAAGAGTAACATATGCAGCTCACATAAAACTATATTTTGGAATAAAAATAATATTTCCAATAATATTAAACAGAGTAATAAAAATATTGATTTTTAAAAGAATGGATTCCTTCTTGGTTGCAATAAAAATATAATTAAATAAAGCCGAAATAAAATAAAATCCCAGCACCAATAATACAACGACTAAAACATCTTCAGAAGTATATTTATAAAGATCATGATTGAGATAATCAGGAGTTGATATAACCATCAAAATATGCTGAGAAAAAAGAAATCCCATCATTATGATAAAAATAGAAAGAGAAAAAAGAAAACGAAAGCTGTTCCCTAGTAAATGTTTCATCCCCATATTATTTTTTTCTTGAAAATAGTGGGTCAGACTTGGTAAGATACTATTTAAAAAAAATCCTCATACCACCATTAATACTTCTACTATTTTCATCGGTAAGCTATAGAGCGCAATAGAAATATCTGCTTGGGTTGGTGATTCTAAAAGAGATAGAAGTATAATATCTACTTTAAAATATACCACACTCAAAAAAAGTGCCATTCAAAAAGGCAATGAAGTGATAAACAAATACTTCATATATTGAAAATCAAACAAAAATCTTATCTTTGCTATTTTATTAGCATAATAGAGATTTAAAATATAATTTACGATTATCCCTATAAGTCCAGCTCATAAAATATATAAAAATGCGGTATCATAATTTTGAGTTTGTTCTTTGGGAAAGAGAAAAAATACCACCAAAAGAATCAATAAAAAGTTGATAATTTTTCCAAAAACGACTGAAAAAAGTGAAAACTCAATTTTCATAAATGATTGCATCAAAGATAAAACTGATGAATTGAGGAGACTAAAAACAGTAAAAATAGAAACTATAAAAATAGAAAAAAGCATGAGTTCAGAATTATATCCAGGAAGAAAAAAAGCAATTACTCAAGAAAGAACAATAATTCCTAATCACAATAACAGTCTCAAACTCATCACATTTCCAATAATCTTTGAAGCCTGAGAATTATCTTTTGAAATTTCTCTAATAGAAATAGTATATAATCCTAAATCAGCAAAAAATGCAAAAAATGCTAGATAATTATATATTTTATTATATTGTCAATACATTTCAGTAGAGAGATATTTCGTGAGAACTCCTATCAAAAATATAGATATAAATGCCGTTAAAAACTTAGAAAGTATCTGCGCTATTGTATTAGATGCTATTTTTTTAAACATTTATCAATTGAAAAAAAATAAATTTGGTTTATAGTATGAAAAATTTTTAAAAAGTAAAAATATATTATGTGGAAAAAAATACTCATTGGATTAACAATAGTGGTAATAATTATGATTTCTTGATATGTGTGATATAAAAAATGGAGTTCTTCTCAAATATCATCAGAAGAATCACCTCTGAGCGAAAATAAACCAGAAACAAAAATTATCAAAGACGAACTTCTCAATTTAGATTCCCCTCAAGAGACTATTGATGTATCTGAAAATTCTTCTGAAATAGAAGCGCCTCAAGAAGAATGATGAGAAAAAGATAAAGATACCCAAATGGAAATCCTAAGAAAAAGATTTTCCCTAAGAGGAACCATCATCAGAGGTGATAATTATGCAACTTGAAATCAACCTATTTTAGCGCTCAATGAATACTTAAAAGCCCTGAGACAAAGTCCTCACGATGAACAAATTATTAAAAAATTAGCATCGGTGTATTTTGACTTAAAACGTTTTAAAAATGCAGGAAGTACTTTTAAAGAAATCCTTACTGCTTTGAATTATGAAGAAAAAGAAATGTATGTAAAATCTCTTATATATACCCTCAATTTTACATCAGCTCCACAAATAAAAGATATTACTCAAGAAATAAGAAATATATGACTTTCAAAAGAAGATATTTTTTATTATCTTAATGCGATAAATTGTACCATCGATTTCCATGAATGTAAAAAAAATTATGAAACCTATTTTCAAACTTCTCAAGAAATTACATGACAAAAATTAAAAAATATCAAACAGGCTCTTGAAAATTATAAAAATTTCCAAATAGAAAATTTATACTATAAAGATGCCCTCATTATCTGAGCTCTTTTTCAAGATAAACTCTACACCATCACGAATATATTATGATGAAAGATGCTCAAAGAAAAAACAGACTACCTTCCTATTTTACTGATCATGTGAAAAGGATATTATGAGCTGTGAGATCTTTCAAGTGCGAAAAAATATTTAGAAAATTATTATACCCTCAACTCAAAAGATCTGAACATAACCTACATGCTCTGAGACATAAATTTTCGTTTAAAAGATTATCTTACGAGTAATTTATATTTCAATTCAGCACTCAAAAATGGATTTGAACCAAAAATAGAACTCCAAAGAAAATTAGCCTATAATTACTATCTTTCTTGAGACAAAAGATCTATGATGAATGTTTTTTGATATCTGATAGAAGAAAAAGATGCGACTATAGATGATTATTCTTTGGGGATTTATCATGCTATTTTAGAATGAAGAACCTCAAACGCGCTTTCTTGGGCTGAGTCTGGAATAAAAAAATTTGAAAATACCCCTGGATATGAAATATTTTATTGATATCTTTGATGGGTGTATAGAGAACAAAAAGATCTAGAAAAAGCATGAGAGTATCTGAGAAAATGAAGCCAAATAAATGGAAAAAATCCCCTTATCACGCTGAATTTGTGATATTTAGAGGAGGCACTAGAAAAGTATAGTATTGCTCTTATGTATTTTAAAAGAACCATTCATCTCAATGGGGATGGTGAATTTTGAGAACTCGCAAAAGCAGAAATAGAACAAATAGAAAAATATTTAAAATTAAATAATAAATAGTTTTTAATATTTGTAAAGTGTTTATTATTTGGTTTTTTCTAAAAGTTGACTATATAATTATCTCTTATTATTAATAATTTTTTATGAATTTAGATAGAAGAAATAGTATTGAGTCGTCTGAAAAAAATGATATCAATAAACAGATTGAAAATTTAGAAAATGCTATTCAAAAGGAGTTTAATATCTCAAAAAATACTCTTTGAACTCTTTTAAATTTTAAAAAAAATACCGATCAAAAAGAAACGAAAGAAACTAGTATTGATTATAGGAAAATACTTATCTGAGAAATACAAAGACTTTCTGGAAACTGAGAAATCATCTCTCAACTCTCAAATGAACAATCTCTTGTGTTAGCTGATAAAGTAATTACTCTAGAAAAGCTAAAAGAAAAAACTCAAATTGGCATAAAAGAACTCAGAGAGGAAATTTTATCTACACAATATAACGATAATTTATTTGGAAGTGATGGACTTTCTCTGTCTTGGTCAAAAGAAACTCGTGAGAAAATTGATCATCCAAAATGAATACAAGATCATATTATCTGACTGGGGGTTTGAGTAGTTGAAACCGGAGTTATTATGGCAAAAATATCTTGAGAAATACTTCTATGAATCATAAAATCTCCTCTTGATATCATAGAAATACTCCGTGGAAAAGCAAAACTCAATACTAATATTAAAATATAAAAAGATGTTCGTTATACGAACATCTTTATTTTTGAATATATTTATATAAAATCGCTATGAGTTCTTCCCTCGTCATTGGCGTATCTGGTTGAAAAAGATTATTTTTTATTTCTATTAAATTATTTTTAAGTGCATAATTTACATAATTATAATACCAATCGGTTTCTTTAACATCATCCAGTATCAGATCTTTTTCTCAAGTAGTTACATCTACTTTTCCTAAAGTTAAAATTAACTTTAACGCCTCAACTCTAGAAACATTTCTAAATGGTGAGAAAAATGTGTTATCAAGAGAGAGAATTCCATTTTCAATTCCCGCATTTATATATGTATTTTCCCAAGTATTGGTAAGAATATCTTGAAATTGACTCGGTTTATTATTAATTGGTTGAATTTTATTAGCGAGTAAAACTATTTTAAGAGCCTCTACTCTCGTAATATTATTTTTTGGTCGAAAAGTAGCATCTGAAAATCAAGAAATAATTTTATTTTCCTTAAAATATTTCAAGGCTTCGATATGTGGAAAATCCTCTGGGATATCTCAAAAAATTTTTTCTCATCATTGTATTATTCATGCAGATGGTTCTTCTGATATCGTTTCTCATGACTGATTTCAAGACATATCTGTTTGCTCATCTGAAACTATCAACTCCTCTGGTGATGTTGAGATATCTTGAGTATCTTCTTTAGGTGTCTCTTGAGTTCATCCTTGCTCTTGAAAAGCATTTAAATGTGGTGTATCTTTCAATATAATCTCATCCACATCAATCGCACTCAAAAGTTCCACTTCATAGTCTAATACTTCCTCTTTTGCTACACTCGTAAGAGTATCATTTTCATCTGAAATATTTTCTTGTTCAGAAATGATTTTTTCTTCCTGCTCATCTTTTTTATCTTCGATTGCTGGGGTTTGTATATTTTCTTGTTCAACAGATACTTCTGGAGTTTTAGAAACATCTTCATTTTCTACTCTATCTGGTTTTTCTTCTGGTATTGGAGTATTGGTATAAAGAATATCTTGATATGTTTCATTCACAAATTTTAAAGGATTCAAAGTATACAAAAGTGCTTTTTCTTTTCAGAGTCCTATATTGATTGCTTCAAAAAAACCAACTCCTGCCGTTTTCATATCACTTGTACTAAATGGCCAAAAAGGACTATATGGAGTATTTTCTCCCTCAAGTTGAAAATGTAGGTGTGGAACTGTTGCTGTTCCTGATTCTCAAACCAATCAAATGATTTCTCATTTTGAAATTTTTTTCCCATGAGTGACTAAACTTTTTGAAAGATGTGCGTATAAACTATATAATGTTTGTACTTTTCATCCATAATCAACTCAACTATGCTTTATAAGTACATAATTTCAAAATCCTGATGGTTGATATCCACTATCTACAATAAATCCATTGGCAATATTGTGAACCGGAGTCCCCTCTGGAACAATAATATCAACTCAAGGATGACTTCCTGAATATTCTTTATAATCAAAATTATAGGTTGATAGATATGGAACGGTGTAGAGTACTTTTTGTGTAATAGTATCATTGTACGATTGAGTTCAAGGAGTCAAATCATCTAAATTTTTTCAAAAAATTTCTGGATTATATAGTGGTGTTTTTATAAAAAATTTTGAATCTATTTCTTCAAAAGTTTGCTTTCTTTCTTCATAAGACAGTTCTATCGGATTCGGAATATATTCAATAGGATACACACTTCCATCAAATATATCTGATGAAATTCATGAATAATTTATAATAGCACTATAAAAAAATGATGTGTAAAATCAAAATATATAAATAAGAGAGGTGAATACAAAAAGTGCGACAGAGTGAAGATAATATTTTTCTCATAGGGTTTTTATAGTTGCCATATTTTTTTGTTTTTATTTTATATTACTGAGACAATGATATCATATTTTTTCAAAAAAAACAAAAAAAAGACTCATTTTTAGAATCTTTTTTGATAAAATAATACAGAAAAATTAGTAGTAGAGATGTACCCTCTCACGAGAAAAATGATTTGATGATGAATTGATAGGTTTTGTTTCATCAATATAACGAGAAATATTTAAAAGTACTCCAAGTCAAAGTACGAGAGAAAGAAGACTAGAACCTCCATAACTTACAAAAGGAAGTGTCAATCCTGTAAGTGGAACTAAATTAAGATTTACTCCTATATTAACACACGCCTGAACTAATATCCAAGTAGTAATTCAAAAACTCGCATATTTCGCAAATAAATCACTAGAGTAAAAAGAAATGAGATATCCCCTATATCATATAAATACATAAAATCATAACAATACTAGTCCTCATAAAAATCCTAATTCTTCAATAATTACAGAAAATACAAAATCTCATTGTACTTCTGGTAAATATCAAAATTTCTGAATAGAATTCCCAAATCAAAGCCCAGCAAATCATCCACTTCAAATAGCAATAAGAGCCTGTTCGGTTTGATAATTTATAGTTTTATTTTTGATCAATTCTTTCTCATCGGTAATAAAATTATCAATTCTATCGGTAATATATGAAAGTTTATTTCTTGATTCTGGGTCTGTTTTATCATATTTTCACATATTATAAACTCACAAAAATAACACCATTCA
>JANJUN010000023.1 GCA_024710565.1 Candidatus Altimarinota bacterium | reverse complement strand
TTGATATTTATGAAAGGCAAGAGTATATATCTTGAAATGGGAAAAATTAGAAGAGGCTGAAACTCTCCTTAAAAAAGCAATTTCGCTTCATCCAAATTTTTCTACCGCATACGAATGGTTAGGACTTTTACAACAAGGGAAGTGAATTTATAGTAAATCTGTAGAATACTTCCTAAAATCGCTAGAGATGATTCCAAATGATATCGTACTTATGAATCATGAAAAAAATAGCAATCTAGCAAGAGTGAATTATTTATTATCAGTATCTTTAGCTCTTTGAAAAAATAAAGAAATGGCGATACATCATTTACAACAAATGCTTATTATAAAAGATGATATCAGTCTTTCTATGTTTATAAATGAAATAAAAAAAGAAAATTATTGAGTTTTTCATGAATTAAAATGAACCAAGGAATTTGAAGAAATAGTTTCGGTATTAAAAAAATAAATTTTATTTTCTTATTTATAAAATTATGAAAAAAATATTACTTTTACTCATCTCTCTTACTATTTTGTATTTTTGAGATGGAGTATATGCATCGGATTTTAGCACAGGATGAAGATGAAATTATATAGTTGAAGATAATACAAAGGATGGTATGCATGATTCTATGGCAGATAGGTTGATAGATATAGGATCAAACTATTTAGATGGAACTATTAGTCCAGAAGAGGCTCGGAGGCAATTATCTGAATATATCAATCAAGTAAGTGGAGGGGATGCCTCTGCAGAAGCTCATTTTGACTCAAATGGAGGGCTTCATATTGGGTGTACTAATAATGGAAGTTTGATAGTTCTCAGACCTATTGGTGGATGATCATGATTATCATCTTCTTGAGGTCCACCACCAGTAACATGTTCTGCTTCACAGTATACTACATATAATTATTCAAACTGGTCTGCGTGTAATGTTGGAGCAAATCTTTGGTCTGAATCCAATACTATATCTTGTACACAAACAAGAAGCGTGACTCCTCAAAACAATCCTTGTTCTGTTTGTTCTGATGGAACTAGTAGTTGTTCTCCAAGTGAAACCCCAGGACCTTCTTCTCAAAATCAAACTCTTTCTTTTAATTTTTCATCATTAACATATAGTCCAGATGCTTACGCTGATAATAGTAGTAAAATTACTATTACTATTCCAATAACTGCTCCAGCAGAATGAATTAACTGGAATGGAAGAACTTTTACTAATTTCCAAGATACTACTGTTATCAAATCAAATAGAATTGATAATTCATGAGATAAGGCGTTATCACTTTCATGAATTATCGGATGATCTTGAAATAATCAATTGATACTTGATATAAAATCTATTGCCCCAGTAAATACTAATCAAGGAAAAATATCATTTCAAGAATGAACTAAAACTTTCAATGTTAATAATGTTTTATATCACTTCAAAAAACCATTTACCTGATACATTAAAACTTGGGATGATATAAAAAATAATTGGGAATGAAGTGCGAGTATAGGAACACAAAATAAATATAAACTTCTTTTAACTCAAAAATCAAGTTTAACTTGGAGTGGATTAAGTGACTATACTATGAATGATTTTTCTTCTCAAATTGAACCAAATTGAGCTGATTTAGAAATAGAATCAAAATCTGTAAATTGATCTACATTAACCTCAGAAACTGGAACAGAATTTAGTGCAAGAATCAATACGAGTGTTTCTGCAACAGACTTAAATCAAACACCATGACTTCAAATTAATCGTCCAATAGTAAGTTATAAGCTCTGATGAAAAACGGTAAAATACTATCTATCAGAACAAGATGGCGGAAATGATATGACGCCTATTAAAACTACCGGAAGTGAGTTTATGTGAGTGAGAGTAATTGGAGGAATTCAATGAGCTGGAAAATCAGAATTTACTTGACAACAAGCGAATATTTCAAACTTATATAATTCAGAACAAAGAACACTTATTAGAAAAGCAGCATATGAATATGTAAAAAATATGAGCAGTGGACAAATTATCAATGGAGTAAAATATGTTCAATGAGATGAAAAAATATCAAATATTACTCCTGATGTTGAAACATTGGTAGTAGTTGATGGAAATGTTATTTTTGACGAAAATTTTATTCCGACTCAATTAAAATGAATTATTGTTCTCAAGGATAATTATGATGTGAGTACTGGCTATACTGGAAAAGGAAATATTTACATCATGCCAAATGTATCTCAAATTAATGCTATTATCTATGCTGATGGAGGACTTATAAGTGTAAATGCATCAGGAGTACCATATGTTCAGGATTCAATAGAAAGAACGCAAGCTCTGAAAAATCAACTTTTTTTAAACGGAAGTATATTTACCAGAAATACTATTGGATGAGGGATACTTGCCTGAGGAGAATATATTTTACCAGGGTGAACAAAAACGCAAAATTTTGACATCGCAATGATATATGATTTAAATTATATCAGAAGAGCAAATGTTTGATGTGATAAAAATTCAAATAATAATTGTACTGATTCATGAGAATATAAAGATCCATTTGTTATCAAATACGATACAAGAGTACAATCAAATCCACCAAAATTATTTGCGCAATAGTTTGCAGAAATAAAAAATAAAGATAGAATACGTCTATCTTTATTTTTTATTATTTTTTCATGAAATCAATACTCTTTTTTATTTTAGTATTTTTTTTATTTTCTTCTCAAAACGAATATGTAGAATTTCATGAAAATAAAAAATCTCAAGATCAAATTCAAGAACAAATCAAAGATTTTTCTTTTGAAAAAATTGAGTACCTTTCTTGATTGACAATGCGTCATACTCCCGATACCAAATTTCTTGAAGAACTTGTTTCTAAAATAGATTCTGCTAAGGAAAAGGTATATTTAGAGGTTTATATTTTTACTGAAAAAAGACTCAAAAAAGCTCTTATTGATGCTCACAAGAGATGAGTTGATGTAAAAGTAATTCTAGAAAAAAATGTTTATAAAGCTCCGAGTTTAAACACTCAAACTTTTCGAGATTTACAAAAATCTTGAGTTTCGGTAGTATATTCAAATGGACAAAATTATGCGCTCAATCATAGTAAAATGATGATAGTTGATGATGAAGTTATTATTTCAACGGGAAATTATTCATATTCCACCTTTAAGTATAATAGGGAATTTTTTTTAATGCTTCAAAATGAGCAAATGGCCTGAATATTTCAAGAAATTTTTGAGAGTGATTTTGGGGGAGAAAAGAAAAATTTTTATCATCCAAATCTTGTTTTAAGTCCTTTTTCATCAAGAACACAAATGACTTTTTTACTGAAAAATGCTCAAAAATCTATCAAAATATACGCACATAATTTTTCTGATAGTGAAATTATGGAAATATTATTTGAAAAACATAAAGAAAATATTGATATAAATATTATTTTCCCAGATCTCAAAAAGGTTGCATCTAATGAAGATGAAATACAAAAAATACGTGAAAAAAACATTTCCTACAAACTTTTAGAAAAGCCAGAAGTCCATGCAAAATCAATTCTGATAGACGACACGTATCTCTATATTGGAAGTGTGAATTTTTCTTCTTATAGTATTGATAAAAATAGGGAAATGGGACTTCTTATAAAAAATAAGGATATTATTTGAAAATTTTTAGATATTTTTGAAGATGATTTTCAACAATAATCAATGTATTTTTTGTTTACATAATAGTTTTTTTTATTATTATAAGCAAGAAAATTTATTTCTAATATAACTTTATGAATATACAAAAAATAATTATTTCTCTTTTGGTGGCTATTTTTTGATTATTTTTTACCATAAGTGTAACCTACTTTAATCAAACCGCTTCACAATCTTCATTTTCTATACCGGAAATATCTGTTGGATATAATGAACTCATTTCCTCATGATCTCAAATGATTTTACAACCTGTTCAGGCTCAGGAAATCACATCGTGAAAATTTTTTGTGGATCAATTAAATTACATTGATTCTGTTATTTTTTCTGGGAAAAATTATTCTAGAGAAACTCTTGATAGAAACGTAAATATAAATATTGAGGAGGGATTATATTT
Organism: Candidatus Altimarinota bacterium; assembly: GCA_024710565.1. Classification (GTDB taxonomy): domain Bacteria; phylum Patescibacteriota; class Gracilibacteria; order BD1-5; family UBA6164; genus UBA7396. The sequence goes on along the minus strand of JANJUN010000023.1, from coordinate 74,343 downwards.
ATTTGATCTCTATGATATATCGTATAATTATTCTATTAAAAATAAAGATTTTAGCATCCAACCAAAATCACCGTGAAAATTTTTTGTTGATTCAAGAAATCATGCAGATATAAAAATATTTTCTTTTGATTCTATTGTGAATATATCACTTTTATCTTCGCCATCAAAAGAAAATATGACTTCACTTGTTATCTATCCGCATATGTTTTTTTGATTTAACATTGGAAGAAATAAATTTTTAAAAAATGCAGATATTCTTAGAATTGAATCTATATCAAAGATATTTTATGTAAATCAAAGTTTTTTAGATGATAATAAAGAGTTAAATCAAAAGTTTTTTACTCAATTATATCCAAAAAGTGATAGAAATGCACTTCAATTTTTTAAGAATTTTTTCTCTTTTTCCTACTCATTAAATGAATTTGAAAAATATAATCTTGATAGAATACAAGAACTTTTGTATAAAGATAAAAATCTTTTTGGAATTTCATATATTGAAAAATATTTCGTATTTTTTCTCAATAAAGAGAAGAAAATATCCTATTATAAAAAAAATATACTCTCAAAATTGAATCTGCTTTTCCAAAAAAATAAGGATAAGAATTTTTATGAAAATGCCAAAAATGATATTGTGTTAGATTTAAAAAAATTAGAAACTTTGAGCCAGTCAGATTTTCAAAATTTTCAAAATATTATAGCATTTTACTATAAGAATTTATTAAAAGTGAATAGTATTGATTATATTACGAGTACTCTTGCTTTATGAGATATACTCGCAGGATGATGAAAAGAAAGTCAGTTAAAATCAAACATTTCCTCTTTTTATTTAAATAAAATTTATACACTCGTTGATAACCAAACCCACTCAAATAGCTATTTACAAGAGCATATTTTTACCTTCTTACAATTTTTCCTACAAGAAAATAATTTACAGTTGAAAGATGGAGTTTTATTGATTGATGAAAATCAAGAAATTGTTTTGAGACTCGATTATCTCGCATATTTTTTAAAAAATATTTTGTTATATAATGTGTCTTTTTCAGATACCTCAAAGTTTGAAGATATTTTATCAATCGTGAATATTTATTTAGAAATCAATAAAAATATAGCCATATATTATAAAAACTCTGGAAGACAGGAAACATTAATAGTTGAATATCATAGAATCTTTACTAAATTTTTATCAGAAATGAGAACTGCCTTTTTTCAAGAAGATCTCAATGAAAGATGACTTTTGGTTCTCAATTTAAATAATTCGATGACCTCCCAACAATTGGTGCAATTTGATAAAATAATGAAAAATATTTTTGATTTCTACAATAAAAATAAATCGCTTTTATCAGAAAAAAACCTGAATTATAATCAATTGTATGCTACTAATAGACTTTTGTATACTGAATATTATTCAGCGCTCAGCAATCATCCGGAATATCTTATAAAATATGATAAAGTAAAAAGTGATCTTTTAAATGCGCAAACCATATTTGAACAAAATCAATACGTCGCTTTAAGTAAAGAGGAATTGATAAAATACTTATCACAATTTCAGTGAATTGATACTTCTCATGTCGTATATAAAATCATTTCAGATTCTTACTATGAGATTTCAAATATTGCTATCAATGGAGAAGTTTTTTCATTTTCACTCTATCCAAGAGAATTTTATAGGCTTGATAATTTGAAAAGAAATGGACAAAAATTATCAGGATCATATGAGTTAGATAGTATTAAAGCAGATTTAGCTATCATGTATAAGCAGGTGAGTGAGGAAGAAAGACCAAAATATGATTTTACAAGATTTTTTCTCAATACATTTTTTAATACTCAGCAAATTGCTGGGAAAATTTATGAATGAAATAATGAAACAGAAGTTGTTGAGGATAGAACTATTACCTTTTTTAAGAGAGATAAATTATTTGGAGAAAAAGGGGATTTTCAATCACTTAAAGGATTTCTTGATATTAAATATGATGATGTTCAGGTATCTCTAGATGCGAATAATCAGTATAATATTTCTATTGAAAAAGCATTACTTTCAACAAGTGTGCCTGTAAATGATGGACAAGAACAAGTGATAGCAAAAGTGAGATCTCAGTATGTATTTTCTGATAAAGACCATTATTTTAAGAATATGTATATCACCTTTTATGATACCAATAATTATTCAAGAGGTGAGGAAATATTATTATTTTGAGGAAAAGAGTTTAGAATTATTAGAAAAATTGATACTATAAAAATGAAAGAAGAATTACCTAAAGAAATCCAAAAAATATTTGAGAATAACTAAAAAATTTGAAAATAATTTTATTTCCATATACTTTTACCAGTTTATTTTATTACATTATTTTTATGCCAAGAAAAAATACTACCGCAAAAATAGCGGCTATTATAGCACTCATTGCTATCATTTGATCTATTGTATCTACGTGAGCTTTAGTAATTTATGAGAGTTATTTTTGATCTCCAAATAGCGAAACATCGCTTACACAAGAACAATTACAAGAACTTTTACAATCTTTCTCATGAACTACGAGCGCATCAGGAGGAACACAAGAAATTTGAAGTGGAGAATTATTAAATGAAGATGCTTCGAGCGTAGCCACTTGAAGTACCAATGAAACTAATCAATAAAAAATATGTTTTTAAATATAAGAGTAACCTGACCTGCAGGACTTGGTATCAATTCTACTGCGGATATTATTACTAATATTTTTGCATATCTGGGATATTATATTATTACTGATATAGAATACGAATCAAGAATTAAATGATGAGTAAATTATTTTGATATTTTTATTTCTGATAAGAGGGTATTTTTAACTCAAACATGTGATGTTATTTTTGCCTTTAATCGTGAATCGTTAGAAAAAAATATTTCCGCTCTTAAAAAGGGGGGAGTTATTTTTTGTAATAAAAAAATTGAAACAACACTCACGCCTGATATAAAAAATATTATAGAAGAAAAAAATATACAGATACTATCGTTTGAAATCAATGATGCCTACGATAATACCTATTTACTCGCTTTATTTGCGTATTATTTTGATATAGATACTTCAGTTATAGAAATATGTTTATCTGAAATATTTGCTCGTAAAGGAACGGCTACTATCGAAGCAAATATTAAAATCTTTCAAAATGCATATAAAAATCTTTCATTTGAAAAATCACTCGATAAGATCTGAAAAATAGCAGAGAGGAGAGAAGTAAGTTATGGAAATAAGATGGTTGCTTCTGGTGCAATCGATGCGGCATTAGAATATTATTCTGCCTACCCGATGACTCCAGCGTCTACTATTTTAACAGAAATTATTGCTTCTAAAAAAGTAACATATCTTCAGGCTGAAGATGAAATTGCCGTTATTAACTCTGCACTTTGAGCTTCTTTTACTGGAGCAAGGTCTATGGTAGGAACTTCTGGATGAGGATTTGCACTGATGAGTGAGGCTCTGAGTTTTGCTATTCAAGCAGAAATAGGGATCGTAGTAGCTCTTTCTCAAAGAGCGTGACCGAGTACTGGAACACCAACATATCACGAAACTGGAGATATCAATTTTGCGCTCAATCCAACATTTGGAGATTTTGACCATATAGTTTTAACTCCAAGTTCTTTAGAAGAAGCATATTATTTTTCAGGATTAGCGCTTAATCTCGCTGATACCTATCAAACTATAGTTATTTTACTTTTAGACAAACAACTCTCAGAATTATCAGGAACAATAGGGGAACGTCCGAGTATAGAGGTAAGAAGAGGAGATGTTTTAGAAAATCCACCAAATGATTATAAAAGATATGCATTGACTTCAAGTGGTATTTCACCAAAAGTATCTGTTGGTACTCCAAATGGTGATTTTATAGCATCGAGTTATGAACATGATGAATTTTGAGCTACCTCAGAAGATTCTGAAAATAAAAAATTGATGACCGAAAAAAGATGGAAAAAATTAGAATATTTTTTTCAAAAAGAGGGAATTTCTTGATTTGAAGTTTTCAATTGAAATGCGAAAAAAATGCTTATCGTTTTTTCAGCTACGAGTTATACTGCAAAAGAATTTATTCAAGATAATTCAGAATATGGAATGGTGGTGATTACATTTTTAAAACCTCTTGATGAGAGATTGTACGATGTACTCAAGGATAAACAGGAGATAATTTTTGTAGAAAATAATTATTCTGGACAGCTCGAAAATTATATTTGTGGGCAATTTGGACTGAGATTTATACCATGATTAAAGATTTCAAACTTGAGAAAATATGATCTTTTCCCATTTTATATAGAGGATTTTAATACCTTAATTTGAAAATAAATATGAGAACGTGATTAACAAATATACAATGGTGTCCTGGGTGTTGAGATACACTCATCATCATGGCACTCAAAAATGCTTTTAAAGAATTAGAAATTCCTTCACATAAAAGAGTGGTAGTTTCTGGAGTTTGATGTTCAGGAAAAGCAAGTCAATATGTTGATTGATATGCGGCTGAAACACTTCATGGAAGAGCACTTCCATTTGCGACTTGAGTAAAGTTAGCAAAACCTGAACTCACTGTTGTTGTTATGTGATGAGATGGTGATGGATATGGAATAGGAATGGGGCACTTTATTCATAGTTGTAAGAGAAATATAAATATGACGTATTTAGTTTTTAATAATGAGAATTATGCACTTACTACTGGTCAAGCATCACCAACTACTCCTTTAGGAGCAAAAACCAAAACGACTCCTGATGGAAATACTAACCTTCCTTTTGACCCAATACAACTCGCTATCGATGCAGGATGTGGTTTTGCAAAAAGGGCAGATAGTTCAAAATTTGCTGAACTCAAAGAAATCATAAAAGAGGCAATTTTACATCCTGGATTTGCTATTATTGATATCACTCAGGCGTGTCCAAGTTTTAAAAGATGGTAAATATTTGGGGAAATTTGTTTCTATTATTTTTTAGGGAAATTGCTAAATTTGTTTTTTATAAAAAAATATGATAAGATAAAGTAGATTTAATATTTTATCTTTTTTTTATGGCACTTAATATTTTGACCTGACATGATGAAGAAATAGAAACGCCTAATGATTCTCTATGAACTCCAGATACTTCACAACAAGTTCAAAATTTATTGAGAGTAGGATGATACGACACTCTGGTACAGATAAAAGAAGATGGGGTATTTCTTGATGTCTCATCTCTTACGAGGCAAAGATTTATGTGATATGTAGATAGTATCTTTAAGAATAATTATTATTTTGAGTGATTAGATTATACTCTTTTTTCACAGCTCGTTTTTAATCCGTCTGATGTAAAATCAAAATCAGATCCGTCAAGTTATCAAGTAAAATTGTGTGATAAAATTTCTTTATTTCCACCAGAAAGAGTTTCAAAATATCACAAACCAATGATTTTTTGAAGAGACAAAGATCAAGCAGAATATACATTTAGTCCATTATTTGATGAAATTACTGATGAAAATGGAAAGACAAAAGAAGTTAATATTTTTTTAAATGTAGATGAGTTTATAGCAAGAATGTGGTTACATGGAATTCGTTATGGATTACAAATTTCGCTCATACAGGAAGCAATATCTTGAGCAAAAGAAAAAAAGGTTGTTATTGCAGAAGCACTCCAACCAATTCCATGAGTAGATGCTTATTTAGAAACCATTATTCCACTTTGACAGGATCTTCAAATTCAAACAACAAATGGAAAATTGGATTGGAAAAATTATGCCAGAGTATTCCCACAGGTTCCTGCTGGAAAAAAAATGTATCAAAAAATACCACTCAAAGAAGGAAAAATTGGAATGAATATTGCCTGAGATCAGTTACTTCCTACCGATCCAATAGATTTTGATATGTATAAATGGTGTGGAGAAGGAACTTCCGTGATACAGGAAAATGATATTCAATATCTTGTTTCATCTCAACCAGGATATGTACAGCCTATTATTTGACACTATGACAGTAAGAGCCATGGCGAAAAAGAGGGGAAAAAAGTAAAGGTTGACATCAATCAAATGAAGTCACCAGTTGCCGTAACAAGAGATATACAACTATGAACGATAGGACCCAAAACAGGAAATATACATGCTAGTGGAGATGTGTCTATTCACTGAGAGGTAATACATGATTATTGGGTAAAAGCTGAGAATGTAAAATGTATAGGTGATGTAAATGGGAGTATTTATGTTGAAAATAATGTAGATATTACATGAAATATTTTTTGATCTTCTGGAAAACAGTATATAAAATTTTGAGAAATTTCACAAAACGGGCAAGTAGTTTCTCAAAAGTGAAATATTACTATTGAGTGAAAGGTCCTTTCCAATGCGATACTTCAATCTCAACAAGGAAATATTCATGCTGTATCAGTAGAATCGTCTATAGTAATTGGAAAAAATATTCAATTACAGTCTTTAAGATCTTCCATTGTGATAGGAGAAAATATTGAAATAGAAAATGTAACTAATAGCATTATTATTTGTACTTATAAAACAGCTATTCAATCTTTAGTTTCACTCAAAGAGTCGGGAAATATCATTTTTATTATCAAACCAAAGGAATATAAAAATGAATCAGAAAAAATTTCCAATCAAATACAATGACTCACTCAAAGTTCACAAAATATTACTCAGTTTATAGAAAATCTTGAACAAAAAAATCTTCAAATTAAAGAAGATCCAATGATTCGTGATATTATTAAAATAAAAAGAAAGCAGGCAGAAAAACAACCGATTACTCAAGAGGAACAAAAAAAACTCCAAGAAGGATTAGTTTGGTACATATCAAAAATAAAAGAATTTCAAACGAATACAGAGGAATTAAAAAAACTGAAAGAAGCTTTCCAAAAACATTCAGAAGCATTGTGAAAACTTTCTACGTCTTTTCAAAAGCTCATAGAATTACAAAAAAATGTAGTACCACCTGAAGTTCAAATAGAATTTAATCAATCTCAGACAAAGTTAGCATATTTGCTCGTTGAGAATTTTGAAGGTTTTTCTCAACTCCCTCAAGAAACATTGATGCTATTAGCAAATTATAGGGATATGATCCAAAATAAAACATTTTCTATAGAAATGATTCAAGAAATTTCAGAGGGAACAAACATGACATGGAAGTACCAGTGATAGAAAAACATTTGCAATTTATTTCAAAGTATGATTTAATGATAGCAATATCTTATATCATACTTTTTTGCCAATGAAGAGAGGAATTATAAAAATGTATTATGAGTTTTTTGATAAAAAAATAGAAGATTCAACCCTAGTAGTTGGACTTATAGGCGTAATGATTTTTTTGGCCTGATTTTTATCAAATACAGGAGCGAGTTACAAATCAAATATTTTAGAATATAATACCACGTCCTCTAATACCGTTGTTATCGATGGAAAAATGTATAGAGTTCTTTTTGAAGAACTCAAATAAGATTATTTTACAACGAGCTCTATTTGCTTCAAGTGTATTCAAATTTTTTGTAATTTTTGATCAATATTTTGAATTAAAAACTTTTCTATATGTTTGATTTCTGAATTTAAAATTGGCTTGTTTGTCTTTAAAATAATAATATTTTCACGAAGTTGAATAGATATAATGTAAGAACTTATATCTATTTTTTTTAATTCCAAAAAATCATGTATAATACTTTTATAAATAATAGAGGAAAGAACTTGATTTTGTTTTCAGGTTTTCCCGAGCGATTTTAAAAGTAAATCTTTTATATTTCCAAGTTGCATATTAAAAAATGATTACAAATTCACCTTTTACTTTTTCTTTATTTTGAGAAAAATAATCAAATACTTCTTTTATAGTACCCCTCTTAAATTCTTCAAATTTTTTGGTGAGTTCTCTTCCTACGACTATTGGAGTATCTTCTCAAAAATATTGTATAAAATCTTCTAAGGTTTTGAGTATTCTATGAACAGATTCATAAATTACTACCGTTTCTTCTTTGTTTTGAAGTTTTTTGAGCATCGTTTGTCTTCCTTTTTTTATAGGAAGAAATCATAAGTATAAAAAGTGATTTGATGGGAGTCAACTTGCACTGAGCGCTGTAATACAAGCAGTCACTCACGGAATAGGAGTCACTTCTATATCATTTTCAAGAGCTTCTTTGATGAGTGCATATCCTGGATCAGAAATCCCAGGAGTTCCCGCATCAGAAATAAGTGCGATATTTTTTCCACTTTTGAGATCTTCAATGATTTTTTGAGTTTTCATTACTCCTGAGTGCGAATGAAAACTGATAAGCGGTTTTTTTATATTATAATGATTGAGGAGCGTTGCAGAGGTTCTTGTATCTTCACAAGCAATACTATCCACTTCTGAGAGAATTCTGATAGCTCTCAGAGTCATATCTTCAAGATTTCAAATAGGGGTTGCAACGATATAAAGCATTTTTCAGGAGTTAAAATATAATTTTGTACCATATTAAGAGTTTTTCGTAAAAAACAAATTTTTCTTTTTTCCTATTGTTTATATAATCATTTTTAAATATTATTTACTCATAGGTATGAAAAAAATCTTTTTATTATTTCTTTTGTTTTTTTTTACTCAGGCAACTTTTGCACATCCTCTTGATATTTCTTCGAGTTTTTTGAGCTTTCATAAAAATTTTTTAAATGTAACTACGTATTTTCACTCTTATGAGATAGAATATTTACTCAATTCAAAAAATATTGCCTTTAAGTCGGTGTATGAATATTATGATCATAAAGATATTATACAAGAATACGTACGCAAAAATATACAGATCGATATTCCCCAAAATTCTTGTAATATGGGAAAATTTGAAATATTGGAATTAGAAGAGTATCAGATTTTATCAACAGGAATTGAGATAAACTATAGTTTTGAGTGCGAAAAAGAGATTTCTGAGTGAGAGATAATCGTGAGTTTTTTTGATAACTTTCCTCTTCAAACCAATCAAATGACTTTTTATAATCTCAATACTCAGGCTTCGACTCCTTTTGATAGCGTAGTATTAACTTCAAAAATTCAAAACTACCCATTTGATTTATATGACAAGAAGTTTCAATGTGTCATAGATAGTGATGGGGATGAGATTTCAGATGAGCAGGAAGCAATCCATAAAACTGATGTATTTTCTCTTGATACAGATGGGGATTTTTATACAGATTATGAAGAAATTTTTAATTCATGGAATCCTTTGGATAACAATTATTGACCCAATCAAGAACCAAGGACACAAATGCCAAATGATATAGTAAAAAAAGCACAAGAAAATATAAAGACAAAACAATATTGTGATACAAAGATTTCACTTTCGACAAAAGTTTCAAAAGATACGGGACTTCTTACCTCTGGATTTTGAAATGAATACTTTGTTGTTACTATGAAAAAAATATCCAATTATATCAATCAGGTTTCTTCTGAAAATCTTTGGTATATTTTACTCGTGGTTATCGGACTTTGATATATTCATGCTCTTGGGCCGGGGCATTCAAAAAGTTTACTTATTTCCTATATTTTAGATAAAAATAAAAGTTTTTTTGATGGATTATTGTATGCTATGATCTTTACTGTGACGCATCTTCTTGATATTATAGTGTTATTTTTGCTTACTAAAGTCATTTTTAATTTTTATGATGTATCAAATTATATGCTTTATATTCAGAGATTTTCACTTCTGATACTTTTATTTTTCAGTATCTATTTGATGAGGAAATCATATAAAATGATAAAAAATCCATCGGTTTGAATTGGTTCTGCGTGTGAGAATAAAAAAGATATCAAAGGAACTCTTTTAGTTTGATTTATTGCTGGATTGGCTCCGTGTACATTTTGATGGAGTATCTTCTTATTACTTTTTTCTACTGGAAATTTGAGACTCATTATTCCTATGATTTTAGCTTTATGAATAGGAATATTCTTGTGTCTTTTGAGTATTTTAATTTTTAGTTTTTTCTTAAGAAGAAAAATTTTTGAAAAAATAAAATTATTTTCTGAATATTCATGACTTTTTTCCAGTAGTATTTTGTTTCTTTTAAGCATATATTTATTTTTCCAATTATACTAAAAAAATAAAACCCCAAACAAAAATAGTTTGGGGTTTTATGAAATTATTCTTCTTCTACGCTTTTAATGATTTCTTTAAATCTAAAATATTCTGTGATCCTGAGTCCGCTAAATTTACCTATAAGAAAATTGATTGGGATGAGTCAAAGCAGAATTTCAGGATAAGAAAGTAAGAAAACTTTTATTGCCGTGATATTGAAAATTCAGAAGGCAAATATAGGAATCAAAAGAGTATAAAAAAAGCTTTCCTTGTATTCTCATAAATCTTTCGAAGTAATGATGGTAATCATTTTTTCGCTTAAGAGAATAAAAACGATAAAGTAAAGAACATCTCACATATTGAGAGTGATGAGATTGAGCGAATACAGAATATTGATAATTCCAATAAAAAATATGATATTTATAGAAAGCAGAAATGCCATTCTTGGTGCGTATAAGAGATTGTATCTTTCAGTGATGAGAGAAAGAACTAAGTTGAGACAAACATATAATAAAATTAAACTTCATCAAAATACCAGTCCTAATTTAAAAAATAGTAACGTAATAAATAAAGGAATCACTATTCCTATCGGAGAAAGTCCGATAAAGTGTTTAAAAATAATGATGATAGTTAGTACGATCGGAATGAGTAAAAAAATATAAATACTGTTGGTTGAGTATCAAACATTGGAAAGATTATTGATAAATTTTGATAAGAAAAAGATATTTTTTACATCATTTTGAGTAAGATCGATATTGAGAAAACTTTGTTTATTCGCCTCGAGTTCTGTAATAAGATCTCAAATCTGATTTTGTTTCAAAATTAAGTATTTAGAATTTTCTCACAGTAATATGATTTTATCAAGCCAAACTTTATTTGCTAAAAAGTTTTTTAAATAGCTTCATAAGATATTGAGATTGTAAGAAGAGAGTCAGACGATATTATAGGTTTCTCAGGAATTGTTACTGGTAAGGTCTTTATTGATATTGGAGAGAATATTAAATACAAAATCTCTTGAACCCCAAACGATGATAAAATCTGATTTAAATCAGAGCGTTTGTTTGTAATCCTTTATATTATTCACAATGCTGGAAATTTCAATATCTGTTTTATTGAGAGGTCAAATAGTGTTTACATACACTCCATCTTTTTTAGAAAATTCAATGTAGTTATTGATATCACTCGAAAGAATTTCATCAGAGTAAATCAGAAGAAATGATTTTTCATAGACTAAAATATTATAGGTATTATGAAACAGTATCTTTTGTTCACTTGCTTCATCTTCGCTTTTAGTCGTTTCAAAAATATTCAGTTCGAGTTCTTTTTCTCATTTTTCACTAAAAACCCTCATAAATACAGGACCATTTTGAGTAGAAGCTCATTTCAAATTCCATTCAAAAATGAAAGATTTTTCTCAGTAGAGATTTTCAAGTTTTTCTTTAATATTTGAGATGTCAATAACATATTCATTGTTGATATTGATCTCTTTGGAAATAAGCTTATTTATTTCCTCAGATATATCAAAAGATGTTTCTAGGGAAGAATTTTCATAGGATTCTTGAATATTTCCACTTGCAAAGCTGTTGAGTGTGAGCGATATTAAAAGAATGCAAAGAAGTAATTTTTTCATATTATTTTCTATTAAGAATTATTCAAAAGGTTTTTAAAAAAATTTTTACATCTAAGAGAAAACTCCAGTTTTCTATATAGAATACATCGAGATTTACTTCGTCTTCAAATGTATTTTTTTCTCTTCCGTTTACTTGAGCGAGTCCTGTAATTCCAGGTTTAATCGTAAGTACTCTTTTTTGATGAAGAAGATAATTTTGAACTTCTCTTGGTTGATGTGGTCTTGGTCAAACGAGACTCATATTTCATAAAAAAACGTTGAAAAGCTGTGGTAGTTCATCAATAGAGTATTTTTCAATAAAGTTTCAAATTTTTGTTTTTCTTGGATCATCTTTTATCTTATAGAGTGGACCATGTCTGGATGATTTTTCGGCTATAAGTTTTTTTTCAAAAGCAAGAGCTTCGTCTTTGTTATTATCGACTCCATAACTTTCTTTGATACAATATTTCCATTTGAGGTATCTGAATTTATAGAGATTGAATTTTTTTCCGGTCTGTCCGACTCTGAGATTTTTATAAATGATAGGTCCATCGGGATCTTCCCATTTAATCAGTATTCCTACTATGATAAATAGAGGAAGGGAAATAATAATTCAGATGATACTTCCGATGAGATCAATTCACCTTTTTAGAACTCTTCACCAAGCTCAAAGGGCGGTATTTTTTATTTCTACTACTGGAATTTTATTTAAGAGGGACACGGTAGTATTGCTTTTAGTAACATCAAAACTATTGGTAATATATCTATAGCGTATTCCGTATATTCTCGAAAAATCCCAAATTTGGTAGAGTTCATCACTATTAAAATCACTATCAATATAGAGAATTTCATCAATAGGATTTTTTTCTAAAATATCTCATATATGTTGTGCGTTTCATAAATAGGGAAGTTTTGCATTTGTTTTTGCTTTATTGATGTATCAGATGATGTTATAAATATGGGCTTCTTGAATATCATCTAAAATATGGTGTATATTTTTTTCTCACTGAGAGGTTACTATCAGTATATTTCTTTTTGGAATATATCAGCTATCCAAAAGAAAATTTTGTATTTTATTGAGAATAATTCTTTCTGTAATAATTCAAAAAACACCAATAAGAGTGGTAAATAAAATAACGAGTCTTGGAATTTCTACATTATAAAAAACTCATTTTCCAAAATAAACAAATACAGAGAAAAATAAAAAAAAGTAAATACTGTATAACAATATATCAAAAGTTTCCTTTAATTTTGATGCTGTTATTTTGAGAGAATATAGTCCGTGAATAGAAAAAATAATCAAGTATAAAAAGGCTCCAAAAATCGCAAATTTGAGAAGGTATTCATTATGAATAATTTGTATAGGGAGTTGTACTCATGGGACAAAGTCGTTTATTTCTCTGAGATCTCTCGCTATAAAAAAGCTCAAAAAGATGATAAGAAAATCCAGAGGTAATTTTAAAAGTGAAAAAATAATTTCATGTTTTTTCATAGGGGATTTTAGAAAAAATAGAATTTTATAATGTGGGTATTGAATGGAATGTGTTTTCCAGTTCTTTTTTTATTTTATGTAATTTTTTATTATTGCAACTTCTTATTGATTTAAAATTTGATTTATGGAGAAAAAATATTATATTTCAAAATATATTTTATTTTTCGTTACTTGCTTTTTATGAAACAAATTTTTCTTGTGTTATTTTCTGACTTTTCTTTGTTATACAGACACTTTCTTCATTGGAATATTTCAAAGATTTTAATTTCTCTCTTTAGTTTCCTTTTATGACTTCTTTTTGCTCTTCCGTTTTGAGGATTACTTTTCCTCCTACTTTTCATTGATCCTATCGATTGGCAGGATATTTTTTCTACGTATTATGCTACACAAACCATAGGGCTCTCTTTTTTAACAGCCATCAGTTCACATCTTTTTTATGTTATATTTGAAGTACTTCTTCTTGTATTGTGAGTATTGGCGTTTTGATTTTGAAGTAGTTATAAATTGGTGCTCATGGCAAAATTAAATTTGGATTACAAAGCAGGTACACCAACGGGGTTTTTTAAAAATCATTATTTTTCTTTTTTGAAAATATCAAAGACGATCTGAATTTTTTCGTGGATAGGAGTGGTGTTTCTGGCTTTATTTTTTCTCATCGTATGAATTTTTCTTGCCATTATTTTTTTCTATTGAGGGATTGAGGAGGCTTATGTTATAGCAACACAATCAGAAAGTGTAAGCGCACTTTCTTTAGCGGTTTTATCTGTAGTTATAGTTGGATTTTTGATATTTTTGTATTTGGCATATAGAATGAATTATTCATATATCATTATGTTAGATGAAAAAAACTACCCAGAAAGAAAATCAGCACTTTTTTATGTAAAAGAATCATTTAAAATTACTTCGGGAGTAAAAGTATTTTTCTTTTTCCTCGTAGCACTTGTATTTTCTATTTGTATTGTTTTTCCAGTTGATTATATAGGGAAATATATAGAGGCGATGGAATATCCTTTGGTAGAAGCTCTTTTTTCTCTTATCATATTTTTGACTATGAACGGATTATTTGAGATGTTACTAGTGAGTACCTATTATAGTATTATGCAAAAAGATACTACACATGCCGATACTTCTGAGTCTATAGCAGAATGAGTTTAATTGAATTATTTTAAAAAACAATGAAAGTTTTAATATTTTGAGATATTTATGGAAGAGTAGGAAGAAATGCTTTTAAAAAGCATTTCTTGTCTTTAAAAGAAAAATATAATCCAGATTTTGTTTTGGTAAATCCTGAAAATATTTCTTCGGGAAGAGGTCCTATAGAAAAACATATGAAAGAACTAGATGCACTCTGAGGTATAGATGTGTATACTTCTTGAAATCATATTTTTGATAACTATGATGATATTAAAAATTATTTAGAAAAACCTGACTCTAAACTCCTTCGTCCAGCAAATTATTATGAATCAGAGCATCTATATATTCCAGGAAAAGGATATAAAATATTAGAAAAAAATGGTTTAAAACTTCTTGTTATCAATATTATGTCATCAGTATTTATGAGAGATGAAGTCTATAATCCTTTTTTAAAAATGGATGAACTTTTAAAGACGATTGATACTTCTTGATTGAATGGAATTATTATCGATTTTCATAGGGAAACCACTTCAGAAATCTATGCAATGGGGATGTTTTTGGATGGAAAAATAAGTTTTCTTTACGGAACACACACTCACATCCAAACCAATGATGAGTTGATTTTACCGCAGGGAAGTGGACTTTTAACAGATGTATGAATGAGTGGACCGCTCTATAGTATTATATGAGCTGATTTTGAGGGAATAAAATCAAGATTTTTTGGGGGGATTTTAAAAGGGAAGATAGAACAGGCGCTCGATCCAAATTATGTGGTAAGTGGCTGTGTTGTTGAAATAGATGAAAAAACAAAAAAATGTTTACATATAGAAAAAATTAGAATAAAGGGGAAATTATAGTAAGAAAAATAAAAAAATAGAAACTTTTAGTTTCTATTTTTCATCTTTTAAGCGTTTTAAATCTTCTAGGTTTCATTTTTTTATTCTTAAAAGTTTCATTTTTTGAGTAAGAAGTTTTGTTTTGAGTTTTATTCTTGGAATATCTTCTTCAAAAGTAGTTTGCGCGAGATTTTCTCATTTTTTTAATTCACTGTAGGTTTCATAAAATCAGGTAAATGCTTCTCCGATACTTTTTGAAAGTCAGATTCCTGTATAGTGGAGTACTTTTTTCCCAAGTTTTTCTTTGCTTACATCTTTTTGGTCGTTTGATTTTTCTTGTAATTTTTTTGTTGTATATAAAACGGTATCATCTAAATATGCTTGAAAATAAGCATATTTTTCTCATAAATATCTAAAAGGATTCTTCATATAAAAAAGTAAATATAAAAATATTGAGGATATTATATTTATTATTTACTTTTTTCAAATTTTATTATTATAGAGAAAACTTAGTATTAATTTCTTTTTATGACCAAAAAACTTTTTTTACTCATCATATTGTGTATTTTTTTGTTAAGTACTACGACATTATTTTTTATTTTTCATTATTTAGATCCTTATAGAAATGAATTTGTTTCGGTTGTTACATTAGGAGTTTCAGTTTTACTATGTATTACTTCTTTTGTCAGTATGCTTTTGTATCTTTTTAAAAAAGTTCATTATAGAGGAGAAGTATTTTTATCACATATTTTTTCCAGTTTACGACAAGCATTTTTAGTCGCTCTTTTTGTTATTGGAGTGGTTTTATTTAAAATTATTGGAGTATTTTCTATTGCGACAGTAGGGCTTTTTATTTTGATTCTTATTTTTATCGAAATGATGTTTCAAAATTTTTAAATAAAATAACAGAACGTCAAGAGGTTTTTTTGATTTTCTTATCTTTATGTGATATAATTTTTTTGTCTCTACTATTTAAAAAAGAAAAATAAAATTTATGAACGCAATACAAAAAATACTTACTACTTTCCTTCTTTTTATCTTTACTCAATCTCTATTTGTACAAACATATGCAAATTCACTTATCTACTCAAAACAAGTGAGAGGAAAAATCATGGAAAACTTTAAACAAGAACAGTTTAATAATATTTATAATAATCAAAATGGACTTTTAAAAGAGGATGTGAATTTTTTTGAAACTCAAAATAAAATCATGATGTTTGAAACTATCAGAGATAATAATAAAGAACAAAAAGAAGAACTCGATATTCAAAGACAGGTTATTTCAGATAGAGTAACGAATTTAGAAGATGCTATTGCTCTTATAGATGCGGATATTGAAAAAACAAAACAAGAGATTTTATCCTTAAGTCGTAATATCGTTGCATTATACTCAGAAATAGCGAGTACAAAACAAGAGATAGATGTAAAAAATAAAGAAATATATGAATCAAGAAAGATTCTTTTGGATTATATTGCACATATTTATAAAAAACAAAATGTACTCTATTCAGGAGAATATAAAGATATTGACTCACTTAAAACGGTGTTATTGTCAGATGGAAGCTTGGGAGATATTCTTTCAGAACTTCATTTTACTTCGGTACTTGAAATAACTGGACAATCTTTAGTGGAACAATATAGAAAATTAGTAAAAGAATTATTTGTAAAAAAACTTGATTTAGAAAAAAAGAATAAAAATGTAAAACTCTCAAAAACTCAAGAATTGATAAAGAAAAAATCTCTTCAGGAAAAAAAAGAATTTAGAGAAAAAATCCTTGATTATACAAAAGGACAAGAAGAACTTTTTACTCAATATGTAAAAGAAAAAATTAAAGTAGATACGACTCTTAAAATAAAAATTATTCAAAATAAGGTAAAATTAAAAGATCAAAAATCCGAATTGTTAGCGAAATATAACTGTGATTATTTAGATGAAAAATTATTCTCAGATGATGTCTATTTAATAGATATTGATGATAAATCAAAAAAAGATTGTATGGAACTCAATAAGATTTTAACATTAGAATCACAACTCAAACCATTTTCACAAAATAAACAAAATGTGTTTTTATGGCCTATACAACCAGAAAAATGAATAAGTGCGTATTATAAAGATCCATCATACTTAGACGCTGTTTGAGCAAGTCATGATGCGATTGATATTATTGCTCCACAGGCAACTGATATTATTGCACCAGCAGATGGATACATAACTTATGTAAAAGAACCAACAGATGAGGGGTATGCCTATGTAGTACTAAAACATGCAAATGGATTTGTGAGTGTCTATGGACATATCAATGAGGTATTATTTACACAATATGATTTTATTAAAGCAGGAACCGTTTTTGCTCGTAGTTGAGGAGAAGTTGGAACCAATGGGGCTGGACTTATGACCACTGGACCACATCTTCATTTTGAAGTATTTAAAGATAGAGAATATGTTGATCCACTCAATTATTTAGATCTTACAGTATTATCAGAAGATAAAGTTCCACCAGTTCAAAAATATGCATATAAATATGTAAATGACTATAAAGAAAGACACGGAGAAGAATATACTGGAGATTTACTCAAAAATATAGTGGTATTTAAATTAGAAGGAGAAAATGAGATAGAGAGACAAAAAGATTTACTTGCAAAATATGCAACGAGTGAATTTAATAATTGGGATATGTGGGTAGAGGAAGCAGTTGATGGAAATATTGATCCAAGTTTCCTTATGTGTATTGGACTTGCTGAGAGTGGACTTGGAAAAAATTTAAAAACATCGTATAATGTTTGAAATATTGGGAATACAGATAGTTGAGGAACCTGGGAATTCCCAAATGCAAGAAGCTGAGTATACCGGATGACAAAAACTTTAAATAATCAATTTTTATGAGATTATAAAGAAATGAGTAAATTATCAAGATATGGAAATAAAACCGGATCGATTTACGCGTCATCTCCAATCAATTGGCATAATAATATGGTAAAATGTTTACAAGCTCTGAAAGCAGAACATATTCCAGATAATTTTAACTTTAGACTACAATAATTTATGTATTACTTTTTAATAATTTTATTTTCTAGTGTATTGTCTGATTGAGTATTCGCTTCGAATACTCAATCAAATGATGCTGGAATTTCACATGGGGTGAGTTTTTTATCAAAAATACTTTCTACTGACGCATTAGTAAATTTTGCTTTTGGTATTCTTGTACTGATAGCAACTTTTTTAGTTTCAAAGATACTTTCTGGAAAACTCGAATCCTATTATACTTCTTATAATAAAGATGGAGATCAAACAAAGGAATGACTGTATGGGGTAATTAGTAGAAGTATAAATATCACGGTATGGTTTTTATGAATTACGTTGATGTTTGGGGTAATGGGATTAAATGTGGGATTATTTTTATGATGAATCGGTTTTTGAATCTGATTTACTATGCAAATATTTCTTTCTAATTTTATCTATTGAATTGTTATGGTTACACAAGGAACCGTAAGAAATGGAGATTTGATAGAACTGAATGGAGAGGTTTCAAAGGTTGAAAAAGTAAATCCACTTTTTACTGAAGTAAAAAAACTCAATGGAGTGAAGAGTTTTATACCAAATATTAAATTTTTACAAGACTCATTTTCTAACTTATATATCAATGAAAGCAGAAGATTTGAAGTAGAATTTACCCTTGATTACACAGCCGATATTCCAAAAGCAAAACTCATTATTGATAAAGTAATAGGAAGTGTTCCTGGAATAATAGAAAAACCAGAACATAAAATATGGCTTACAGGATTAAGTGAAAATGGGGTGGTTGTAAAAGTACTTTTCCGGATGAAATCAAGAGATAAGGTATTTACGATTCGTTCTAATGTGATAGAAACTCTTAATTTAGCATTTAAACAAGCATGAATATTAGTCGCATTTAACCAAATGACTTTTGTGCAAAGAGATGATATTCAGAGTGATAAATATAAAGCAACCAAATAAAAAACATATTTCTTTAGAAATATGTTTTTTATTTGGTTGCTTATTTAAAAGTATCTAATTTTTATAGTAAAAAATATTTGATTTTTATAGTAAAAACTCTATAATTATTATAGAATGATTTTAGCTTAAAAATAACAAAATATAACTATGATAACTTTTGACAAAATTGTTAATAAACTGTTAAAAAAATGATGAAAAGTAATTTTTAAAGATGATATTTTTGAAATTATTGACCCAGAAAAAAAGCCTGAATATATGACTTTAGTCAATAAAACTATCTACCTTTTAAAGTCTAAAAATGTCATAAAAACGATTCGTAATGGAGTCTATATTATACCAGATAGATTTGATGAAAAATTAAATGAAATCGACCTGATAGAAAAGTATTATTTTGCCTTTGTGAAAAAGTACATAGCTGAAAATGTTGGAAGTGAATATTTTATTTCTGGGAAAAAATCTCTTGAAATACACTTAAAAAATTTTTCTATTCCAGAAAAAATTATTATCGTCAATAGAAAAATAAATAAAAAAGTGATGATATGAAATTACCAAATCATTTTTAAAACCATTTCTGCGTGAAAAGTGAATCTCTTTCAAAAGCTCTCAAAATTGACGAAATCCGTAGCAATAGAATCTACCACATTTAAGATATCTGCTTTAGAATTGGCTTTGGTAGAAACGGCACTTATCTCAGATAGTATGGAGGGGATAGATATAGAACTGCTTTCTAAGGCAATTAAAAAATATGGAAAATTCTTTCAAACTGAGCACTTTTATATTATTGGAGAACTTAAATATGGTATGGCGTTTAATCGTCTCAAGGAAATTTCAAAACATATTGATACAAAATTATACGAAATATTTTTAGATATTATCAAGAAAAATGGAGGTCTTTTTATAGGGGAAGGTTTGAGGAAGGTGATTTAAATTTGTATTTTTATATAAAAAAGTTAAAATACTCTCAAACCTTACTTTATCACTTATCATCACTATCATGAGAACAATATTTCTTCATTTGAAATGTATCGCTAGAATTTGGTAATTCTAAAAAAACACTTTCAAAAAATAAAATAATCAAAATAAATCTTTAAAAAAGATTTATATTTTTAGTATTCTATAATATAAAAATTATGACCAAAAACTTAAGAGAACTGGAACAATTACAACAAAACCTTGAATATCAAAATGGCGAATTAAGAGTATTTATCGCTGATGTACTCGCACTTGAAAATAGAAATGAAGAAGATATGAAGGCTCGTATGATAGAAGTAGAAAATCTGGTAAATACCTATGGATGAGTAGTAATTTTACAACACGTTCAAAAAAGAGGAACTCCTGATTATAAAAATTATATTTGAGGAGGAAAACTCGAAGAAATTATGCAAGAAATGCAAGAACAAAATGCTAACTTACTCATACTTTGAAATATTTTAAAACCCATTCAAATATATAATATCAATGAAAAACTCAAAACTATCGGAGCAAAAGCTTGGGATAGAATAGACCTCATTTTAAAAATATTTGAAAAAAATGCCAAAACGATGGAATCAAGACTTCAAATAGAACTTGCCTCCATAAAACATATGTGACCACGTATTTTTGGTATGAGTGAAGAACTCGGAAGTCAGTGAAGTGGAGGTTCAAAACTTTCCAGATGAAAATGAGAAACCAACACAGAAATCATGAAAAGACATTTGAAAGAAAGGGAAATACATATAAAAAAAGAACTCGAACAATATAAAAAAGTAAGAGCAGAACACAGAAAATCAAGAAATAAAAGAGGAATGAGTACGGTTGGAATCGTATGATACACTAATGCTTGAAAATCAAGTCTTATGAATGTATTAACTGGAAAATGAGTATTAGCTGAAAATAAACTCTTTGCGACCCTTGGAACTTCTGTGGGAAAGATGTATATCGAAAATCACTTTGATGAATCAGGAATATTTCTCAAACAAAAAGATGTTCTTATCAATGATACGATTGGGTTTATCAGAGATCTTCCACCCAACCTCATTCAGGCATTTGCTTCTACTCTCGAAGATAGTATTGAATCCAATATTTTGCTTCATGTGATAGATGCTAGCGACCCAAAACTTGAGGAAAAAATCCAAGTCGTTGATGATATTTTGAAAAAAATATGATCGACACAAAAAAAAAAATATTTTTTTAAAAAAATAGATATGATTTCAAAAGAGTATTTAGGAGAATTAAAAAATAAATTTTCTTATCTCAATCCACTTTTTATATCTACCTATTTATGAGAAGGAATAGAGGATTTAAAACAAATTATTTTAAAAAAAATCTAATATTTCACGATAAAAATAAAAAAATGCAAAAAAGATTTGCATTTTTTTATTTAAATATATTATTCACCATACATTATTGTTTAACTTTTTTAGTATGGTATGAGATAAACCTCGTTGATGGGTCATTTGATATACTCCGAAACAAGCCGAAGAATTAGCAAGACAAGACGCGATAAAGAAACAACAAGATGCAATGAAGAGAAAAATACAAGGGAAAGTATGAGTTATTTTGCAAAAGAATAAAAAATAGAATGGAGACATTCTATTTTTTTATTCTCTCTTTTGAAGAGAAATTGCATTTTTTGAAAAAAAATATATAATTTTTTTCAATTATTTTTTAGCTTGTTTCAATGAAAATACTTTCTCTTAAATTATTACACTATCGTAGATTCCGCCAAGAAGAAATCAATTTTAGGGATGATTTTTCGTTAATTTTTTGAAAAAATGGTAGCGGAAAATCATCTCTTTTAGACGCTATTTGATATGCACTTTTTTGACCAAGTAGTAAGGATTTTGTAAGAGTGAGTAGGGAACATCTCAGAAGTGATTTTTTGCGTGATAGAGAACCATCAAAGATAGAACTTCAATTTCAGTATGGTCTGTGAGACTATAAAATTGTCAGAATTATTGATGCAGGAACAAAAAAATTTGCTTCTGATTTTATTATAGAAAATAAAGATACTCTCACAGGACCAGAGGGATTAGAAATTATTGGATGAGATGAAATCAATCGTTATATCGAAGATCTCATTTGAGTCAACAAAGAAATGTTTCTTAGAAGTGTGTTTGCTAAACAAAAAGATCTCGAAGTATTATCTTGATGACTTTCCCAAAGAAAGGAACTGATCAATAAGATTCTTGGATTAGATAGAATAGAGGAGATTATAGAACAATTAAAAAAAGAAGAAAAAGAGAAAAAAACGCTTTTAGAAATCTATAAAAAAAAGGTGTGAGATTTTGATGTAACTTCACTCAATACAAAAAAAGAAGAAATCCAAAAACAAATCACCCATACAGAAGAAATCTATAAAAAATCACAAACACAAAGACAAGAAAATCTTTTACAATATGAAAAAATAAAACTTTCTTTTGAGCAAATTTTAGAGAAAAAAAATGCATTTACTCAATTAGGAACCGATCTTTCTGTAAAAAAAGAGCAATTGAAAAATCTTTGAAAAAATATTCTTGATAAGCAAGTTGAACTTCTTGAAATAGAAAAAAAAGAGAAATATTTGCAAGAAAATAAAAATATTCTTTTGGAGAAACAAAAATATGACACGATAATTTTACAACAAGAAACTCTGAAAAATCAAGATAAAATAAAAAGAGATTTAGAAGAAGAGCTCAAAAAAAATCAGCAAGAAAGAGAAAAAATACAACAGAAAATAGAACAAAATACTCAAGAAAAAATAAAAGAAGATATAGAACTTTCTCAAAAAGACATAGAGCTTTTCCAAAAAAATATACAAAAAAATATTTCACTAAAATCTACTCTCGAAACAGAATTATTACAACTCAAAAATCTTTGACAGGAACTCGGGAAAGAATTAGAACTTTTGCAAAACTTATGACAAGACGCATCTTGTCCTACTTGTAAAAGGCCGCTTAAGAAAGATTTTCCAAATCTGGTTATTCTCTTTGAAAAAGATTTACAAGAAAAAAGAGATGCCTATAAAACAAAACAAAATGATCTTACTAAAATTATATCAGAAATACAACAGGATGAAAAAGACTTACTTACGTCAAAAAATCAACTTCATTTACTTCAAAATTTAGAAAAAGAAATATTATTATCGTATAATCAAATTCAGAATTATACCAAGGTGATAACAGATATATCTCAAAAACTTTCTTCTTTGAAAGATGTCCATTATAAAGAAGAAAATCATAAAAAAATACAAATAGAGTTTGAACAAATAAATCAGGTTTTTCAAGAATACAATAAAATCTCTTGACAGGTGGTAAAAAAACAAGAAATTCTTCATTTTATTGATACCGCACTTCAAGATACAAAACGTATTCAAAAGGAAATCCTAGAGGGAGAAAAAAAATTATCCCATATTGGATTTTCTCAAGAAGAATATGAGAATATTCAAAAGGATTTTGAAGAATGAAATCAAAAACTTCATCATATAAATACTCAAATAAGTGAGATAGAAAAGGTAAAACTAGCTTTCGAATTTGATATGAAGTTACTATTTCAACAAGAGCAAATTTTTTTACAAGATAAAAAACAAATTGATATTTTGGTTTGAGAGAGTTCAGATATTTTATTAAAAAAACAAATTTTATCGGATTATATTCTCTATCTTTTAGCTTATATGAAGCCACGTATTGAGGATGTAGCAAGTGAATATTTTTCTCTTATTACTGATGGAAAATATACTACATTAACTTTGGATGATGATTATAATATCATGATAGATGAAAAAAATCTTGATTTATATAGTGGGGGAGAAAGGGATTTAGCAAACCTTTGTTTTCGTCTCAGTTTAGGGCAAAATCTTACCAGCCATAAATGAAATCCAATCAATTTTTTAGTTTTAGATGAAATTCTTGCTAGTCAAGACAGAGACAGACAACAAAATATTTTAATTCATCTCAAAAGATTAGAAAATAAATTTTCTCAAATTATTCTTATTTCTCATGCAGAAGAAATGAAGGAATTAGCTACGAACTTGATGGAAGTAAAGTCTATAAACAAGCAAGAAAGTAGTATTGTATATCATTAAAAAAAATTTTTTGTACCACTCAATTTTTGCATAATAAATAAAATTGTGATATACTTCACAGGTAACTTATTTATTACCAAATACTATTATGTCTGAAATAAATACAAAAGATTTTAACCAATCTACACCAAAAGTATCTCCTGATGAACTGATACAAAAAACTGCTTATGATAAAAGAGTGGACAGAATGGATTTACCAGAGGTGAGAGCTCTTGAAAGAGAATTTTCTCAAGAAAAGCAATGAGTTATATCTCAAACCAAGGAAAAATTATTGGCTCATATAGAGCAAAGTTTGGCAGATGGATTTACCGTTGAAACCCAAGAAGATTATGAGGTATTGACGAAACTACTTTCTCTTTTGTGAAAAAAACAAATACTACCAGAATATAAAATACTACAACATATAGCGGATAGAACAGGAAAAAGTTTTTTTTCGATCAGCTATGATAAACAGGGAAATCTTTTGAAATTGTACGCAAAACTTCCTCAAGAAATTACAAGAAATAAGAGAGTAGAAGCTTTGAGTTTTATGGGAGATATTTCTTTAGAAGACGGTCGTTTTACTCAAGAAAATTTGATTACGCAGTATCAATTTGACCTTTTACATAATAATAATCGCTTTGATATGAGCGAAAAATAAAAGAAACCACCAAATAAAAAATAAAAACAAATTTATAATATAATATTAAAAATATGGCAGAAGTACCAGCTCTACACGAGATTCCAAAAGTTGAATCTAAAAAAGATTTTAATCAAATAGTTGAAACCGCTTTAGCTGATAAAAGATTGAATCAAAAAGAAAGAGGTGAAATTTTAGCTTTGATAAAAGAAATGAATAAAGAGAAACAAAATATTCATAATCAAGCGATTCAAAATCTAAAAGATTTTGCAAAAACCTACGGATATACCGGATTTCAGGCGCATTTAGAAAAATCACTAAACTCTCAGAGTGCAGCAGTATCACAAACAAGCGAAATTCCTGTTGGAGAGTCATTATCAAAAGATGAAACTTTAGTTCCTTCAGAATCAACTCCACCACAAGAACCATCTTCGGTTGCACCATGAAAATCTTCTTCCTCTTCTTCACCAGAAGAAATATCTTTTATTGATAAAACTTGAGATTTTATTAGCTCAGGTTTTGATAAAGTAAAAAATATTTTTTCATCTTGAATTGATTTACAAAGTATTCCAGAAAATGATAAAAAAATAATTGAAGAATTACAAAAAACATGATTTAAATTAAAGACAGTTGAATGACAAAAAAGTGTTTATGAAGTAGATATGCTTTGATTAGGAGAAAAAAGTATTCTTACTATCGAAAATAATGGAAAAATAAAATTTTCAACCAACAGAGTCGTAGTTGAGGGAAAACAAAAAGAATTTGAATTTTCTGATGTAAAAGAGGCGAAAGAAAAACTCACTCAAATAAATGAATATATTAAAGTTTCTTTTGAGATAAAACCCCTTGAAAATATTTATGAAACTCAAAGAGATTTTAGCCAACAAGATAGATATAGAGAATTAAGTACTAGAAAAGGAGCTTTAGAAAAAGATTTATGAATTATTTCAGAATCATCATCTGATTCAAAATAGTAAAAAACTCGCGAAAGCGAGTTTTTATTTTATATATCCTTCCACAAAACTATCAACACTTTTCCCAAGACTGGCTCTTTTAAAATGAAAAGCAAATTTTTTGTATAAAATATCATTATTTATAAAGTTTGCCCCAAGCATAGTCCAAACTCTGTATGTTTTTTTTGGATGTAATTTATGCCAAAAATTTGAGTAGAGTTCTTGAGTTCATTCAAGAAAATCCTCTAAATCATTTGCCCAATAATCTTCGTTATAATCCTCATGTTTTCCTCTTTCTTCTTCAAACTTTATACTTCCAAATGAGTAAAAATAATTTCTTTCAAAATATTCTTGCTCATTCCCATATCTAATTTTTACGACATATTTATGATTTTTTGAAGTTAAAATAGCATTTTTCAAATTGTCTTCAGAATTTGCCATCCGATAAGGAAGAAATTTATTATTGAGCATTTCGAGTATTTTTTGCTCCTGAGCTTTGAAGTTTCATTTTCTTTTATCCAGAGGGCCTACTTTATCAACTTTCCATAATTCTAAATCTAGATTTGTTTGAGGATTTGGCATTTCTATCGATTTTAAAAATGGAATATTTCAAGATATTTCAAATTTTCTGTTTTTGATTTCATACGTTTTTCCAGCTTCAAAATGAGTGATAGGGAAGTTTCTTCCATATTTTTTTGCAGCGTTTTTTTCAAGTTTTGCTTCTTGC
The DNA here is from genome assembly GCA_024710565.1 of Candidatus Altimarinota bacterium. Taxonomy (GTDB): domain Bacteria; phylum Patescibacteriota; class Gracilibacteria; order BD1-5; family UBA6164; genus UBA7396. The sequence goes on along the minus strand of JANJUN010000023.1, from coordinate 47,949 downwards.
TCAAGTTTTAAAATTCTTAGCTTTAAAAATTCAGGATTTGGTGCGACAATTCATTGTCCGATAACTGATTTCATAAAATAGGGAAGCTCCTGAATATCACTACACTCAATAAAATCTTCCTCAAAACGGAAATAATTATATTCGATTTCTTCTATTCTTTGAGTGGTATATTCTTTTAAAATATTTTTTCTTTCCTCTGTACTTTTAGCTTCAATTATTTTGAAATTTCCTGGAAGCTCATTTCTTGTACTCATATAAAGTGCTTGTTCATAATTTTTTGCGGTAAATAAATCATACAGCATATTGATGGATTCTTCATTTTCTGGAGGAACCGTATCAACGTCAGTATATAAAAGTTCGGTTTCATTTGAAATGGCTAAAGTCATGACATCATCTTCATTGGTCAAATAATTATTTTCAAAAATGATACCAGTTATATCAATTCATTTTAAGTTAAAAGTAACTCATGATTTTAATATTTGAATTTTTTGTTTTGGAAGATGTTTTTCAAATAAAGGAACTAAAAATAATAAAGTTTCAGGAATTAAAAGGAGGGGTCTTGGTTTTAGATTTTCATAAATTTTTGCAAGAGTGTATGGGTCAAGATGGTCTGAGTGGGAGTGACTTAAAAATATAGCGTCAATTTCCAGTTTTTCATAATCAATTTCGATTTTTGGATATCTAGCCATCATATCACCAAAAGCATAATTTGAAAGCCAAGCATCAGAGAGTATTTTTATCGTTTCTCACGTAGAATTTTTTATTTCAATAAGAAATTCAGAGTGTCATAGGTAGTGTATTTTCATAAATCTAGGTTAAAAATAATTTTTGAGATTATAGTGATTTTTTATAAAAATGATAATTTTTTGTAAAAGAAAAGAAAGTATGGTACAATTTCAAAGAGTTTAATTTTTAATAATAATTATATGTCAGACGCACTACAACAAAATCCATCAGAAGTAATAAATAAAGTACAAAATTTTAATGAATTAGTAAAAACTATTTCTTCAGATAAAAGATTAGATGGAGCGGATAAAAAAGCTATTGATGAGTTAGTTGGATTGTATCAGGCAGAAAAAGCATCATACATACAAGAGACAAAAACTCAAGTAGTACAACTTCTTCAAGAATCTCTTAAAAAAGGATATACTGTAGCAAATGCAGAAGATTATTGAGTACTTGAAAAAACATTACAACTCATTAATTCAGAATATAAAATTCCAGAATATCAAGCTATGAAAGCAGTTGCTGATAAGTATGATACAGCGCTTTTTTCAGTGGTACTTACAAAAGATAATAATTTAGAGCTCTATACAAGACAATCTTATATTAGAACGGCAACGTCAAATACAGATTTATTAGGAAAATTTTCACTTATGGATGGAGTATATACCAAAAAAACTTTTCTTGATACCTTTCAATTTGACGATGATCTTAGAAATAATAATGGCGTTGATATGAGGGGTGTTTCTCTATCACATGCTCCTTTAATTCCTACTCCAGAAGAAGTGTCGCAAAATATCTCAGTAGATCCTAAAAAAATAGAAACTCCTGAGTCACAAGATGCTCCGTCAAACGTAGAAGTGACTTCATCAACACAAAAACCAGAACAGGTTGCATTAACTCCAGAACAAACAAAATTACAAGAGGCTATTCAATATAACAGAAGATATACTCCTGAACAAATAAAAACTATTCAACAGAACCTATGATTTACTGGAAATGAATTAGATGGAAAAGTATGACCAAAAACAGTAGATGCTATTAGAGCATTTCAAGCACTCAATGATATTGTGATAGATGGAAAAGCATGACCAGAAACTCTTGATAAAATGTGATATATATTAAAAGATGGAGTATTGGTAGAAAAAAAACCAGAAGGTATACAAAAAGATAAAATGAATGGTGATAAGTCAACAGGAACAATAAAAGAATCAGTTTGAACAGAAAATAGAACTCCTCAAGAGGGTATAAGTGAAAAAATATCGCCAGATTTTTTAATAAATGGAGTGACTATTGAGACACAAGAGTCATATGAAAAATTGAAAAAATCTTTATCATTAGAGCTTCCAGATTGGAAAAATCTCCCTCAAGAAATTCAGAATAAAAAATGAGCAGAAGTTTTTAGCTTAGCATTAGAGGAAGGAAAAATAAATGTATATTTTTGAGCTGTGAGAGAAAATGAATCCGGACAACAATATGTGATGAAATACTGAGAAATAGTAAATGGAAAATTTGAAAAAGCATCATTTTTTTGAGCTAATTTTGCCTGGGATGATATCTGAAATAATTCAAAAATTGATTAAAAAGGAAATAAAAACTTGAAAAAAAAACGTTTTTCCATATAATTCGCCCATATTTTTAAAACACATTACAATTTAATTTTTTAGTACAGAATTATGGCAAATAGTCACGGACTTACCTCGAGAATTGTTAAAAAACAAGCAGCAGCAAGAAAACAAGCAAAAAATAAAAAAGCATCATATCAAGTGTACATTGGAAATGAAAATCCACAAACGAGAAAAAATATGTCGTATAAGGCAAGAACACATTATTTTGAAAATAAACAAAATTTTCCAAAGAAAAAATTAGCCAATAAAAATATTCAAACTCTTATTGAACAAGGAATTATTGATGAAAGAGGATTTTTTAAAACGGGGAAAAAGAAAAATTTTATTACCAAATCTATGGTAGATGCAAAAGGATTAGACTTTTATGGAATGCCGAGATAAGGAGTAAAAACTTCAAAGATTAAAGCCAAAAAGTTTTAATCTTTTTTTAATAATAATATAAAATTATGCAAAGATTTTTACTAAAAACAACCGTACTTGGAAATGATGAAATTATTCTCCAAGATGAAGAAATCATCTACCAATTGGTAAAAGTATTAAGAGCGAAAAATACTGATCAGGTAATATTTTTTGATGGAGAGAATTTTTTTGATTATGTGTATGAAATTAAATCGATTGATAAAAAAAATATTATTTTTTCATTCATCTCAAAACAAGAAAAAAAAGAAGAATTTGTTTGACTCAACCTCTATCAATCACTTCCAAATAAAATCGATAAAATAGAAGATATTATTCAAAAATGAACCGAGATTTGATACAGTCATTTTTGTTTTTTTCGTTCAGAAAGAAGCCAAGATATCTATATTTCTGAGAATAAAATACTCAGATTTGAAAAAATTATTAGGGAAGCAGTGGAACAATCAGGTAGAAATAGAGTTCCAGAAATTACTTTTTTAGATGTTCTTGATATCACAAAGATAAAATGACAAAATATATTTTTTCATACCGATGAAATGGGGGCTGAAAAATTATCAGATATTGCATTTGATTTTTCATCCCAAATCAATATATTCGTTGGTCCTGAGGGATGATTTTCATCAAAAGAAAACGATATATTTCTTCAAAATAATTTTCTCAAAGCATACCTTGGAAATAATATATTAAGAACCCAAACGACAGGAATGGTAGTTTGATTTTATATTTTACAAACTAATAAAAAATAAATTGTGGCAATAGATTTAGGCGTAAAAGTAGCAGGGGCACATTCTCTTTTAGAGAGAGATATTGAAAGCATTTCTCCCCAAGATTTAGAAAAATATAAATGACAATTAGAAATAACCAGAGATTTAGTGAGGCATAATATTTGACTCTGTTTGTGAAGAAAAAATACCTCACCTAGAGTATTATTAGAGGCGTATCAATCAATAGGAGCGCTAGAAAACAAACTCTTACAAATACAAAAATTATTTCCGTAAATAAAATAATTATGGTTTTACTACTTGCGTTTATTACGATGCTTATTGATCATATTGGAATGATTTTTTTCCCGAGTGATGATATTTGGAGGATGATTGGGAGAATATCATTTCCTTTATTTGCTTGGGGGATAGTGAGAGGGTATAAGTTGACAAAAAATAAACAAAATTATGCTAAAAGAATTTTAGCACTTGCACTTATTTCTCAAATCCCATTTTTATTCATCAATCAAGATTTATTTCTCAATGTGTGTTTTACGCTTCTTTTTTGACTTCTTTCCTTATGAACTATAGAAAATAAAGAAATAAATCGGTATTTTAAAATTCCTATTATAGGTTCATTTTTAGCTCTTGCGGACTTTTTTCATTTTGATTATGGAATATATGGAATTCTTTCTATCATATTATTCTACTTTACTTGGCAGAAAAAAATGACCGTTGTATATTTTTTTGTGCTGACATTTTTATTTTATGATGTAAATTACCAAAATATAACATTTCATTATCATATACAGATTTTATCGGTAATATCAGTTTTTATACTGTATTTTACCCCCATACAAAAATATGATTTTAAGATGAATTATTATGTCAAATATTGATTTTATCCAGTTCATCTTATGATTTTATATTTGATTTATTGGTTTGTGAGATAAAAAAGGAGTTTCCTCCTTTTTTTATTTTTCTGAGTTTATTTCTTTGTCGCTTCTGTTTTCTCAGGTTTCTATTTCAAAACTTACTTCTTTAGTTTCTTTTTGTAATTGAATTGCTTTTTTGCTTCCTGAAAATATTTTTTCAAATATCCATATCAATCAGTATGAGAGAGAAAATAAGAAAGGAAATCTATATTCTCTTTTTTTCCCATAACCGATTCAAAAAAAGATAAGAAATAATAGAAAAATATGATATTCAACACGTCAAAGAATAAAAAACAAAATAGATAATAAGGTGATGGAAAGTCCATTGATGATATGATTTCTATTTTTAGAATTTATATCTATGAGGCTGAGAATATTCACATATGGAATATATGCGATCGCTTTGTTTATTTTTTCATCTTTAAGAGATTCTAAGAAGGTTTTATCTTGTTCATTGATAGTATTTTGATTATTTTTTTTATTTTGAATAATATCTTTCATCGATAGAAAAACTCCATTTCAAAAATAATTTTTTATATATTGTATAAAAGCAAAAATAAGTAAAGACCCTTCTTCAAAAGTTGGAACTTTTGTAAGATGAAAAGAAATAATATTTTGTTTTCCGATCAGTAATAAAGAATAAAATCAAATAAAAATGAGATACAGTAATAAGAAAAGAAATCAAATATTTTCATATCATCATACAAATACCAAACTGATAATAATACTTATTAGTGTATTTATTTTAATATTATTTTCTATAATAGGACTTTTATAATTATAAAATTTTCCTTTTAAAACAAATCCTATAAACGGAATAAGAGAAAGGATAATAGTCAAAATTCCTTGTTCATTGAGGCTAGAGCTTTTTATTTGAATGATACTACTTGTTTTTGTCATATCGCTCATTTCTTTTATAGAAAAATCATCCCCAATACTTGCTTTATATGCACCATATAATAACCATCAAAAGAGTCATAAAAACAATACTGCAGCACTTACGTGATTGAGATAAAAATTAAAAACAGAAATACCTCATAAAAAAGAAAAGGTAATAAATATCAGATAATTGACAAACATTAAAAGATGAATGAATAGCGCAGTTTTTGCATGTTTTTTTACAAAAGGATGATTTATATTTTCTTTTTTTGAAGGGATTAATAAAAGCCCTCCGAGTCAAAAGTAAGCTGAAATAGCATTATTTATAATTTTTTTATTCATTTTTTATTTTTAATTAGGTGTTTTAAAAAACTTGAATATATTATACATCAAATATTCTCTAAACACAAATTTAGTATATGAAAAATCTAGAAGTTGTCTTTGACAAATCGATTTCTATTGAGTCAAATAAAGTTTCCTTTGATAATAAAAAACAAATTGTTTTTGTCGGGAGATCAAATGTTTGAAAATCAAGTTTAATGAATGCTTTATTTCAAAGTAAAGATTTAGTAAAAACGAGTTCTCTTCCAGGGAAAACAAAATTAGCAAATTTATTTAAAGTAAATAATAAATATCATTTTGTCGATTTACCAGGATATTGATTTGCTAAACTCGGACTAGAACAAAAAGCAAAACTCGACGCACTGATTAGTTGGTATTTAGAAGAATTTAGTAAAGATATTAAAAAAATAGTAGTTGTTTTAGATAGTAAACTTGGCCCTACTGATACTGATATTGATATGTTTAAATTTTTACAAGAATTTCAGGTTCCACTTATTTTTGTGTTGAATAAAATAGATAAATTATCAAATAATGATATTTTTAAATCAGTTACTCATACACAAGATATTTTCTTTTGACAAAAAGTAGTCGCTGCATCGGCAAAAAATAATACGTGAATTGATGAATTGAGAAAAGAACTTATACAGAGTCTAAAATAAAAACCTTTCCATGGAAAGGTTTTTATTTTAGACTCTTATTTTTGTTATTTTTTCTTTATATTTTAAACATTTTGAAGTAATACATTTCCCAGTAATTCAAGCAAAAAGTGGGAGAATTCACATAAGTCATATCAAAACATCAAAATCAAGATTTGGACTTTCTTCTATACTTCCAGCTATATAAAATAGGAGTATTCAAAATATTATTTGAAGAATTCTTAAGTATTTTTTCTTCAGGAAACAGAGATTGGTTAATCACATAAATACTGGAACTATTCAGATACCAATCATAATATATTTTGCTATTTGAGCTTCTTCAATACTTAAAACAAGAGCTCAGAAAAAATATTCAAAATCAATTCCTTTATCAAGAGCGATAAGATTATAATACATTACACCAATATATAAAAGTCAAAAAACAACTCTTCCTACTAAAATCGTTCTATCGCTTGGTCTTTTTTGTATAAATTTTATAAGTCACATCATACTTTTTTCTACCATTAAAAAATAAAGTTAAGATTATGATAAGAGAAAATCAAAAAAAATCAAAAAAATTTTGACAAATATGAAAATTTTATATAATTAAGTCGCAATTAATTATTGGGGTGTCGCCAAGTGGTAAGGCATCGGACTTTGACTCCGACATTCGTAGGTTCGATCCCTACCACCCCAGCCAAAATAACTCATAGGCTTTCGCAATAAAAATATGGATTATAATTATAGTTCAGGGGAGCGAAAGTGAGGGTTTTCACGAAAGTGAAAATTCAAATGCGATGGATAAGAGCATTTGAAACGAGTGGCCTACCCTTTAGGGAGCCGATCCCTACCACCCCAGCCATAGAATTAAGTACCAATGAAGACGTAAAAAATAAGAAAATTTGGGTTTTATTTTTTAAGTTTTATACTTAATTTTAATTTTTAAATAATATACATATGTTAGCTGTACTAGAATTAGGTTGAAATCAATTTATCGTAAGAAAATGAGATGTAATTGATGTTAAGAAATTAGATAAACAAGTGGGAGATACTCTCAGTGTTGAAGCTATGTTAGTAAGTGATGAAGATGGAGTAGATGTAAAAGTAGGAACTCCAGTAGTAAATGGTTCTAAAGTTGAATTAAAAGTTTTAGACCAATTTAAAGATGAAAAAGTAAGAGTTTTCAAAATGAAAGCAAAGAAAAGATATACGAGAAACTTGTGATTTAGAGCAAGTTTAACTAAGTTAGAAGTATTAAATATAGCATAAAAGGAGGGTAGTATCATACTACCTTTTTTTTGTAGTCTAGTAAAGTTTAATACTTCTTTTTATTTTTTAATAAAAGTTAATGGTTTCAAAAGTTAATTTAAAAGCAAGAATTGATAGACATTCAAGAATTTTAAAAGATAATTTATGAAATATTCATCCTTTTAGATCATTTTATCACAAATTTAATTACAATATTGTATTTATATTTGTTGTGTTTTTATTTCCGGTATATCCACTTTTTTCTTCTTTCTTTTATGAAAATACAGCGTATGATTTTTATAGATGAGATATCGATGAAACTACGATATTGGATTCATATTTAGATGATGAGGAAGCGAGCATTATTGTTTCAAAAGATTCGTTTATATCGATCAATACTCTTATGGATGGGAGTAGGGATTTAAGTTGATATAGTGAGATTATTGATTATGAAATCCTTCCTTGAGATAGTTTATCTCTCATCGCACAAAAATTTTGAGTTTCTAATAATTCTATCTTATGGGCGAATAACTTTGATGCCAAAAAAATCCTTCATCCGGGGGAAAAGATTAAAATTCCACCAGTTTCTGGTCTTATTCATCAGGTAAAATCTGGGGATACACTATGAACTATAGCTTCTAAATATAAAGTAAATCAAGAAAAAATTATTGCGCAAAATGGTCTTACTGGAGCTTCGGCTACGATAGAAGCTGGACAAATGTTGATTATTCCAGGGGCTATTAAAGAAGTACCTAAACCAGTTATCGCACAAGCTCCTAAAAGAACTTCTTCTTGAAAAAGAACAAATACCCAAGCACAAGGATGATATAGTTTTGCTCAATGAGGAACTTCAGAGTTTATAGATACAGACGGGTCATATAAATTAGTAAAAAGAACACCACAATGGACATTTTACTGGTGAAATTGTACTTGGTATGTAGCTCAATATAAAAATGTAAATTGGTCGTGAAATGCAAAAGATTGGTTAAGGAATGCAAAATGAAAATGACATTCTACCGGGTCAACTCCTGGATTATGAGCTATCGTAGTATTTCATGGAAAGTGATATAATCCTGTGTACGGACATGTATGAATCGTTGTTGATGTAACATCAACTGATATTATTGTAAAAGATATGAATTACCGTAGATTAAACGAAGTTACCGTGAGAAAAGTTCCTAAAACAGATAGAGCTATTCAATGATATATCTATGTGGATTAAAAATATTGAAATAAAAAAAATCGTAATTACGATTTTTTTTATTTCAATATTTTTAATCCACATAGATATATCATTGAATAGCTCTATCTGTTTTAGGAACTTTTCTCACGGTAACTTCGTTTAATCTACGGTAATTCATATCTTTTACAATAATATCAGTTGATGTTACATCAACAACGATTCATACATGTCCGTACACAGGATTATATCACTTTCCATGAAATACTACGATAGCTCATAATCCAGGAGTTGACCCGGTAGAATGTCATTTTCATTTTGCATTCCTTAACCAATCTTTTGCATTTCACGACCAATTTACATTTTTATATTGAGCTACATACCAAGTACAATTTCACCAGTAAAATGTCCATTGTGGTGTTCTTTTTACTAATTTATATGACCCGTCTGTATCTATAAACTCTGAAGTTCCTCATTGAGCAAAACTATATCATCCTTGTGCTTGGGTATTTGTTCTTTTTCAAGAAGAAGTTCTTTTAGGAGCTTGTGCGATAACTGGTTTAGGTACTTCTTTAATAGCCCCTGGAATAATCAACATTTGTCCAGCTTCTATCGTAGCCGAAGCTCCAGTAAGACCATTTTGCGCAATAATTTTTTCTTGATTTACTTTATATTTAGAAGCTATAGTTCATAGTGTATCCCCAGATTTTACCTGATGAATAAGACCAGAAACTGGTGGAATTTTAATCTTTTCCCCCGGATGAAGGATTTTTTTGGCATCAAAGTTATTCGCCCATAAGATAGAATTATTAGAAACTCAAAATTTTTGTGCGATGAGAGATAAACTATCTCAAGGAAGGATTTCATAATCAATAATCTCACTATATCAACTTAAATCCCTACTCCCATCCATAAGAGTATTGATCGATATAAACGAATCTTTTGAAACAATAATGCTCGCTTCCTCATCATCTAAATATGAATCCAATATCGTAGTTTCATCGATATCTCATCTATAAAAATCATACGCTGTATTTTCATAAAAGAAAGAAGAAAAAAGTGGATATACCGGAAATAAAAACACAACAAATATAAATACAATATTGTAATTAAATTTGTGATAAAATGATCTAAAAGGATGAATATTTCATAAATTATCTTTTAAAATTCTTGAATGTCTATCAATTCTTGCTTTTAAATTAACTTTTGAAACCATTAACTTTTATTAAAAAATAAAAAGAAGTATTAAACTTTACTAGACTACAAAAAAAAGGTAGTATGATACTACCCTCCTTTTATGCTATATTTAATACTTCTAACTTAGTTAAACTTGCTCTAAATCACAAGTTTCTCGTATATCTTTTCTTTGCTTTCATTTTGAAAACTCTTACTTTTTCATCTTTAAATTGGTCTAAAACTTTTAATTCAACTTTAGAACCATTTACTACTGGAGTTCCTACTTTTACATCTACTCCATCTTCATCACTTACTAACATAGCTTCAACACTGAGAGTATCTCCCACTTGTTTATCTAATTTCTTAACATCAATTACATCTCATTTTCTTACGATAAATTGATTTCAACCTAATTCTAGTACAGCTAACATATGTATATTATTTAAAAATTAAAATTAAGTATAAAACTTAAAAAATAAAACCCAAATTTTCTTATTTTTTACGTCTTCATTGGTACTTAATTCTATGGCTGGGGTGGTAGGGATCGGCTCCCTAAAGGGTAGGCCACTCGTTTCAAATGCTCTTATCCATCGCATTTGAATTTTCACTTTCGTGAAAACCCTCACTTTCGCTCCCCTGAACTATAATTATAATCCATATTTTTATTGCGAAAGCCTATGAGTTATTTTGGCTGGGGTGGTAGGGATCGAACCTACGAATGTCGGAGTCAAAGTCCGATGCCTTACCACTTGGCGACACCCCAATAATTAATTGCGACTTAATTATATAAAATTTTCATATTTGTCAAAATTTTTTTGATTTTTTTTGATTTTCTCTTATCATAATCTTAACTTTATTTTTTAATGGTAGAAAAAAGTATGATGTGACTTATAAAATTTATACAAAAAAGACCAAGCGATAGAACGATTTTAGTAGGAAGAGTTGTTTTTTGACTTTTATATATTGGTGTAATGTATTATAATCTTATCGCTCTTGATAAAGGAATTGATTTTGAATATTTTTTCTGAGCTCTTGTTTTAAGTATTGAAGAAGCTCAAATAGCAAAATATATTATGATTGGTATCTGAATAGTTCCAGTATTTATGTGATTAACCAATCTCTGTTTCCTGAAGAAAAAATACTTAAGAATTCTTCAAATAATATTTTGAATACTCCTATTTTATATAGCTGGAAGTATAGAAGAAAGTCCAAATCTTGATTTTGATGTTTTGATATGACTTATGTGAATTCTCCCACTTTTTGCTTGAATTACTGGGAAATGTATTACTTCAAAATGTTTAAAATATAAAGAAAAAATAACAAAAATAAGAGTCTAAAATAAAAACCTTTCCATGGAAAGGTTTTTATTTTAGACTCTGTATAAGTTCTTTTCTCAATTCATCAATTCACGTATTATTTTTTGCCGATGCAGCGACTACTTTTTGTCAAAAGAAAATATCTTGTGTATGAGTAACTGATTTAAAAATATCATTATTTGATAATTTATCTATTTTATTCAACACAAAAATAAGTGGAACCTGAAATTCTTGTAAAAATTTAAACATATCAATATCAGTATCAGTAGGGCCAAGTTTACTATCTAAAACAACTACTATTTTTTTAATATCTTTACTAAATTCTTCTAAATACCAACTAATCAGTGCGTCGAGTTTTGCTTTTTGTTCTAGTCCGAGTTTAGCAAATCAATATCCTGGTAAATCGACAAAATGATATTTATTATTTACTTTAAATAAATTTGCTAATTTTGTTTTCCCTGGAAGAGAACTCGTTTTTACTAAATCTTTACTTTGAAATAAAGCATTCATTAAACTTGATTTTCAAACATTTGATCTCCCGACAAAAACAATTTGTTTTTTATTATCAAAGGAAACTTTATTTGACTCAATAGAAATCGATTTGTCAAAGACAACTTCTAGATTTTTCATATACTAAATTTGTGTTTAGAGAATATTTGATGTATAATATATTCAAGTTTTTTAAAACACCTAATTAAAAATAAAAAATGAATAAAAAAATTATAAATAATGCTATTTCAGCTTACTTTTGACTCGGAGGGCTTTTATTAATCCCTTCAAAAAAAGAAAATATAAATCATCCTTTTGTAAAAAAACATGCAAAAACTGCGCTATTCATTCATCTTTTAATGTTTGTCAATTATCTGATATTTATTACCTTTTCTTTTTTATGAGGTATTTCTGTTTTTAATTTTTATCTCAATCACGTAAGTGCTGCAGTATTGTTTTTATGACTCTTTTGATGGTTATTATATGGTGCATATAAAGCAAGTATTGGGGATGATTTTTCTATAAAAGAAATGAGCGATATGACAAAAACAAGTAGTATCATTCAAATAAAAAGCTCTAGCCTCAATGAACAAGGAATTTTGACTATTATCCTTTCTCTTATTCCGTTTATAGGATTTGTTTTAAAAGGAAAATTTTATAATTATAAAAGTCCTATTATAGAAAATAATATTAAAATAAATACACTAATAAGTATTATTATCAGTTTGGTATTTGTATGATGATATGAAAATATTTGATTTCTTTTCTTATTACTGTATCTCATTTTTATTTGATTTTATTCTTTATTACTGATCGGAAAACAAAATATTATTTCTTTTCATCTTACAAAAGTTCCAACTTTTGAAGAAGGGTCTTTACTTATTTTTGCTTTTATACAATATATAAAAAATTATTTTTGAAATGGAGTTTTTCTATCGATGAAAGATATTATTCAAAATAAAAAAAATAATCAAAATACTATCAATGAACAAGATAAAACCTTCTTAGAATCTCTTAAAGATGAAAAAATAAACAAAGCGATCGCATATATTCCATATGTGAATATTCTCAGCCTCATAGATATAAATTCTAAAAATAGAAATCATATCATCAATGGACTTTCCATCACCTTATTATCTATTTTGTTTTTTATTCTTTGACGTGTTGAATATCATATTTTTCTATTATTTCTTATCTTTTTTTGAATCGGTTATGGGAAAAAAAGAGAATATAGATTTCCTTTCTTATTTTCTCTCTCATACTGATTGATATGGATATTTGAAAAAATATTTTCAGGAAGCAAAAAAGCAATTCAATTACAAAAAGAAACTAAAGAAGTAAGTTTTGAAATAGAAACCTGAGAAAACAGAAGCGACAAAGAAATAAACTCAGAAAAATAAAAAAAGGAGGAAACTCCTTTTTTATCTCACAAACCAATAAATCAAATATAAAATCATAAGATGAACTGGATAAAATCAATATTTGACATAATAATTCATCTTAAAATCATATTTTTGTATGGGGGTAAAATACAGTATAAAAACTGATATTACCGATAAAATCTGTATATGATAATGAAATGTTATATTTTGGTAATTTACATCATAAAATAAAAATGTCAGCACAAAAAAATATACAACGGTCATTTTTTTCTGCCAAGTAAAGTAGAATAATATGATAGAAAGAATTCCATATATTCCATAATCAAAATGAAAAAAGTCCGCAAGAGCTAAAAATGAACCTATAATAGGAATTTTAAAATACCGATTTATTTCTTTATTTTCTATAGTTCATAAGGAAAGAAGTCAAAAAAGAAGCGTAAAACACACATTGAGAAATAAATCTTGATTGATGAATAAAAATGGGATTTGAGAAATAAGTGCAAGTGCTAAAATTCTTTTAGCATAATTTTGTTTATTTTTTGTCAACTTATACCCTCTCACTATCCCCCAAGCAAATAAAGGAAATGATATTCTCCCAATCATCCTCCAAATATCATCACTCGGGAAAAAAATCATTCCAATATGATCAATAAGCATCGTAATAAACGCAAGTAGTAAAACCATAATTATTTTATTTACGGAAATAATTTTTGTATTTGTAAGAGTTTGTTTTCTAGCGCTCCTATTGATTGATACGCCTCTAATAATACTCTAGGTGAGGTATTTTTTCTTCACAAACAGAGTCAAATATTATGCCTCACTAAATCTCTGGTTATTTCTAATTGTCATTTATATTTTTCTAAATCTTGGGGAGAAATGCTTTCAATATCTCTCTCTAAAAGAGAATGTGCCCCTGCTACTTTTACGCCTAAATCTATTGCCACAATTTATTTTTTATTAGTTTGTAAAATATAAAATCAAACTACCATTCCTGTCGTTTGGGTTCTTAATATATTATTTCCAAGGTATGCTTTGAGAAAATTATTTTGAAGAAATATATCGTTTTCTTTTGATGAAAATCATCCCTCAGGACCAACGAATATATTGATTTGGGATGAAAAATCAAATGCAATATCTGATAATTTTTCAGCCCCCATTTCATCGGTATGAAAAAATATATTTTGTCATTTTATCTTTGTGATATCAAGAACATCTAAAAAAGTAATTTCTGGAACTCTATTTCTACCTGATTGTTCCACTGCTTCCCTAATAATTTTTTCAAATCTGAGTATTTTATTCTCAGAAATATAGATATCTTGGCTTCTTTCTGAACGAAAAAAACAAAAATGACTGTATCAAATCTCGGTTCATTTTTGAATAATATCTTCTATTTTATCGATTTTATTTGGAAGTGATTGATAGAGGTTGAGTCAAACAAATTCTTCTTTTTTTTCTTGTTTTGAGATGAATGAAAAAATAATATTTTTTTTATCAATCGATTTAATTTCATACACATAATCAAAAAAATTCTCTCCATCAAAAAATATTACCTGATCAGTATTTTTCGCTCTTAATACTTTTACCAATTGGTAGATGATTTCTTCATCTTGGAGAATAATTTCATCATTTCCAAGTACGGTTGTTTTTAGTAAAAATCTTTGCATAATTTTATATTATTATTAAAAAAAGATTAAAACTTTTTGGCTTTAATCTTTGAAGTTTTTACTCCTTATCTCGGCATTCCATAAAAGTCTAATCCTTTTGCATCTACCATAGATTTGGTAATAAAATTTTTCTTTTTCCCCGTTTTAAAAAATCCTCTTTCATCAATAATTCCTTGTTCAATAAGAGTTTGAATATTTTTATTGGCTAATTTTTTCTTTGGAAAATTTTGTTTATTTTCAAAATAATGTGTTCTTGCCTTATACGACATATTTTTTCTCGTTTGTGGATTTTCATTTCCAATGTACACTTGATATGATGCTTTTTTATTTTTTGCTTGTTTTCTTGCTGCTGCTTGTTTTTTAACAATTCTCGAGGTAAGTCCGTGACTATTTGCCATAATTCTGTACTAAAAAATTAAATTGTAATGTGTTTTAAAAATATGGGCGAATTATATGGAAAAACGTTTTTTTTTCAAGTTTTTATTTCCTTTTTAATCAATTTTTGAATTATTTCAGATATCATCCCAGGCAAAATTAGCTCAAAAAAATGATGCTTTTTCAAATTTTCCATTTACTATTTCTCAGTATTTCATCACATATTGTTGTCCGGATTCATTTTCTCTCACAGCTCAAAAATATACATTTATTTTTCCTTCCTCTAATGCTAAGCTAAAAACTTCTGCTCATTTTTTATTCTGAATTTCTTGAGGGAGATTTTTCCAATCTGGAAGCTCTAATGATAAAGATTTTTTCAATTTTTCATATGACTCTTGTGTCTCAATAGTCACTCCATTTATTAAAAAATCTGGCGATATTTTTTCACTTATACCCTCTTGAGGAGTTCTATTTTCTGTTCAAACTGATTCTTTTATTGTTCCTGTTGACTTATCACCATTCATTTTATCTTTTTGTATACCTTCTGGTTTTTTTTCTACCAATACTCCATCTTTTAATATATATCACATTTTATCAAGAGTTTCTGGTCATGCTTTTCCATCTATCACAATATCATTGAGTGCTTGAAATGCTCTAATAGCATCTACTGTTTTTGGTCATACTTTTCCATCTAATTCATTTCCAGTAAATCATAGGTTCTGTTGAATAGTTTTTATTTGTTCAGGAGTATATCTTCTGTTATATTGAATAGCCTCTTGTAATTTTGTTTGTTCTGGAGTTAATGCAACCTGTTCTGGTTTTTGTGTTGATGAAGTCACTTCTACGTTTGACGGAGCATCTTGTGACTCAGGAGTTTCTATTTTTTTAGGATCTACTGAGATATTTTGCGACACTTCTTCTGGAGTAGGAATTAAAGGAGCATGTGATAGAGAAACACCCCTCATATCAACGCCATTATTATTTCTAAGATCATCGTCAAATTGAAAGGTATCAAGAAAAGTTTTTTTGGTATATACTCCATCCATAAGTGAAAATTTTCCTAATAAATCTGTATTTGACGTTGCCGTTCTAATATAAGATTGTCTTGTATAGAGCTCTAAATTATTATCTTTTGTAAGTACCACTGAAAAAAGCGCTGTATCATACTTATCAGCAACTGCTTTCATAGCTTGATATTCTGGAATTTTATATTCTGAATTAATGAGTTGTAATGTTTTTTCAAGTACTCAATAATCTTCTGCATTTGCTACAGTATATCCTTTTTTAAGAGATTCTTGAAGAAGTTGTACTACTTGAGTTTTTGTCTCTTGTATGTATGATGCTTTTTCTGCCTGATACAATCCAACTAACTCATCAATAGCTTTTTTATCCGCTCCATCTAATCTTTTATCTGAAGAAATAGTTTTTACTAATTCATTAAAATTTTGTACTTTATTTATTACTTCTGATGGATTTTGTTGTAGTGCGTCTGACATATAATTATTATTAAAAATTAAACTCTTTGAAATTGTACCATACTTTCTTTTCTTTTACAAAAAATTATCATTTTTATAAAAAATCACTATAATCTCAAAAATTATTTTTAACCTAGATTTATGAAAATACACTACCTATGACACTCTGAATTTCTTATTGAAATAAAAAATTCTACGTGAGAAACGATAAAAATACTCTCTGATGCTTGGCTTTCAAATTATGCTTTTGGTGATATGATGGCTAGATATCCAAAAATCGAAATTGATTATGAAAAACTGGAAATTGACGCTATATTTTTAAGTCACTCCCACTCAGACCATCTTGACCCATACACTCTTGCAAAAATTTATGAAAATCTAAAACCAAGACCCCTCCTTTTAATTCCTGAAACTTTATTATTTTTAGTTCCTTTATTTGAAAAACATCTTCCAAAACAAAAAATTCAAATATTAAAATCATGAGTTACTTTTAACTTAAAATGAATTGATATAACTGGTATCATTTTTGAAAATAATTATTTGACCAATGAAGATGATGTCATGACTTTAGCCATTTCAAATGAAACCGAACTTTTATATACTGACGTTGATACGGTTCCTCCAGAAAATGAAGAATCCATCAATATGCTGTATGATTTATTTACCGCAAAAAATTATGAACAAGCACTTTATATGAGTACAAGAAATGAGCTTCCAGGAAATTTCAAAATAATTGAAGCTAAAAGTACAGAGGAAAGAAAAAATATTTTAAAAGAATATACCACTCAAAGAATAGAAGAAATCGAATATAATTATTTCCGTTTTGAGGAAGATTTTATTGAGTGTAGTGATATTCAGGAGCTTCCCTATTTTATGAAATCAGTTATCGGACAATGAATTGTCGCACCAAATCCTGAATTTTTAAAGCTAAGAATTTTAAAACTTGAGCAAGAAGCAAAACTTGAAAAAAACGCTGCAAAAAAATATGGAAGAAACTTCCCTATCACTCATTTTGAAGCTGGAAAAACGTATGAAATCAAAAACAGAAAATTTGAAATATCTTGAAATATTCCATTTTTAAAATCGATAGAAATGCCAAATCCTCAAACAAATCTAGATTTAGAATTATGGAAAGTTGATAAAGTAGGCCCTCTGGATAAAAGAAAATGAAACTTCAAAGCTCAGGAGCAAAAAATACTCGAAATGCTCAATAATAAATTTCTTCCTTATCGGATGGCAAATTCTGAAGACAATTTGAAAAATGCTATTTTAACTTCAAAAAATCATAAATATGTCGTAAAAATTAGATATGGGAATGAGCAAGAATATTTTGAAAGAAATTATTTTTACTCATTTGGAAGTATAAAGTTTGAAGAAGAAAGAGGAAAACATGAGGATTATAACGAAGATTATTGGGCAAATGATTTAGAGGATTTTCTTGAATGAACTCAAGAACTCTACTCAAATTTTTGGCATAAATTACATCCAAAAAAAACATACAGAGTTTGGACTATGCTTGGGGCAAACTTTATAAATAATGATATTTTATACAAAAAATTTGCTTTTCATTTTAAAAGAGCCAGTCTTGGGAAAAGTGTTGATAGTTTTGTGGAAGGATATATAAAATAAAAACTCGCTTTCGCGAGTTTTTTACTATTTTGAATCAGATGATGATTCTGAAATAATTCATAAATCTTTTTCTAAAGCTCCTTTTCTAGTACTTAATTCTCTATATCTATCTTGTTGGCTAAAATCTCTTTGAGTTTCATAAATATTTTCAAGGGGTTTTATCTCAAAAGAAACTTTAATATATTCATTTATTTGAGTGAGTTTTTCTTTCGCCTCTTTTACATCAGAAAATTCAAATTCTTTTTGTTTTCCCTCAACTACGACTCTGTTGGTTGAAAATTTTATTTTTCCATTATTTTCGATAGTAAGAATACTTTTTTCTCCTAATCAAAGCATATCTACTTCATAAACACTTTTTTGTCATTCAACTGTCTTTAATTTAAATCATGTTTTTTGTAATTCTTCAATTATTTTTTTATCATTTTCTGGAATACTTTGTAAATCAATTCAAGATGAAAAAATATTTTTTACTTTATCAAAACCTGAGCTAATAAAATCTCAAGTTTTATCAATAAAAGATATTTCTTCTGGTGAAGAAGAGGAAGAAGATTTTCATGGTGCAACCGAAGATGGTTCTTGTGGTGGAGTTGATTCTGAAGGAACTAAAGTTTCATCTTTTGATAATGACTCTCCAACAGGAATTTCGCTTGTTTGTGATACTGCTGCACTCTGAGAGTTTAGTGATTTTTCTAAATGCGCCTGAAATCCGGTATATCCGTAGGTTTTTGCAAAATCTTTTAGATTTTGAATCGCTTGATTATGAATATTTTGTTTCTCTTTATTCATTTCTTTTATCAAAGCTAAAATTTCACCTCTTTCTTTTTGATTCAATCTTTTATCAGCTAAAGCGGTTTCAACTATTTGATTAAAATCTTTTTTAGATTCAACTTTTGGAATCTCGTGTAGAGCTGGTACTTCTGCCATATTTTTAATATTATATTATAAATTTGTTTTTATTTTTTATTTGGTGGTTTCTTTTATTTTTCGCTCATATCAAAGCGATTATTATTATGTAAAAGGTCAAATTGATACTGCGTAATCAAATTTTCTTGAGTAAAACGACCGTCTTCTAAAGAAATATCTCCCATAAAACTCAAAGCTTCTACTCTCTTATTTCTTGTAATTTCTTGAGGAAGTTTTGCGTACAATTTCAAAAGATTTCCCTGTTTATCATAGCTGATCGAAAAAAAACTTTTTCCTGTTCTATCCGCTATATGTTGTAGTATTTTATATTCTGGTAGTATTTGTTTTTTTCACAAAAGAGAAAGTAGTTTCGTCAATACCTCATAATCTTCTTGGGTTTCAACGGTAAATCCATCTGCCAAACTTTGCTCTATATGAGCCAATAATTTTTCCTTGGTTTGAGATATAACTCATTGCTTTTCTTGAGAAAATTCTCTTTCAAGAGCTCTCACCTCTGGTAAATCCATTCTGTCCACTCTTTTATCATAAGCAGTTTTTTGTATCAGTTCATCAGGAGATACTTTTGGTGTAGATTGGTTAAAATCTTTTGTATTTATTTCAGACATAATAGTATTTGGTAATAAATAAGTTACCTGTGAAGTATATCACAATTTTATTTATTATGCAAAAATTGAGTGGTACAAAAAATTTTTTTTAATGATATACAATACTACTTTCTTGCTTGTTTATAGACTTTACTTCCATCAAGTTCGTAGCTAATTCCTTCATTTCTTCTGCATGAGAAATAAGAATAATTTGAGAAAATTTATTTTCTAATCTTTTGAGATGAATTAAAATATTTTGTTGTCTGTCTCTGTCTTGACTAGCAAGAATTTCATCTAAAACTAAAAAATTGATTGGATTTCATTTATGGCTGGTAAGATTTTGCCCTAAACTGAGACGAAAACAAAGGTTTGCTAAATCCCTTTCTCCCCCACTATATAAATCAAGATTTTTTTCATCTATCATGATATTATAATCATCATCCAAAGTTAATGTAGTATATTTTCCATCAGTAATAAGAGAAAAATATTCACTTGCTACATCCTCAATACGTGGCTTCATATAAGCTAAAAGATAGAGAATATAATCCGATAAAATTTGTTTTTTTAATAAAATATCTGAACTCTCTCAAACCAAAATATCAATTTGTTTTTTATCTTGTAAAAAAATTTGCTCTTGTTGAAATAGTAACTTCATATCAAATTCGAAAGCTAGTTTTACCTTTTCTATCTCACTTATTTGAGTATTTATATGATGAAGTTTTTGATTTCATTCTTCAAAATCCTTTTGAATATTCTCATATTCTTCTTGAGAAAATCCAATATGGGATAATTTTTTTTCTCCCTCTAGGATTTCCTTTTGAATACGTTTTGTATCTTGAAGTGCGGTATCAATAAAATGAAGAATTTCTTGTTTTTTTACCACCTGTCAAGAGATTTTATTGTATTCTTGAAAAACCTGATTTATTTGTTCAAACTCTATTTGTATTTTTTTATGATTTTCTTCTTTATAATGGACATCTTTCAAAGAAGAAAGTTTTTGAGATATATCTGTTATCACCTTGGTATAATTCTGAATTTGATTATACGATAATAATATTTCTTTTTCTAAATTTTGAAGTAAATGAAGTTGATTTTTTGACGTAAGTAAGTCTTTTTCATCCTGTTGTATTTCTGATATAATTTTAGTAAGATCATTTTGTTTTGTTTTATAGGCATCTCTTTTTTCTTGTAAATCTTTTTCAAAGAGAATAACCAGATTTGGAAAATCTTTCTTAAGCGGCCTTTTACAAGTAGGACAAGATGCGTCTTGTCATAAGTTTTGCAAAAGTTCTAATTCTTTCCCGAGTTCCTGTCAAAGATTTTTGAGTTGTAATAATTCTGTTTCGAGAGTAGATTTTAGTGAAATATTTTTTTGTATATTTTTTTGGAAAAGCTCTATGTCTTTTTGAGAAAGTTCTATATCTTCTTTTATTTTTTCTTGAGTATTTTGTTCTATTTTCTGTTGTATTTTTTCTCTTTCTTGCTGATTTTTTTTGAGCTCTTCTTCTAAATCTCTTTTTATTTTATCTTGATTTTTCAGAGTTTCTTGTTGTAAAATTATCGTGTCATATTTTTGTTTCTCCAAAAGAATATTTTTATTTTCTTGCAAATATTTCTCTTTTTTTTCTATTTCAAGAAGTTCAACTTGCTTATCAAGAATATTTTTTCAAAGATTTTTCAATTGCTCTTTTTTTACAGAAAGATCGGTTCCTAATTGAGTAAATGCATTTTTTTTCTCTAAAATTTGCTCAAAAGAAAGTTTTATTTTTTCATATTGTAAAAGATTTTCTTGTCTTTGTGTTTGTGATTTTTTATAGATTTCTTCTGTATGGGTGATTTGTTTTTGGATTTCTTCTTTTTTTGTATTGAGTGAAGTTACATCAAAATCTCACACCTTTTTTTTATAGATTTCTAAAAGCGTTTTTTTCTCTTTTTCTTCTTTTTTTAATTGTTCTATAATCTCCTCTATTCTATCTAATCCAAGAATCTTATTGATCAGTTCCTTTCTTTGGGAAAGTCATCAAGATAATACTTCGAGATCTTTTTGTTTAGCAAACACACTTCTAAGAAACATTTCTTTGTTGACTCAAATGAGATCTTCGATATAACGATTGATTTCATCTCATCCAATAATTTCTAATCCCTCTGGTCCTGTGAGAGTATCTTTATTTTCTATAATAAAATCAGAAGCAAATTTTTTTGTTCCTGCATCAATAATTCTGACAATTTTATAGTCTCACAGACCATACTGAAATTGAAGTTCTATCTTTGATGGTTCTCTATCACGCAAAAAATCACTTCTGAGATGTTCCCTACTCACTCTTACAAAATCCTTACTACTTGGTCAAAAAAGTGCATATCAAATAGCGTCTAAAAGAGATGATTTTCCGCTACCATTTTTTCAAAAAATTAACGAAAAATCATCCCTAAAATTGATTTCTTCTTGGCGGAATCTACGATAGTGTAATAATTTAAGAGAAAGTATTTTCATTGAAACAAGCTAAAAAATAATTGAAAAAAATTATATATTTTTTTTCAAAAAATGCAATTTCTCTTCAAAAGAGAGAATAAAAAAATAGAATGTCTCCATTCTATTTTTTATTCTTTTGCAAAATAACTCATACTTTCCCTTGTATTTTTCTCTTCATTGCATCTTGTTGTTTCTTTATCGCGTCTTGTCTTGCTAATTCTTCGGCTTGTTTCGGAGTATATCAAATGACCCATCAACGAGGTTTATCTCATACCATACTAAAAAAGTTAAACAATAATGTATGGTGAATAATATATTTAAATAAAAAAATGCAAATCTTTTTTGCATTTTTTTATTTTTATCGTGAAATATTAGATTTTTTTTAAAATAATTTGTTTTAAATCCTCTATTCCTTCTCATAAATAGGTAGATATAAAAAGTGGATTGAGATAAGAAAATTTATTTTTTAATTCTCCTAAATACTCTTTTGAAATCATATCTATTTTTTTAAAAAAATATTTTTTTTTTTGTGTCGATCATATTTTTTTCAAAATATCATCAACGACTTGGATTTTTTCCTCAAGTTTTGGGTCGCTAGCATCTATCACATGAAGCAAAATATTGGATTCAATACTATCTTCGAGAGTAGAAGCAAATGCCTGAATGAGGTTGGGTGGAAGATCTCTGATAAACCCAATCGTATCATTGATAAGAACATCTTTTTGTTTGAGAAATATTCCTGATTCATCAAAGTGATTTTCGATATACATCTTTCCCACAGAAGTTCCAAGGGTCGCAAAGAGTTTATTTTCAGCTAATACTCATTTTCCAGTTAATACATTCATAAGACTTGATTTTCAAGCATTAGTGTATCATACGATTCCAACCGTACTCATTCCTCTTTTATTTCTTGATTTTCTGTGTTCTGCTCTTACTTTTTTATATTGTTCGAGTTCTTTTTTTATATGTATTTCCCTTTCTTTCAAATGTCTTTTCATGATTTCTGTGTTGGTTTCTCATTTTCATCTGGAAAGTTTTGAACCTCCACTTCACTGACTTCCGAGTTCTTCACTCATACCAAAAATACGTGGTCACATATGTTTTATGGAGGCAAGTTCTATTTGAAGTCTTGATTCCATCGTTTTGGCATTTTTTTCAAATATTTTTAAAATGAGGTCTATTCTATCCCAAGCTTTTGCTCCGATAGTTTTGAGTTTTTCATTGATATTATATATTTGAATGGGTTTTAAAATATTTCAAAGTATGAGTAAGTTAGCATTTTGTTCTTGCATTTCTTGCATAATTTCTTCGAGTTTTCCTCCTCAAATATAATTTTTATAATCAGGAGTTCCTCTTTTTTGAACGTGTTGTAAAATTACTACTCATCCATAGGTATTTACCAGATTTTCTACTTCTATCATACGAGCCTTCATATCTTCTTCATTTCTATTTTCAAGTGCGAGTACATCAGCGATAAATACTCTTAATTCGCCATTTTGATATTCAAGGTTTTGTTGTAATTGTTCCAGTTCTCTTAAGTTTTTGGTCATAATTTTTATATTATAGAATACTAAAAATATAAATCTTTTTTAAAGATTTATTTTGATTATTTTATTTTTTGAAAGTGTTTTTTTAGAATTACCAAATTCTAGCGATACATTTCAAATGAAGAAATATTGTTCTCATGATAGTGATGATAAGTGATAAAGTAAGGTTTGAGAGTATTTTAACTTTTTTATATAAAAATACAAATTTAAATCACCTTCCTCAAACCTTCCCCTATAAAAAGACCTCCATTTTTCTTGATAATATCTAAAAATATTTCGTATAATTTTGTATCAATATGTTTTGAAATTTCCTTGAGACGATTAAACGCCATACCATATTTAAGTTCTCCAATAATATAAAAGTGCTCAGTTTGAAAGAATTTTCCATATTTTTTAATTGCCTTAGAAAGCAGTTCTATATCTATCCCCTCCATACTATCTGAGATAAGTGCCGTTTCTACCAAAGCCAATTCTAAAGCAGATATCTTAAATGTGGTAGATTCTATTGCTACGGATTTCGTCAATTTTGAGAGCTTTTGAAAGAGATTCACTTTTCACGCAGAAATGGTTTTAAAAATGATTTGGTAATTTCATATCATCACTTTTTTATTTATTTTTCTATTGACGATAATAATTTTTTCTGGAATAGAAAAATTTTTTAAGTGTATTTCAAGAGATTTTTTCCCAGAAATAAAATATTCACTTCCAACATTTTCAGCTATGTACTTTTTCACAAAGGCAAAATAATACTTTTCTATCAGGTCGATTTCATTTAATTTTTCATCAAATCTATCTGGTATAATATAGACTCCATTACGAATCGTTTTTATGACATTTTTAGACTTTAAAAGGTAGATAGTTTTATTGACTAAAGTCATATATTCAGGCTTTTTTTCTGGGTCAATAATTTCAAAAATATCATCTTTAAAAATTACTTTTCATCATTTTTTTAACAGTTTATTAACAATTTTGTCAAAAGTTATCATAGTTATATTTTGTTATTTTTAAGCTAAAATCATTCTATAATAATTATAGAGTTTTTACTATAAAAATCAAATATTTTTTACTATAAAAATTAGATACTTTTAAATAAGCAACCAAATAAAAAACATATTTCTAAAGAAATATGTTTTTTATTTGGTTGCTTTATATTTATCACTCTGAATATCATCTCTTTGCACAAAAGTCATTTGGTTAAATGCGACTAATATTCATGCTTGTTTAAATGCTAAATTAAGAGTTTCTATCACATTAGAACGAATCGTAAATACCTTATCTCTTGATTTCATCCGGAAAAGTACTTTTACAACCACCCCATTTTCACTTAATCCTGTAAGCCATATTTTATGTTCTGGTTTTTCTATTATTCCAGGAACACTTCCTATTACTTTATCAATAATGAGTTTTGCTTTTGGAATATCGGCTGTGTAATCAAGGGTAAATTCTACTTCAAATCTTCTGCTTTCATTGATATATAAGTTAGAAAATGAGTCTTGTAAAAATTTAATATTTGGTATAAAACTCTTCACTCCATTGAGTTTTTTTACTTCAGTAAAAAGTGGATTTACTTTTTCAACCTTTGAAACCTCTCCATTCAGTTCTATCAAATCTCCATTTCTTACGGTTCCTTGTGTAACCATAACAATTCAATAGATAAAATTAGAAAGAAATATTTGCATAGTAAATCAGATTCAAAAACCGATTCATCATAAAAATAATCCCACATTTAATCCCATTACCCCAAACATCAACGTAATTCATAAAAACCATACCGTGATATTTATACTTCTACTAATTACCCCATACAGTCATTCCTTTGTTTGATCTCCATCTTTATTATAAGAAGTATAATAGGATTCGAGTTTTCCAGAAAGTATCTTTGAAACTAAAAAAGTTGCTATCAGTACAAGAATACCAAAAGCAAAATTTACTAATGCGTCAGTAGAAAGTATTTTTGATAAAAAACTCACCCCATGTGAAATTCCAGCATCATTTGATTGAGTATTCGAAGCGAATACTCAATCAGACAATACACTAGAAAATAAAATTATTAAAAAGTAATACATAAATTATTGTAGTCTAAAGTTAAAATTATCTGGAATATGTTCTGCTTTCAGAGCTTGTAAACATTTTACCATATTATTATGCCAATTGATTGGAGATGACGCGTAAATCGATCCGGTTTTATTTCCATATCTTGATAATTTACTCATTTCTTTATAATCTCATAAAAATTGATTATTTAAAGTTTTTGTCATCCGGTATACTCAGCTTCTTGCATTTGGGAATTCCCAGGTTCCTCAACTATCTGTATTCCCAATATTTCAAACATTATACGATGTTTTTAAATTTTTTCCAAGTCCACTCTCAGCAAGTCCAATACACATAAGGAAACTTGGATCAATATTTCCATCAACTGCTTCCTCTACCCACATATCCCAATTATTAAATTCACTCGTTGCATATTTTGCAAGTAAATCTTTTTGTCTCTCTATCTCATTTTCTCCTTCTAATTTAAATACCACTATATTTTTGAGTAAATCTCCAGTATATTCTTCTCCGTGTCTTTCTTTATAGTCATTTACATATTTATATGCATATTTTTGAACTGGTGGAACTTTATCTTCTGATAATACTGTAAGATCTAAATAATTGAGTGGATCAACATATTCTCTATCTTTAAATACTTCAAAATGAAGATGTGGTCCAGTGGTCATAAGTCCAGCCCCATTGGTTCCAACTTCTCCTCAACTACGAGCAAAAACGGTTCCTGCTTTAATAAAATCATATTGTGTAAATAATACCTCATTGATATGTCCATAGACACTCACAAATCCATTTGCATGTTTTAGTACTACATAGGCATACCCCTCATCTGTTGGTTCTTTTACATAAGTTATGTATCCATCTGCTGGTGCAATAATATCAGTTGCCTGTGGAGCAATAATATCAATCGCATCATGACTTGCTCAAACAGCGTCTAAGTATGATGGATCTTTATAATACGCACTTATTCATTTTTCTGGTTGTATAGGCCATAAAAACACATTTTGTTTATTTTGTGAAAATGGTTTGAGTTGTGATTCTAATGTTAAAATCTTATTGAGTTCCATACAATCTTTTTTTGATTTATCATCAATATCTATTAAATAGACATCATCTGAGAATAATTTTTCATCTAAATAATCACAGTTATATTTCGCTAACAATTCGGATTTTTGATCTTTTAATTTTACCTTATTTTGAATAATTTTTATTTTAAGAGTCGTATCTACTTTAATTTTTTCTTTTACATATTGAGTAAAAAGTTCTTCTTGTCCTTTTGTATAATCAAGGATTTTTTCTCTAAATTCTTTTTTTTCCTGAAGAGATTTTTTCTTTATCAATTCTTGAGTTTTTGAGAGTTTTACATTTTTATTCTTTTTTTCTAAATCAAGTTTTTTTACAAATAATTCTTTTACTAATTTTCTATATTGTTCCACTAAAGATTGTCCAGTTATTTCAAGTACCGAAGTAAAATGAAGTTCTGAAAGAATATCTCCCAAGCTTCCATCTGACAATAACACCGTTTTAAGTGAGTCAATATCTTTATATTCTCCTGAATAGAGTACATTTTGTTTTTTATAAATATGTGCAATATAATCCAAAAGAATCTTTCTTGATTCATATATTTCTTTATTTTTTACATCTATCTCTTGTTTTGTACTCGCTATTTCTGAGTATAATGCAACGATATTACGACTTAAGGATAAAATCTCTTGTTTTGTTTTTTCAATATCCGCATCTATAAGAGCAATAGCATCTTCTAAATTCGTTACTCTATCTGAAATAACCTGTCTTTGAATATCGAGTTCTTCTTTTTGTTCTTTATTATTATCTCTGATAGTTTCAAACATCATGATTTTATTTTGAGTTTCAAAAAAATTCACATCCTCTTTTAAAAGTCCATTTTGATTATTATAAATATTATTAAACTGTTCTTGTTTAAAGTTTTCCATGATTTTTCCTCTCACTTGTTTTGAGTAGATAAGTGAATTTGCATATGTTTGTACAAATAGAGATTGAGTAAAGATAAAAAGAAGGAAAGTAGTAAGTATTTTTTGTATTGCGTTCATAAATTTTATTTTTCTTTTTTAAATAGTAGAGACAAAAAAATTATATCACATAAAGATAAGAAAATCAAAAAAACCT
The DNA here is from genome assembly GCA_024710565.1 of Candidatus Altimarinota bacterium. Lineage (GTDB taxonomy): Bacteria > Patescibacteriota > Gracilibacteria > BD1-5 > UBA6164 > UBA7396. The sequence goes on along the minus strand of JANJUN010000023.1, from coordinate 20,039 downwards.
CTTGACGTTCTGTTATTTTATTTAAAAATTTTGAAACATCATTTCGATAAAAATAAGAATCAAAATAAAAAGCCCTACTGTCGCAATAGAAAATACTCCAATAATTTTAAATAAAACCACTCCAATAACAAAAAGAGCGACTAAAAATGCTTGTCGTAAACTGGAAAAAATATGTGATAAAAATACTTCTCCTCTATAATGAACTTTTTTAAAAAGATACAAAAGCATACTGACAAAAGAAGTAATACATAGTAAAACTGAAACTCCTAATGTAACAACCGAAACAAATTCATTTCTATAAGGATCTAAATAATGAAAAATAAAAAATAATGTCGTAGTACTTAACAAAAAAATACACAATATGATGAGTAAAAAAAGTTTTTTGGTCATAAAAAGAAATTAATACTAAGTTTTCTCTATAATAATAAAATTTGAAAAAAGTAAATAATAAATATAATATCCTCAATATTTTTATATTTACTTTTTTATATGAAGAATCCTTTTAGATATTTATGAGAAAAATATGCTTATTTTCAAGCATATTTAGATGATACCGTTTTATATACAACAAAAAAATTACAAGAAAAATCAAACGACCAAAAAGATGTAAGCAAAGAAAAACTTGGGAAAAAAGTACTCCACTATACAGGAATCTGACTTTCAAAAAGTATCGGAGAAGCATTTACCTGATTTTATGAAACCTACAGTGAATTAAAAAAATGAGAAAATCTCGCGCAAACTACTTTTGAAGAAGATATTCCAAGAATAAAACTCAAAACAAAACTTCTTACTCAAAAAATGAAACTTTTAAGAATAAAAAAATGAAACCTAGAAGATTTAAAACGCTTAAAAGATGAAAAATAGAAACTAAAAGTTTCTATTTTTTTATTTTTCTTACTATAATTTCCCCTTTATTCTAATTTTTTCTATATGTAAACATTTTTTTGTTTTTTCATCTATTTCAACAACACAGCCACTTACCACATAATTTGGATCGAGCGCCTGTTCTATCTTCCCTTTTAAAATCCCCCCAAAAAATCTTGATTTTATTCCCTCAAAATCAGCTCATATAATACTATAGAGCGGTCCACTCATTCATACATCTGTTAAAAGTCCACTTCCCTGCGGTAAAATCAACTCATCATTGGTTTGGATGTGAGTGTGTGTTCCGTAAAGAAAACTTATTTTTCCATCCAAAAACATCCCCATTGCATAGATTTCTGAAGTGGTTTCCCTATGAAAATCGATAATAATTCCATTCAATCAAGAAGTATCAATCGTCTTTAAAAGTTCATCCATTTTTAAAAAAGGATTATAGACTTCATCTCTCATAAATACTGATGACATAATATTGATAACAAGAAGTTTTAAACCATTTTTTTCTAATATTTTATATCCTTTTCCTGGAATATATAGATGCTCTGATTCATAATAATTTGCTGGACGAAGGAGTTTAGAGTCAGGTTTTTCTAAATAATTTTTAATATCATCATAGTTATCAAAAATATGATTTCAAGAAGTATACACATCTATACCTCAGAGTGCATCTAGTTCTTTCATATGTTTTTCTATAGGACCTCTTCCCGAAGAAATATTTTCAGGATTTACCAAAACAAAATCTGGATTATATTTTTCTTTTAAAGACAAGAAATGCTTTTTAAAAGCATTTCTTCCTACTCTTCCATAAATATCTCAAAATATTAAAACTTTCATTGTTTTTTAAAATAATTCAATTAAACTCATTCTGCTATAGACTCAGAAGTATCGGCATGTGTAGTATCTTTTTGCATAATACTATAATAGGTACTCACTAGTAACATCTCAAATAATCCGTTCATAGTCAAAAATATGATAAGAGAAAAAAGAGCTTCTACCAAAGGATATTCCATCGCCTCTATATATTTCCCTATATAATCAACTGGAAAAACAATACAAATAGAAAATACAAGTGCTACGAGGAAAAAGAAAAATACTTTTACTCCCGAAGTAATTTTAAATGATTCTTTTACATAAAAAAGTGCTGATTTTCTTTCTGGGTAGTTTTTTTCATCTAACATAATGATATATGAATAATTCATTCTATATGCCAAATACAAAAATATCAAAAATCCAACTATAACTACAGATAAAACCGCTAAAGAAAGTGCGCTTACACTTTCTGATTGTGTTGCTATAACATAAGCCTCCTCAATCCCTCAATAGAAAAAAATAATGGCAAGAAAAATTCATACGATGAGAAAAAATAAAGCCAGAAACACCACTCCTATCCACGAAAAAATTCAGATCGTCTTTGATATTTTCAAAAAAGAAAAATAATGATTTTTAAAAAACCCCGTTGGTGTACCTGCTTTGTAATCCAAATTTAATTTTGCCATGAGCACCAATTTATAACTACTTCAAAATCAAAACGCCAATACTCACAATACAAGAAGAAGTACTTCAAATATAACATAAAAAAGATGTGAACTGATGGCTGTTAAAAAAGAGAGCCCTATGGTTTGTGTAGCATAATACGTAGAAAAAATATCCTGCCAATCGATAGGATCAATGAAAAGTAGGAGGAAAAGTAATCCTCAAAACGGAAGAGCAAAAAGAAGTCATAAAAGGAAACTAAAGAGAGAAATTAAAATCTTTGAAATATTCCAATGAAGAAAGTGTCTGTATAACAAAGAAAAGTCAGAAAATAACACAAGAAAAATTTGTTTCATAAAAAGCAAGTAACGAAAAATAAAATATATTTTGAAATATAATATTTTTTCTCCATAAATCAAATTTTAAATCAATAAGAAGTTGCAATAATAAAAAATTACATAAAATAAAAAAAGAACTGGAAAACACATTCCATTCAATACCCACATTATAAAATTCTATTTTTTCTAAAATCCCCTATGAAAAAACATGAAATTATTTTTTCACTTTTAAAATTACCTCTGGATTTTCTTATCATCTTTTTGAGCTTTTTTATAGCGAGAGATCTCAGAGAAATAAACGACTTTGTCCCATGAGTACAACTCCCTATACAAATTATTCATAATGAATACCTTCTCAAATTTGCGATTTTTGGAGCCTTTTTATACTTGATTATTTTTTCTATTCACGGACTATATTCTCTCAAAATAACAGCATCAAAATTAAAGGAAACTTTTGATATATTGTTATACAGTATTTACTTTTTTTTATTTTTCTCTGTATTTGTTTATTTTGGAAAATGAGTTTTTTATAATGTAGAAATTCCAAGACTCGTTATTTTATTTACCACTCTTATTGGTGTTTTTTGAATTATTACAGAAAGAATTATTCTCAATAAAATACAAAATTTTCTTTTGGATAGCTGATATATTCCAAAAAGAAATATACTGATAGTAACCTCTCAGTGAGAAAAAAATATACACCATATTTTAGATGATATTCAAGAAGCCCATATTTATAACATCATCTGATACATCAATAAAGCAAAAACAAATGCAAAACTTCCCTATTTATGAAACGCACAACATATATGAGATATTTTAGAAAAAAATCCTATTGATGAAATTCTCTATATTGATAGTGATTTTAATAGTGATGAACTCTACCAAATTTGGGATTTTTCGAGAATATACGGAATACGCTATAGATATATTACCAATAGTTTTGATGTTACTAAAAGCAATACTACCGTGTCCCTCTTAAATAAAATTCCAGTAGTAGAAATAAAAAATACCGCCCTTTGAGCTTGGTGAAGAGTTCTAAAAAGGTGAATTGATCTCATCGGAAGTATCATCTGAATTATTATTTCCCTTCCTCTATTTATCATAGTAGGAATACTGATTAAATGGGAAGATCCCGATGGACCTATCATTTATAAAAATCTCAGAGTCGGACAGACCGGAAAAAAATTCAATCTCTATAAATTCAGATACCTCAAATGGAAATATTGTATCAAAGAAAGTTATGGAGTCGATAATAACAAAGACGAAGCTCTTGCTTTTGAAAAAAAACTTATAGCCGAAAAATCATCCAGACATGGTCCACTCTATAAGATAAAAGATGATCCAAGAAAAACAAAAATTTGAAACTTTATTGAAAAATACTCTATTGATGAACTACCACAGCTTTTCAACGTTTTTTTATGAAATATGAGTCTCGTTTGACCAAGACCACATCAACCAAGAGAAGTTCAAAATTATCTTCTTCATCAAAAAAGAGTACTTACGATTAAACCTGGAATTACAGGACTCGCTCAAGTAAACGGAAGAGAAAAAAATACATTTGAAGACGAAGTAAATCTCGATGTATTCTATATAGAAAACTGGAGTTTTCTCTTAGATGTAAAAATTTTTTTAAAAACCTTTTGAATAATTCTTAATAGAAAATAATATGAAAAAATTACTTCTTTGCATTCTTTTAATATCGCTCACACTCAACAGCTTTGCAAGTGGAAATATTCAAGAATCCTATGAAAATTCTTCCCTAGAAACATCTTTTGATATATCTGAGGAAATAAATAAGCTTATTTCCAAAGAGATCAATATCAACAATGAATATGTTATTGACATCTCAAATATTAAAGAAAAACTTGAAAATCTCTACTGAGAAAAATCTTTCATTTTTGAATGGAATTTGAAATGAGCTTCTACTCAAAATGGTCCTGTATTTATGAGGGTTTTTAGTGAAAAATGAGAAAAAGAACTCGAACTGAATATTTTTGAAACGACTAAAAGCGAAGATGAAGCAAGTGAACAAAAGATACTGTTTCATAATACCTATAATATTTTAGTCTATGAAAAATCATTTCTTCTGATTTACTCTGATGAAATTCTTTCGAGTGATATCAATAACTACATTGAATTTTCTAAAAAAGATGGAGTGTATGTAAACACTATTTGACCTCTCAATAAAACAGATATTGAAATTTCCAGCATTGTGAATAATATAAAGGATTACAAACAAACGCTCTGATTTAAATCAGATTTTATCATCGTTTGGGGTTCAAGAGATTTTGTATTTAATATTCTCTCCAATATCAATAAAGACCTTACCAGTAACAATTCCTGAGAAACCTATAATATCGTCTGACTCTCTTCTTACAATCTCAATATCTTATGAAGCTATTTAAAAAACTTTTTAGCAAATAAAGTTTGGCTTGATAAAATCATATTACTGTGAGAAAATTCTAAATACTTAATTTTGAAACAAAATCAGATTTGAGATCTTATTACAGAACTCGAGGCGAATAAACAAAGTTTTCTCAATATCGATCTTACTCAAAATGATGTAAAAAATATCTTTTTCTTATCAAAATTTATCAATAATCTTTCCAATGTTTGATACTCAACCAACAGTATTTATATTTTTTTACTCATTCCGATCGTACTAACTATCATCATTATTTTTAAACACTTTATCGGACTTTCTCCGATAGGAATAGTGATTCCTTTATTTATTACGTTACTATTTTTTAAATTAGGACTGGTATTTTGATGAAGTTTAATTTTATTATATGTTTGTCTCAACTTAGTTCTTTCTCTCATCACTGAAAGATACAATCTCTTATACGCACCAAGAATGGCATTTCTGCTTTCTATAAATATCATATTTTTTATTGGAATTATCAATATTCTGTATTCGCTCAATCTCATCACTCTCAATATGTGAGATGTTCTTTACTTTATCGTTTTTATTCTCTTAAGCGAAAAAATGATTACCATCATTACTTCGAAAGATTTATGAGAATACAAGGAAAGCTTTTTTTATACTCTTTTGATTCCTATATTTGCCTTCTGAATTTTCAATATCACGGCAATAAAAGTTTTCTTACTTTCTTATCCTGAAATTCTGCTTTGACTCATCCCAATCAATTTTCTTATAGGTAAATTTAGCGGACTCAGGATCACAGAATATTTTAGATTTAAAGAAATCATTAAAAGCGTAGAAGAAGAATAATTTCATAAAACCCCAAACTATTTTTGTTTGGGGTTTTATTTTTTTAGTATAATTGGAAAAATAAATATATGCTTAAAAGAAACAAAATACTACTGGAAAAAAGTCATGAATATTCAGAAAATAATTTTATTTTTTCAAAAATTTTTCTTCTTAAGAAAAAACTAAAAATTAAAATACTCAAAAGACACAAGAATATTCCTATTCATAAAGCTAAAATCATAGGAATAATGAGTCTCAAATTTCCAGTAGAAAAAAGTAATAAGAAGATACTCCATCAAAATGTACACGGAGCCAATCCAGCAATAAATCAAACTAAAAGAGTTCCTTTGATATCTTTTTTATTCTCACACGCAGAACCAATTCAAACCGATGGATTTTTTATCATTTTATATGATTTCCTCATCAAATAGATACTGAAAAATAAAAGTATCAGAAGTGAAAATCTCTGAATATAAAGCATATAATTTGATACATCATAAAAATTAAAAATGACTTTAGTAAGCAAAAATAACACTATAATATCAAGAAGATGCGTCACAGTAAAGATCATAGCATACAATAATCCATCAAAAAAACTTTTATTTTTATCTAAAATATAGGAAATAAGTAAACTTTTTGAATGCCCCGGCCCAAGAGCATGAATATATCAAAGTCCGATAACCACGAGTAAAATATACCAAAGATTTTCAGAAGAAACCTGATTGATATAATTGGATATTTTTTTCATAGTAACAACAAAGTATTCATTTCAAAATCCAGAGGTAAGAAGTCCCGTATCTTTTGAAACTTTTGTCGAAAGTGAAATCTTTGTATCACAATATTGTTTTGTCTTTATATTTTCTTGTGCTTTTTTTACTATATCATTTGGCATTTGTGTCCTTGGTTCTTGATTGGGTCAATAATTGTTATCCAAAGGATTCCATGAATTAAAAATTTCTTCATAATCTGTATAAAAATCCCCATCTGTATCAAGAGAAAATACATCAGTTTTATGGATTGCTTCCTGCTCATCTGAAATCTCATCCCCATCACTATCTATGACACATTGAAACTTCTTGTCATATAAATCAAATGGGTAGTTTTGAATTTTTGAAGTTAATACTACGCTATCAAAAGGAGTCGAAGCCTGAGTATTGAGATTATAAAAAGTCATTTGATTGGTTTGAAGAGGAAAGTTATCAAAAAAACTCACGATTATCTCTCACTCAGAAATCTCTTTTTCGCACTCAAAACTATAGTTTATCTCAATTCCTGTTGATAAAATCTGATACTCTTCTAATTCCAATATTTCAAATTTTCCCATATTACAAGAATTTTGGGGAATATCGATCTGTATATTTTTGCGTACGTATTCTTGTATAATATCTTTATGATCATAATATTCATACACCGACTTAAAGGCAATATTTTTTGAATTGAGTAAATATTCTATCTCATAAGAGTGAAAATACGTAGTTACATTTAAAAAATTTTTATGAAAGCTCAAAAAACTCGAAGAAATATCAAGAGGATGTGCAAAAGTTGCCTGAGTAAAAAAAAACAAAAGAAATAATAAAAAGATTTTTTTCATACCTATGAGTAAATAATATTTAAAAATGATTATATAAACAATAGGAAAAAAGAAAAATTTGTTTTTTACGAAAAACTCTTAATATGGTACAAAATTATATTTTAACTCCTGAAAAATGCTTTATATCGTTGCAACCCCTATTTGAAATCTTGAAGATATGACTCTGAGAGCTATCAGAATTCTCTCAGAAGTGGATAGTATTGCTTGTGAAGATACAAGAACCTCTGCAACGCTCCTCAATCATTATAATATAAAAAAACCGCTTATCAGTTTTCATTCGCACTCAGGAGTAATGAAAACTCAAAAAATCATTGAAGATCTCAAAAGTGGAAAAAATATCGCACTTATTTCTGATGCGGGAACTCCTGGGATTTCTGATCCAGGATATGCACTCATCAAAGAAGCTCTTGAAAATGATATAGAAGTGACTCCTATTCCGTGAGTGACTGCTTGTATTACAGCGCTCAGTGCAAGTTGACTCCCATCAAATCACTTTTTATACTTATGATTTCTTCCTATAAAAAAAGGAAGACAAACGATGCTCAAAAAACTTCAAAACAAAGAAGAAACGGTAGTAATTTATGAATCTGTTCATAGAATACTCAAAACCTTAGAAGATTTTATACAATATTTTTGAGAAGATACTCCAATAGTCGTAGGAAGAGAACTCACCAAAAAATTTGAAGAATTTAAGAGGGGTACTATAAAAGAAGTATTTGATTATTTTTCTCAAAATAAAGAAAAAGTAAAAGGTGAATTTGTAATCATTTTTTAATATGCAACTTGGAAATATAAAAGATTTACTTTTAAAATCGCTCGGGAAAACCTGAAAACAAAATCAAGTTCTTTCCTCTATTATTTATAAAAGTATTATACATGATTTTTTGGAATTAAAAAAAATAGATATAAGTTCTTACATTATATCTATTCAACTTCGTGAAAATATTATTATTTTAAAGACAAACAAGCCAATTTTAAATTCAGAAATCAAACATATAGAAAAGTTTTTAATTCAAAATATTGATCAAAAATTACAAAAAATTTGAATACACTTGAAGCAAATAGAGCTCGTTGTAAAATAATCTTATTTGAGTTCTTCAAAAAGAACTCTATACATTTTTCCATCGATAACAACGGTATTAGAGGACGTGGTATTATATTCTAAAATATTTGATTTGTAACTCGCTCCTGTATTTGATAAAAATCAGGCCAAAAAAATCATTACGCCTATAAGTCCAACTACTAGGGTTGAATCTTCTATTTTTTTATCAAAAAACTCATAATACATTTTTATAATTCCTCTCTTCATTGGCAAAAAAGTATGATATAAGATATTGCTATCATTAAATCATACTTTGAAATAAATTGCAAATGTTTTTCTATCACTGGTACTTCCATGTCATGTTTGTTCCCTCTGAAATTTCTTGAATCATTTCTATAGAAAATGTTTTATTTTGGATCATATCCCTATAATTTGCTAATAGCATCAATGTTTCTTGAGGGAGTTGAGAAAAACCTTCAAAATTCTCAACGAGCAAATATGCTAACTTTGTCTGAGATTGATTAAATTCTATTTGAACTTCAGGTGGTACTACATTTTTTTGTAATTCTATGAGCTTTTGAAAAGACGTAGAAAGTTTTCACAATGCTTCTGAATGTTTTTGGAAAGCTTCTTTCAGTTTTTTTAATTCCTCTGTATTCGTTTGAAATTCTTTTATTTTTGATATGTACCAAACTAATCCTTCTTGGAGTTTTTTTTGTTCCTCTTGAGTAATCGGTTGTTTTTCTGCCTGCTTTCTTTTTATTTTAATAATATCACGAATCATTGGATCTTCTTTAATTTGAAGATTTTTTTGTTCAAGATTTTCTATAAACTGAGTAATATTTTGTGAACTTTGAGTGAGTCATTGTATTTGATTGGAAATTTTTTCTGATTCATTTTTATATTCCTTTGGTTTGATAATAAAAATGATATTTCCCGACTCTTTGAGTGAAACTAAAGATTGAATAGCTGTTTTATAAGTACAAATAATAATGCTATTAGTTACATTTTCTATTTCAATATTTTCTCCTATCACAATGGAAGATCTTAAAGACTGTAATTGAATATTTTTTCCAATTACTATAGACGATTCTACTGATACAGCATGAATATTTCCTTGTTGAGATTGAAGTATCGCATTGGAAAGGACCTTTCACTCAATAGTAATATTTCACTTTTGAGAAACTACTTGCCCGTTTTGTGAAATTTCTCAAAATTTTATATACTGTTTTCCAGAAGATCAAAAAATATTTCATGTAATATCTACATTATTTTCAACATAAATACTCCCATTTACATCACCTATACATTTTACATTCTCAGCTTTTACCCAATAATCATGTATTACCTCTCAGTGAATAGACACATCTCCACTAGCATGTATATTTCCTGTTTTGGGTCCTATCGTTCATAGTTGTATATCTCTTGTTACGGCAACTGGTGACTTCATTTGATTGATGTCAACCTTTACTTTTTTCCCCTCTTTTTCGCCATGGCTCTTACTGTCATAGTGTCAAATAATAGGCTGTACATATCCTGGTTGAGATGAAACAAGATATTGAATATCATTTTCCTGTATCACGGAAGTTCCTTCTCCACACCATTTATACATATCAAAATCTATTGGATCGGTAGGAAGTAACTGATCTCAGGCAATATTCATTCCAATTTTTCCTTCTTTGAGTGGTATTTTTTGATACATTTTTTTTCCAGCAGGAACCTGTGGGAATACTCTGGCATAATTTTTCCAATCCAATTTTCCATTTGTTGTTTGAATTTGAAGATCCTGTCAAAGTGGAATAATGGTTTCTAAATAAGCATCTACTCATGGAATTGGTTGGAGTGCTTCTGCAATAACAACCTTTTTTTCTTTTGCTCAAGATATTGCTTCCTGTATGAGCGAAATTTGTAATCCATAACGAATTCCATGTAACCACATTCTTGCTATAAACTCATCTACATTTAAAAAAATATTAACTTCTTTTGTCTTTCCATTTTCATCAGTAATTTCATCAAATAATGGACTAAATGTATATTCTGCTTGATCTTTGTCTCTTCAAAAAATCATTGGTTTGTGATATTTTGAAACTCTTTCTGGTGGAAATAAAGAAATTTTATCACACAATTTTACTTGATAACTTGACGGATCTGATTTTGATTTTACATCAGACGGATTAAAAACGAGCTGTGAAAAAAGAGTATAATCTAATCACTCAAAATAATAATTATTCTTAAAGATACTATCTACATATCACATAAATCTTTGCCTCGTAAGAGATGAGACATCAAGAAATACCCCATCTTCTTTTATCTGTACCAGAGTGTCGTATCATCCTACTCTCAATAAATTTTGAACTTGTTGTGAAGTATCTGGAGTTCATAGAGAATCATTAGGCGTTTCTATTTCTTCATCATGTCAGGTCAAAATATTAAGTGCCATAAAAAAAAGATAAAATATTAAATCTACTTTATCTTATCATATTTTTTTATAAAAAACAAATTTAGCAATTTCCCTAAAAAATAATAGAAACAAATTTCCCCAAATATTTACCATCTTTTAAAACTTGGACACGCCTGAGTGATATCAATAATAGCAAATCCAGGATGTAAAATTGCCTCTTTTATGATTTCTTTGAGTTCAGCAAATTTTGAACTATCTGCCCTTTTTGCAAAACCACATCCTGCATCGATAGCGAGTTGTATTGGGTCAAAAGGAAGGTTAGTATTTCCATCAGGAGTCGTTTTGGTTTTTGCTCCTAAAGGAGTAGTTGGTGATGCTTGACCAGTAGTAAGTGCATAATTCTCATTATTAAAAACTAAATACGTCATATTTATATTTCTCTTACAACTATGAATAAAGTGCCCCATTCCTATTCCATATCCATCACCATCTCATCACATAACAACAACAGTGAGTTCAGGTTTTGCTAACTTTACTCAAGTCGCAAATGGAAGTGCTCTTCCATGAAGTGTTTCAGCCGCATATCAATCAACATATTGACTTGCTTTTCCTGAACATCAAACTCCAGAAACTACCACTCTTTTATGTGAAGGAATTTCTAATTCTTTAAAAGCATTTTTGAGTGCCATGATGATGAGTGTATCTCAACACCCAGGACACCATTGTATATTTGTTAATCACGTTCTCATATTTATTTTCAAATTAAGGTATTAAAATCCTCTATATAAAATGGGAAAAGATCATATTTTCTCAAGTTTGAAATCTTTAATCATGGTATAAATCTCAGTCCAAATTGCCCACAAATATAATTTTCGAGCTGTCCAGAATAATTATTTTCTACAAAAATTATCTCCTGTTTATCCTTGAGTACATCGTACAATCTCTCATCAAGAGGTTTTAAAAATGTAATCACCACCATTCCATATTCTGAATTATCTTGAATAAATTCTTTTGCAGTATAACTCGTAGCTGAAAAAACGATAAGCATTTTTTTCGCATTTCAATTGAAAACTTCAAATCAAGAAATTCCCTCTTTTTGAAAAAAATATTCTAATTTTTTCCATCTTTTTTCGGTCATCAATTTTTTATTTTCAGAATCTTCTGAGGTAGCTCAAAATTCATCATGTTCATAACTCGATGCTATAAAATCACCATTTGGAGTACCAACAGATACTTTTGGTGAAATACCACTTGAAGTCAATGCATATCTTTTATAATCATTTGGTGGATTTTCTAAAACATCTCCTCTTCTTACCTCTATACTCGGACGTTCCCCTATTGTTCCTGATAATTCTGAGAGTTGTTTGTCTAAAAGTAAAATAACTATAGTTTGATAGGTATCAGCGAGATTAAGCGCTAATCCTGAAAAATAATATGCTTCTTCTAAAGAACTTGGAGTTAAAACTATATGGTCAAAATCTCCAAATGTTGGATTGAGCGCAAAATTGATATCTCCAGTTTCGTGATATGTTGGTGTTCCAGTACTCGGTCACGCTCTTTGAGAAAGAGCTACTACGATCCCTATTTCTGCTTGAATAGCAAAACTCAGAGCCTCACTCATCAGTGCAAATCCTCATCCAGAAGTTCCTACCATAGACCTTGCTCCAGTAAAAGAAGCTCAAAGTGCAGAGTTAATAACGGCAATTTCATCTTCAGCCTGAAGATATGTTACTTTTTTAGAAGCAATAATTTCTGTTAAAATAGTAGACGCTGGAGTCATCGGGTAGGCAGAATAATATTCTAATGCCGCATCGATTGCACCAGAAGCAACCATCTTATTTCCATAACTTACTTCTCTCCTCTCTGCTATTTTTCAGATCTTATCGAGTGATTTTTCAAATGAAAGATTTTTATATGCATTTTGAAAGATTTTAATATTTGCTTCGATAGTAGCCGTTCCTTTACGAGCAAATATTTCAGATAAACATATTTCTATAACTGAAGTATCTATATCAAAATAATACGCAAATAAAGCGAGTAAATAGGTATTATCGTAGGCATCATTGATTTCAAACGATAGTATCTGTATATTTTTTTCTTCTATAATATTTTTTATATCAGGCGTGAGTGTTGTTTCAATTTTTTTATTACAAAAAATAACTCCCCCCTTTTTAAGAGCGGAAATATTTTTTTCTAACGATTCACGATTAAAGGCAAAAATAACATCACATGTTTGAGTTAAAAATACCCTCTTATCAGAAATAAAAATATCAAAATAATTTACTCATCATTTAATTCTTGATTCGTATTCTATATCAGTAATAATATAATATCCCAGATATGCAAAAATATTAGTAATAATATCCGCAGTAGAATTGATACCAAGTCCTGCAGGTCAGGTTACTCTTATATTTAAAAACATATTTTTTATTGATTAGTTTCATTGGTACTTCAAGTGGCTACGCTCGAAGCATCTTCATTTAATAATTCTCCACTTCAAATTTCTTGTGTTCCTCCTGATGCGCTCGTAGTTCATGAGAAAGATTGTAAAAGTTCTTGTAATTGTTCTTGTGTAAGCGATGTTTCGCTATTTGGAGATCAAAAATAACTCTCATAAATTACTAAAGCTCACGTAGATACAATAGATCAAATGATAGCAATGAGTGCTATAATAGCCGCTATTTTTGCGGTAGTATTTTTTCTTGGCATAAAAATAATGTAATAAAATAAACTGGTAAAAGTATATGGAAATAAAATTATTTTCAAATTTTTTAGTTATTCTCAAATATTTTTTGGATTTCTTTAGGTAATTCTTCTTTCATTTTTATAGTATCAATTTTTCTAATAATTCTAAACTCTTTTCCTCAAAATAATAATATTTCCTCACCTCTTGAATAATTATTGGTATCATAAAAGGTGATATACATATTCTTAAAATAATGGTCTTTATCAGAAAATACATACTGAGATCTCACTTTTGCTATCACTTGTTCTTGTCCATCATTTACAGGCACACTTGTTGAAAGTAATGCTTTTTCAATAGAAATATTATACTGATTATTCGCATCTAGAGATACCTGAACATCATCATATTTAATATCAAGAAATCCTTTAAGTGATTGAAAATCCCCTTTTTCTCCAAATAATTTATCTCTCTTAAAAAAGGTAATAGTTCTATCCTCAACAACTTCTGTTTCATTATTTCATTCATAAATTTTCCCAGCAATTTGCTGAGTATTAAAAAATGTATTGAGAAAAAATCTTGTAAAATCATATTTTGGTCTTTCTTCCTCACTCACCTGCTTATACATGATAGCTAAATCTGCTTTAATACTATCTAACTCATATGATCCTGATAATTTTTGTCCATTTCTTTTCAAATTATCAAGCCTATAAAATTCTCTTGGATAGAGTGAAAATGAAAAAACTTCTCCATTGATAGCAATATTTGAAATCTCATAGTAAGAATCTGAAATGATTTTATATACGACATGAGAAGTATCAATTCACTGAAATTGTGATAAGTATTTTATCAATTCCTCTTTACTTAAAGCGACGTATTGATTTTGTTCAAATATGGTTTGCGCATTTAAAAGATCACTTTTTACTTTATCATATTTTATAAGATATTCCGGATGATTGCTGAGCGCTGAATAATATTCAGTATACAAAAGTCTATTAGTAGCATACAATTGATTATAATTCAGGTTTTTTTCTGATAAAAGCGATTTATTTTTATTGTAGAAATCAAAAATATTTTTCATTATTTTATCAAATTGCACCAATTGTTGGGAGGTCATCGAATTATTTAAATTGAGAACCAAAAGTCATCTTTCATTGAGATCTTCTTGAAAAAAGGCAGTTCTCATTTCTGATAAAAATTTAGTAAAGATTCTATGATATTCAACTATTAATGTTTCCTGTCTTCCAGAGTTTTTATAATATATGGCTATATTTTTATTGATTTCTAAATAAATATTCACGATTGATAAAATATCTTCAAACTTTGAGGTATCTGAAAAAGACACATTATATAACAAAATATTTTTTAAAAAATATGCGAGATAATCGAGTCTCAAAACAATTTCTTGATTTTCATCAATCAATAAAACTCCATCTTTCAACTGTAAATTATTTTCTTGTAGGAAAAATTGTAAGAAGGTAAAAATATGCTCTTGTAAATAGCTATTTGAGTGGGTTTGGTTATCAACGAGTGTATAAATTTTATTTAAATAAAAAGAGGAAATGTTTGATTTTAACTGACTTTCTTTTCATCATCCTGCGAGTATATCTCATAAAGCAAGAGTACTCGTAATATAATCAATACTATTCACTTTTAATAAATTCTTATAGTAAAATGCTATAATATTTTGAAAATTTTGAAAATCTGACTGGCTCAAAGTTTCTAATTTTTTTAAATCTAACACAATATCATTTTTGGCATTTTCATAAAAATTCTTATCCTTATTTTTTTGGAAAAGCAGATTCAATTTTGAGAGTATATTTTTTTTATAATAGGATATTTTCTTCTCTTTATTGAGAAAAAATACGAAATATTTTTCAATATATGAAATTCCAAAAAGATTTTTATCTTTATACAAAAGTTCTTGTATTCTATCAAGATTATATTTTTCAAATTCATTTAATGAGTAGGAAAAAGAGAAAAAATTCTTAAAAAATTGAAGTGCATTTCTATCACTTTTTGGATATAATTGAGTAAAAAACTTTTGATTTAACTCTTTATTATCATCTAAAAAACTTTGATTTACATAAAATATCTTTGATATAGATTCAATTCTAAGAATATCTGCATTTTTTAAAAATTTATTTCTTCCAATGTTAAATCAAAAAAACATATGCGGATAGATAACAAGTGAAGTCATATTTTCTTTTGATGGCGAAGATAAAAGTGATATATTCACAATAGAATCAAAAGAAAATATTTTTATATCTGCATGATTTCTTGAATCAACAAAAAATTTTCACGGTGATTTTGGTTGGATGCTAAAATCTTTATTTTTAATAGAATAATTATACGATATATCATAGAGATCAAATAAATATAATCCCTCCTCAATATTTATATTTACGTTTCTATCAAGAGTTTCTCTAGAATAATTTTTCCCAGAAAAAATAACAGAATCAATGTAATTTAATTGATCCACAAAAAATTTTCACGATGTGATTTCCTGAGCCTGAACAGGTTGTAAAATCATTTGAGATCATGAGGAAATGAGTTCATTATATCCAACAGATATTTCCGGTATAGAAAATGAAGATTGTGAAGCGGTTTGATTAAAGTAGGTTACACTTATGGTAAAAAATAATCAAAAAATAGCCACCAAAAGAGAAATAATTATTTTTTGTATATTCATAAAGTTATATTAGAAATAAATTTTCTTGCTTATAATAATAAAAAAAACTATTATGTAAACAAAAAATACATTGATTATTGTTGAAAATCATCTTCAAAAATATCTAAAAATTTTCAAATAATATCCTTATTTTTTATAAGAAGTCCCATTTCCCTATTTTTATCAATACTATAAGAAGAAAAATTCACACTTCCAATATAGAGATACGTGTCGTCTATCAGAATTGATTTTGCATGGACTTCTGGCTTTTCTAAAAGTTTGTAGGAAATGTTTTTTTCACGTATTTTTTGTATTTCATCTTCATTAGATGCAACCTTTTTGAGATCTGGGAAAATAATATTTATATCAATATTTTCTTTATGTTTTTCAAATAATATTTCCATAATTTCACTATCAGAAAAATTATGTGCGTATATTTTGATAGATTTTTGAGCATTTTTCAGTAAAAAAGTCATTTGTGTTCTTGATGAAAAAGGACTTAAAACAAGATTTGGATGATAAAAATTTTTCTTTTCTCCCCCAAAATCACTCTCAAAAATTTCTTGAAATATTCAGGCCATTTGCTCATTTTGAAGCATTAAAAAAAATTCCCTATTATACTTAAAGGTGGAATATGAATAATTTCCCGTTGAAATAATAACTTCATCATCAACTATCATCATTTTACTATGATTGAGCGCATAATTTTGTCCATTTGAATATACTACCGAAACTCAAGATTTTTGTAAATCTCGAAAAGTTTGAGTGTTTAAACTCGGAGCTTTATAAACATTTTTTTCTAGAATTACTTTTACATCAACTCATCTCTTGTGAGCATCAATAAGAGCTTTTTTGAGTCTTTTTTCAGTAAAAATATAAACCTCTAAATATACCTTTTCCTTAGCAGAATCTATTTTAGAAACAAGTTCTTCAAGAAATTTGGTATCGGGAGTATGACGCATTGTCAATCAAGAAAGGTACTCAATTTTTTCAAAAGAAAAATCTTTGATTTGTTCTTGAATTTGATCTTGAGATTTTTTATTTTCATGAAATTCTACATATTCGTTTTGAGAAGAAAATAAAAAAAATACTAAAATAAAAAAGAGTATTGATTTCATGAAAAAATAATAAAAAATAAAGATAGACGTATTCTATCTTTATTTTTTATTTCTGCAAACTATTGCGCAAATAATTTTGGTGGATTTGATTGTACTCTTGTATCGTATTTGATAACAAATGGATCTTTATATTCTCATGAATCAGTACAATTATTATTTGAATTTTTATCACATCAAACATTTGCTCTTCTGATATAATTTAAATCATATATCATTGCGATGTCAAAATTTTGCGTTTTTGTTCACCCTGGTAAAATATATTCTCCTCAGGCAAGTATCCCTCATCCAATAGTATTTCTGGTAAATATACTTCCGTTTAAAAAAAGTTGATTTTTCAGAGCTTGCGTTCTTTCTATTGAATCCTGAACATATGGTACTCCTGATGCATTTACACTTATAAGTCCTCCATCAGCATAGATAATAGCATTAATTTGAGATACATTTGGCATGATGTAAATATTTCCTTTTCCAGTATAGCCAGTACTCACATCATAATTATCCTTGAGAACAATAATTCATTTTAATTGAGTCGGAATAAAATTTTCGTCAAAAATAACATTTCCATCAACTACTACCAATGTTTCAACATCAGGAGTAATATTTGATATTTTTTCATCTCATTGAACATATTTTACTCCATTGATAATTTGTCCACTGCTCATATTTTTTACATATTCATATGCTGCTTTTCTAATAAGTGTTCTTTGTTCTGAATTATATAAGTTTGAAATATTCGCTTGTTGTCAAGTAAATTCTGATTTTCCAGCTCATTGAATTCCTCCAATTACTCTCACTCACATAAACTCACTTCCGGTAGTTTTAATAGGCGTCATATCATTTCCGCCATCTTGTTCTGATAGATAGTATTTTACCGTTTTTCATCAGAGCTTATAACTTACTATTGGACGATTAATTTGAAGTCATGGTGTTTGATTTAAGTCTGTTGCAGAAACACTCGTATTGATTCTTGCACTAAATTCTGTTCCAGTTTCTGAGGTTAATGTAGATCAATTTACAGATTTTGATTCTATTTCTAAATCAGCTCAATTTGGTTCAATTTGAGAAGAAAAATCATTCATAGTATAGTCACTTAATCCACTCCAAGTTAAACTTGATTTTTGAGTTAAAAGAAGTTTATATTTATTTTGTGTTCCTATACTCGCACTTCATTCCCAATTATTTTTTATATCATCCCAAGTTTTAATGTATCAGGTAAATGGTTTTTTGAAGTGATATAAAACATTATTAACATTGAAAGTTTTAGTTCATTCTTGAAATGATATTTTTCCTTGATTAGTATTTACTGGGGCAATAGATTTTATATCAAGTATCAATTGATTATTTCAAGATCATCCGATAATTCATGAAAGTGATAACGCCTTATCTCATGAATTATCAATTCTATTTGATTTGATAACAGTAGTATCTTGGAAATTAGTAAAAGTTCTTCCATTCCAGTTAATTCATTCTGCTGGAGCAGTTATTGGAATAGTAATAGTAATTTTACTACTATTATCAGCGTAAGCATCTGGACTATATGTTAATGATGAAAAATTAAAAGAAAGAGTTTGATTTTGAGAAGAAGGTCCTGGGGTTTCACTTGGAGAACAACTACTAGTTCCATCAGAACAAACAGAACAAGGATTGTTTTGAGGAGTCACGCTTCTTGTTTGTGTACAAGATATAGTATTGGATTCAGACCAAAGATTTGCTCCAACATTACACGCAGACCAGTTTGAATAATTATATGTAGTATACTGTGAAGCAGAACATGTTACTGGTGGTGGACCTCAAGAAGATGATAATCATGATCATCCACCAATAGGTCTGAGAACTATCAAACTTCCATTATTAGTACACCCAATATGAAGCCCTCCATTTGAGTCAAAATGAGCTTCTGCAGAGGCATCCCCTCCACTTACTTGATTGATATATTCAGATAATTGCCTCCGAGCCTCTTCTGGACTAATAGTTCCATCTAAATAGTTTGATCCTATATCTATCAACCTATCTGCCATAGAATCATGCATACCATCCTTTGTATTATCTTCAACTATATAATTTCATCTTCATCCTGTGCTAAAATCCGATGCATATACTCCATCTCAAAAATACAAAATAGTAAGAGAGATGAGTAAAAGTAATATTTTTTTCATAATTTTATAAATAAGAAAATAAAATTTATTTTTTTAATACCGAAACTATTTCTTCAAATTCCTTGGTTCATTTTAATTCATGAAAAACTCAATAATTTTCTTTTTTTATTTCATTTATAAACATAGAAAGACTGATATCATCTTTTATAATAAGCATTTGTTGTAAATGATGTATCGCCATTTCTTTATTTTTTCAAAGAGCTAAAGATACTGATAATAAATAATTCACTCTTGCTAGATTGCTATTTTTTTCATGATTCATAAGTACGATATCATTTGGAATCATCTCTAGCGATTTTAGGAAGTATTCTACAGATTTACTATAAATTCACTTCCCTTGTTGTAAAAGTCCTAACCATTCGTATGCGGTAGAAAAATTTGGATGAAGCGAAATTGCTTTTTTAAGGAGAGTTTCAGCCTCTTCTAATTTTTCCCATTTCAAGATATATACTCTTGCCTTTCATAAATATCAA
>JANJUN010000006.1 GCA_024710565.1 Candidatus Altimarinota bacterium | reverse complement strand
GCAAATGTATATCCTATTTGTGGCTTTACTTGACTTTGGTTAATACCATCTACCTGATTTTCTACTGGATCTTCAAGAGTCATAATATTCACATTTTCTTTATTAAGCAAACTCAGTGCCGCATATAATGTCGTAGACTTTCAAGAACCCGTTGGTCAAGAGGTAATAACAATTCCATTTGGAAGTGATATCGCTGATTTAATAAGTTCTAAATTTTGTCCTTCAATTCATAAATCTTCTAATTTGGGAATTTTTTTAGACTTATCAACGATTCTCATTACTATCTTCTCTCCATGAACCGTAGGAAGCGTTGAAACTCTCAGATCAAGAGGTTTTTCTTCTATAGTTTTAGAAATTCTTCCATCTTGTGGGATACGTGATTCATCTATTTTTAATTCTGATAAAATCTTAAATCTCGCAACTACTCCAGTATGAAGAAAGCTTTGATATTCTAGAATTTCTTTCAATTCTCCATCAATTCTATATCTTAATCTTACAAAATTAGAAAGTGGTTCTAAATGAATATCTGAGGAACCAGATAAAACAGCTCCTAATATGATATAGTCACAAATAAGTTGTACATTTTCTCATGTATATACTAGTTCTCTCAGATTATCTACGGTTTCTTTATAATTCATAGTTTGATTTTAAATTTTATTTTTTATTTTGCTCCAATTGAATAGATTTTAGATACTGTTGTAAGTTTCATATCTCATAATCAATTTGCATAGCTTCTTTATATAGTACATTTAAATTTACTTTTTTACTTACTCCATCTTTCAATTTATTTACTGGTGATTGTAATTCATTCAAATAGAGTTCAATACTTTTAATTGTTGGAATAACTTCTACGATATTTCCATTTAGTAGCATCGTTTTTCTGTTTTGAGCCTGAGATAAAAGCGTCTTTACTTCTGTTAAAGTATCGGTATATTTTTGTACAACACTTTCAACAAAAACTTCTATTTTATACGTTGGCAAACCTTTTACATAAAACTTTAAATTTAAATTCACACTGTATTCATCGTTTTTTTCACTTCCATTTTTGAGGAATGTTACAAATCCTTGTGGAGAAAGTTGTGTTGCTGGTCTTGGAATCGTTGAGTTATCAATATAGGATGTTAACTCTATTGACTCTATATCAACAAGCTTATTTTCATAAATATTATAATTCAATGTTTTTGTTTGCCCTGGGATCATCCTATTTACGATATTGTCCTTATAAAAAATAAGTGCATTATTATCCTCCGAGTCAACACTTTTTAAAGTTCCAACATTTTGTAAAAAGTATAAAAATTCTACAATATCTGCTTTTCTTCCTATTACATCCATTTTTAAAGGGATATAAAATATTTGTGTTTGTATATTTATATCTTCATTATCTACGGGGGTCACTCATTCTATTCCTATTTTTGAAGTTGTTTTAAGTTGAAATGCCCTTAAAAGAGATTCTACATAATTCACAAATCCAAGATCAGTCATATTTCATTCTACAGAAACTCATTCGGTATAAGATGGTATTACCTTTGCTATTTGTTCATTTCTTTTATCAATCACTCCTGATTTTTTAATAGCCGTAATATTTGTTTCTTTTTCATCTAAAAAAGTTTCGTAATTTTTCGTCCCATTATTTTTAAATTGTGCTAAAAAAAACTCTTTTCCTTCTGGAGAGAGAAGGAGTTTTTTTAATGCTGGGTCTTGAATTTTACCTTGGATAAATCCAATATCGGTTATCCCTTTATTATAATGTTCATCATATTTTGCTATTACATCTAATGTTTCACTTTTTAAAGCTGACACTGATTGAAGTCTTGGGAGAATAAAAACAAATCCCACAATTCATAATACAATAGTAATTATAGATGATGCTATAAGTTTATTTTTAATGATAGAAAGTTCTTTTTCTAATTGTATATTTTCCATATTTTTCTATTATAAAGATAAGTTATTTTTTAAGTTATTGTATTTGAGTTTCAATTCAACTTTTGTTTTTCTTACATATGGTCATTCTCAAACCATTTCTGAATCAAATATTTTTTGTTTCTCTAAAAGTTGAAAATTGTATGCCGGATTTTTCTCAATAAAATTAAGAAAACTTGCAGCCGCTGATATACTCGTTCCTTCTACAAGACTATTTTTTCTATCTCATGTATCTCAAATAATTCATAATCTATTGGACATATCTACTCTATCCCAACTCGAACTATATACCTCACAAGTCATATTTATCACACTATCACTCACGATTTTTATACCACTACATTCAATTTGTTTCTTGTCTCACGCAGTGTATTCATTTTTTAATTTATCAAAATCATTGAGAATATCTACTACCTTCATTTTATCAACCTTATTTTTCATTAAAAAGGAAACTTCTTGAGAAGATCAAAAATTTTCAATTACATAAAGATCTAAAAATATTGATTCTATTTTTTCAGAAAGAGTATTTTTCAATTCCTCTGTTTGTGAAATATAGGTATTTTTTAGTGATGCCAATGATGAACAAGATCAAGAAGTATTTCTCTCTTGTAAATCTCAAAGGATTAAAAAACAAAATGGATCGAGTATCGTTTTTGCAGTATAGGTTGGATTATTTTGCACTTTTACGTACAAAAAACTCAATGCAAAAAATAATACAAGTAGTACATTAAGAATAGATAATCCCGTTACTACCATTTTCATATAATCTTGAGGTTGTCTCTTTTTTGATTCAGATACAGGGGCCTCTTTACCAAAATCTAACTCTCATGATAATTCTTCAAAAATATTTTCTGAATAACTTTCCTGAGGTGAAGAAGGATTTTTTTCTTTGTTGTCAAACATAGTTTATAAATTAAAATATATAACAGAAGAATAATACCACATTTTTTTTAAAATTACAAAAAAAATCGCCCTATTTTTTACTAGACTTTTAAAAAAAGTAAGTTTTAACTAAAACTTACTTTTTAATAATTCTAAAAAATTTTGCGAATTTCCCATTTTTATTTTTATATCATGAGGAAAACTAGCTCTCATAAGCGTCCCCCAAGATGTGGAATAATATCTATCATCAAGCAAAATAACAATTCCTGTATCTTGTTTGGTACGAATAAGCCTTCCAAATCACTGGCGAGTTTTTATAATTGCCTTGGGAATAGAGTAGTCTCGAAATGGATCATTATAAAGTTTTCCTCTGGCTTTAAAAATAGGATCTGTTGGAACCAAAAAAGGAAATTTATGAATAAATAAGTATTTCAAATCATCTCAAGGAATATCAACCCCCTCCCAAAAACTATCGGTTCAAAGTATAACACTCGTAGATGAATGCTTTTTAAAGTGATTTGCTATTTTATGCTTACTTCATCATACTCATTGTGCTAAAACCGTAGTTCCTATTTTTTTGAGCGGAAGATTAAGAGTAAGATATAGATCACGAATCGCATTAAAACTCGTCATTAAAATAAGCGTTTTTCCTTTCATGATAGTAAGGAATGATAAAACAAATTCGTTAATTTTAGGATTGTTATATTTTATAGACCCTAAATCATTCGGAATAAACAAAAGCGCCTGAGTGCTATAATCAAAATCACTCTCGAGTGATAAAAAATCAAAATCTTGGAGATGGAGGGTATTTTTTATATATTCAAAAGAATTTTGAATTTGAAGTGTTGCTGAGGTAAGAGCAACTCTTTCTACCTTATCCCAAAGAATCGTTTGTAAAAATATTCCTGGATTGAGAACGGTATAATACAAAATATTATTTCCATTTTTTTGTATAGAAAAAATAGGAATATATGTCTGAAGGGATTCTTTTGATGTACATATTTTTATAATCTGTATGACCTCTTCAAAATTTGAAATTTCTGTTTTAAGAGCTTGAAATACTTTATCAGGTGAAGTTTGAAGGTGATTAAATATTTCTATATATTGAATTTCAATCGTGTGACAAAGGGATTGAATATTTTCGTTTTCAGTAAAAAAATTCATTTCTATAAGCGCTTGAAAAACCTCATTTCCAAAAGTATTTTGTTTTTGTGCATAGTAAAAAAACATATCGAAAAGAAAGTTGATTTGCAAAAAGAGATTTTCAAATTTTTTGTCAATGTTGTCTATTGGAAAATTTTGTTTTTTGAGTGTATTTTCGACATGAGAAATAGAGTCTTTTAAGCTTTGTAAAGAGAAACTTTTTATCATAGCATCCGTAAGAGTATCTTCTATATTATGTCACTCGTCTATTATAAGATTTTGAATATGTCCAAAAATTGGCTGTAGCGATGCTTTGTCTTGAATCAAAAGCGAGTGATTTATGACAACTATTTGAGAGGTAAGAGCATGACTTCTTGCTTTAAAAACATATTCATACATTTTATATTCATTACTATCAAAAAGCACCAAAAAGTGATCCGAATGAATATTTTTTAGGTAATATTGTTCTTGAGGATAAAAATTAAGCTCATCGAGCTCTCAAAACTCGGTATCAAAAAGCCATAAAGAAATTTTTGATATAAATCAAATTTCATCTATTTGAAAACTCCCAGTATCTAAAATAAATTCAAAGTATCTCAAAACTGAAAGATAGTTTTTTCTTCATTTTAGTTTTGAATATTGAAATGAGTGAGGAAAATGTTGTTCTAAAAATTGTAGGTCTTTATAAAAAATTTGGTCTTGCAAAGCTTTTGTATGCGTTGAGATAATAACTTGTTCATCGTGTTTGAGTGCTTTTAATAAAGACGGAATAAGGTAGGCAAAAGTTTTTCCAACTCAAGTAGGTGCTTCGATGGCAATTTTTTTATCATCAAAGAGTACTTCTTTTATTTTATACGCCATTTGAAGTTGATTTTCCCTGAGTTCTGAATTGGGAAGAGATTGAAATATATCACGAATCAAATCATTATTAATTTCTTTTTCAAAAAATATTTCTGGATTTTCTTTTGTGCTATACTTTCCAATAGTTTTTAATATTTTTTTGATAAATTTTTCCTCATCAATAACATCTAAAGAAAAGTGAAAATAATTTTTATAAAAAGAAAATGATTGAATATGAGACTTGGAAAATATAAAATTTAAAATATCTTTCTTATCCTGAGAAAGTTGTAAAAATTTTTGAGTTATTACTTGAAATAAGGCAATCGTTGCCTTGGTATCATCAAGGGCTCTATGAGCATCTTGTAAATCTATGGAAAAACTCTCACAAAGATTTCACAGATTTAATGATTTTTCATACGGAAATACGATATTTGCCAAAACAAAAGTATCCAAAACAATATTTTCTTTTATATCTATCCCATTTTGAATTAAAAAATCTCTATCAAAATTAGTATTGTGTCATAAAATAGGGAAGTCTTGTATAAAATCCTCTATTTTTTCTTTATATTCATCATTTAAAATAGGAGCATTTTCAACGTCTCTATCAAAAATATTAGTAATATTTGAAATTATCTCTGGAATAGGTATTCAAGGATTGATAAGAGTAGAAAATGTATCTATAATTTCAAAGGTAGTTTCGTCAAATTTTACGAGAGCTACTTCGAGAATTTTATCATTTTTTGGGTCAATTCCTGTCGTTTCTAAATCAAGCGCAATAATCATCTTTTCATATACAAAAAATAAATTTTACTCAATATAATAAAAAAAACTCAAATGTAAACTTGACATTTATTTTATTTTACTATTATCTAATTACCAATTTCTATCGTAAGGAGGTGTCGTCATGAAAAATCATGGTCAAACAACTAACTGAGAGGAGGTGATCCCATATCTCTGATAGAACACGAGAAGTCTATCAGTAATGAAAAAGGTTTGCTATTGGAAAATTAAAAGCTCCCCATAAGGGGGGCTTTTTATTGTATATTCAACCTTTGAAATAATTCGTCTTTTTCTTTTTGAGTCAGAGCTTTATAATCTCCCTCTTTCATATTTCAAAGTTCTATGTTTTCTATACGAATTCTTTTTAATTTTTTTACGATACTTCCAACTTTTTCTACCATTCTTCTTATCTGCCTATTTCTTCATTCTGAGATAATAATACTAAATTTTCCTGACGATACTCTTTCTATTTTTGCTTTTTTCGTATAACTCCCGAGAATAAAAAGTCCGTTTCTCATTTTTTCCAAATTATCATCTGAAATCGGTCAAAAAGTTTCAACAATATATTCTTTTTCATGATTATAACGCGGATGCATCAAAAAATTTGCCAACCTTCCATCGTTGGTCATTAAAATAAGACCCGTCGTATCTTTATCGAGTCTTCCTATAGGAAAGACTCTTTTATCGAGAGGAATGACATCCAGAATAGTTTTTTCATCACTTTGTGCGCATGTAGTAACAACTCCTCTTGGTTTATTCACTTTATAATACAAAAGTTCTTTTTGTTCTTGAATGGCCTCTTTTCACATTTCAACTTTATCAATAGTTGGATCTATCATTTGTCCAATTTGGGCTGTTTTTCCATTTACGGTTATCAGTCCTGCCGCAATATATTCTTCTGCCTTTCTGCGCGAACAAATTCATGCTTGTGAGAGGTATTTATGTATTCTAATCGTTTCCATAATTATATTTTTAAATTAAAACTTTTGATTTCTTCTAGTTGTGCTTTTGTCGTAAATCAAGAGGCTTTTTTATGTCATCCTCAATCATACTGTTTCGCAATTTGTGTGAGATCTATATCATCTCTGAGAGTTCTCAGGGATGCTTTTATATATTCTCATTTTTGAGTAAGAAGGGCTGAATAGGTAATTCATTCTGACATATTCAAATAATCAATTACCCCAGAAATATCTTCATAATTAGCTCAAAAACTTTCCAGCATTGATTTATTTACATATGAGTATAAAACACCCCTTTCATCTATAAAACTATCTGATAAAATTTTTCCCCAAAGTTTTATAGTTGATAATGAATTATTTTTAAAAAATCTCTCTACTATTTTTTGAAAATCCGCTCATAATTCTATCAATTTTCCTGCTAAAAAATAGGTAACTTCGTTTGTATTAGCGTGTTTAAATCCTCCCGTATCGGTATATATTCCAGCTAAAAGATGGGTTGCGGTTTGTTTTGAGATAGTGAGGCGAGTGAGCAATAATATTTCAAATACTATCATCGTAGTTGAAGAATAAGTAATATTTAAAATATTTTGTTTGGCATAGATTTCATTGGTAATATGATGATCTATAGAAATGGTATTATATGTTTTTCCATCAAATAACTCAGGAAATTTCTCATCAAATCCTGTTTGACTCTTACTTCCACTATCAAAAAATATAATGAGGTCATAATTTTTCGGATGAAAATCTTGTTTAAATTTTTCTCTATGAGCTAAGAAATTATACTTTTGAGGAATGACATCTACACAAATGAGATCTAATTTTTTGTATAAAAAATTATCTTGAATCGCTTGATAGAATCAGGTAGAAGATCAAATCGTATCGATATCTGGATTTTTATGACTGATAAGGGCAATATTTTTTGCCTGTTTTATTTTCTGAATAACGTTGAGGTATACTCTGTATTTTTGTTCCAGCATAAAAAAAATTATTTTATAAGGAACAATAATATATATTTTTTATTTTTTTCAAATAGTTCTCTCTTGCTTTTTTGAGAGGATAGTGGGTAATTTAATTTTGAATAATTCTTACCTCTGCTTGAAGTTCTATTCAAAATCTATCGTGTACTTTCTTTTTTGCTAAATCAATCAAGA
This sequence comes from Candidatus Altimarinota bacterium, assembly GCA_024710565.1. Lineage (GTDB taxonomy): Bacteria > Patescibacteriota > Gracilibacteria > BD1-5 > UBA6164 > UBA7396. The sequence goes on along the minus strand of JANJUN010000006.1, from coordinate 37,464 downwards.
AAAGTAAATCTCTATAATCTCAATTATCCACCTGGGTCATTAAAAAATTTGCGTGTTTTTCAGAAAAAAAAGCCGTATTATGAACATATCATTTTAATCCTACTTCCTCTATAAGTTTTCCGGCAGAATATTCTTTAGAGTGATTTTTAAAAAAACTCCCACAACTATTTCCAGATGGTTGGATTTCTTTTCTAAATTGAATATTGTCGACATCTGAAGAATATTTTTCTTCTAAAAAAGAGAGGTCAAATTTTACTTTTATAATAAAATATTTCTCTGTTTGTTTAAAAATACTATTTCTATATCAAAAAGCTGATTCTATTTTATTAAGTTTTTCAATCTTTCCGGATTCAAGATTATACACTTCTGCTTCTAAAAAATTATTTTGTGTCTCTAATCCAAAACATCCCGCATTTCAAAAAACAGCACCTCCAATACTTCCGGGAAGTCCTATAAATCTATGCCACAATTTTTGTCCATAATCATTTTCTAATTTTTCTGCAATATACCAAATACTTTCAGAGCTATAAACTTCTAAAATATTTTTCACCCTATCATAAGCAAATCATTTAAGGTTATTTTTTATCACAATTCACTCAAATATATCAAACGCAAAAAGTAAATTGGTTCCTCCTCAAATAAAAAGAAGTTTTAAATTATTTTCCTTAGAAAAAGCAATAATATCCTTCATATGAAATACATCCTCTATATGATTTATTTCATAATAATATTTTGTTTTTGCTTTCGTCTTAAAGTTTGACAAATGGGTAATGTCTACATTTTGTTGTAATAGTTTTTCCATAGATTTTTTGTATTATAAATGATGCTCTCAAATAGTATAATCAAGAAAAAATAAAAAACAACCTCTATGTTGTTTTTTATTTTATGATTGTGTGTATTTTTTAATCGCTTCTCAAGTAAAACTTTTTTTACAATTTTTTACGGTTTCTATATCACCTGCAACGACCAGATTTCATCCATCATCTCAACCGGTTGGTCCAATATCGATAATATGGTCTGCATTAAGTATGACATCCATATTATGCTCAATAACTAAAACCGTATTTCCTTTATCAACCAAAGAGTGAAGAATTTTGAGTAATTTCTGAGTATCTGCAAAATGAAGTCCCGTAGTTGGCTCATCTAAGATATAAAAAGTTTTCGAAGTCGATCTTTTTGAAAGCTCCGTTGCCAGTTTAATTCTTTGAGATTCTCCTCAAGAAAGAGTCGTTGAAGATTGTCCAAGTTTTATATATCAAAGTCCAACATCATTGAGAACCTCTAACACCTTTACTATTCTTGGCTGATTTTTAAAAAAATCAAGTGCTTCTTCTACGGTCATATCAAGAACATCCGCTATATTTTTTCCCTTAAAAGTGACCTCTAAAGTTTCTTTATTAAATCTTTTTCATTCACAATATTCACATTTTACATACACTGGTGGAAGAAAATGCATTTCTATCTTTTTTACCCCATCTCCATCACAATATGGACATCTTCCATCTTTCGTATTAAAACTAAATCTTCCTGGTCCATATCATCTTACGAGCGACTCCTCACTCGATGCAAAAAGTTCACGAATTGCAGTAAATACTGCCGTATAGGTAGCTGGATTAGAACGAGGTGTTTTTCCAATAGGCGATTGATCAACCACAATAGCTTTATCAATATGCTCAAGTCCGCGAATTTCTTTTACATTTCAGACTGTTCTTTTTGCTCCATTGAGTTCATTTGAAAGATAGTTGGCTAAAATATGATTTACGAGGGATGATTTTCCACTTCCTGAAACTCCAGTAACAACGGTTAAATGCTCTAAAGGAATTTGGACATCAATATTTTTGAGATTATTCTGACTCGCTCCAATCACTTCTAAAAAATGTTTCAAATGCCTTTTTTTTCTTTTGACTTGAATAGAAATATGTTTTGCTAAATAAGGTGCCGTAATCGAGTTTTTATTTTGAATTAACTCTTCAAGAGTTCCCTCAGCTACGACATTTCCTCCATGAATTCCTGCTCCTGGACCTATGTCTATAATATAATCCGCATTTTTCATAATATCCTCATCATGCTCAACTACAATAAGAGTATTTCCAATATCTCTGAGTTTTTTTAAATTTTCAATCAGCATATCATTATCTCTTGGGTGAAGTCCTATAGATGGCTCATCTAAAACATAAATTATTCCTTCGAGTTTAGTTCCTATTTGAGTAGCAAGACGAATTCTTTGAGATTCTCCTCAAGAGAGAGTGTTTGATTTTCTTGCAATCGTCATATAATCAAGTCCCACTCCACTTAAAAATTCTAATCTATCAATAATATTTTTCATCACATTTTTTGCTATTTTTTCCTCAGTTTTAGACAAAGAAATATGTTTAAAAAATTCAAGAGTATTTTTTACTGATTTATTTGATAATTGACCAATATTAAGTCATTGAAAATATACCGATAAACTCTCTGAATTGAGTCTATTTCCGTCACATGATGGACAAGTAATATTGCTGATATATTGAGAAATCTTTTCATCTTCTGATTCTGAAGAAAAATATTTTTCAGTTAAAATATTGATAAGTCACTTATATTTTGAATGGTATATTTTTCCAGAAAATGTATTTTCAGGAGACATTTTATAGATTTCTTCTCCAGTTCCATACAAAACAATCTCTCTTTGTTTTTTGGTTAGCTTTGAATAGGCTATATTAGCATCTATTTTATGAGCTTTACAAACCTGAAGTACGAGCTCAGAATAATATCCACTTCAAAACCAAGGCAATAATGCCCCCTCTGCAATCGTCAGGCGAGGATTAACGATATTTTCTTCTAAAAATACTGGTTTTTCTCAAAGTCCATGACAATCTGGACAACTTCCAGATGGAGAATTAAAGGAAAAACTTGAAATATCGAGTTCACGAGGAACGTGTCAACAAGAAGAACAAACAAAAATATTTGAGTATTTTTTAGAAAAAATCTCATTATCAGTGATAAAATCAATATTTAAAAGACCATTTCCTATTTTAAAAGCCAAACTTAAACTATCTTTGAGTCTTTTTATGTCCAAATTATCTTCTCCCAAATAGTCTTTTACCATCAGTCTATCGAGTATAATATACACCTGATTTTTATAACTTCCATCTATTTTTGGGGAATCATTTAACGTATAAACATCTTGTCAAAGAGAATAACGGATAAATCATAATTTTAACACTTCTTTTTTTACCAATTCTAAAGACAAATCTTCTATATTTTTTAAAATAGGGACTTTAATCATAAATTTAGTTCCTATTTGATAAGAAGATATTTCTTCTATAATACTAGAAAGAGTATCTTTTTTAATTTGATTTCCACACTCAATACATTTTCTCTCCCCAATATTTAAATAGAGTAATTTATAATAATCATAAATTTCTGTTATAGTTCCAACCGTTGATCTTGGGTTTCTGTTGGTTGTTTTTTGATCAATAGAAATCGTTGGAGAAAGTCATTTTATATCTTCATACAAAGCTTCTTCACTCATTCATCCGATAAACATACGGGCATAACTCGAAAGAGATTCGAGATATTTTTGTTGTCCAATATTATAAATCGTTTTAAATGCTAAAGAAGACTTTCCACTTCCTGAAAGCCCCGTAATAACCGTAAGCTTATTTTTGGGAATTTTTACATTTACATTTTTTAAATTATGTGTTTTTGCTCCATATACTTCTAAAAACTCAGACATCTTTTCTTTTATTAACGAGTAAATTCATAAATATCCATTATATGGAAAAAAAAAAATATTCAAGCTTTTGAATATTTTTTACAAGTTGTGGTATTTTTTTAATAGCCTTTCTAAAAAATTTTTTAATTCCGAGTATTTTATCCCAGCGAATTGAAAATAATTTACATTTTTTTGAAATCAGCCATATCAAACAGGATCTTTTTTTTGTATTCCTTGAATAGTAACATTTTTTAAAACTTGTGTTGAAAAAGTTACCTCCCTTTCAGATGGATCTGTTTCATAATAATTATTGACTGATAATTTTTCAGAGGTAAAGGAGTATTCATCTAAATGAACCAGAAATTTATGATTTCAAAAAGAAAAATATATTTTTGAAATTTTTTCTTTCTCTAGTCATATTCTATATGATTTATAGTCTCCATATTGATACATATAATTGTATGTATCTAATAATTTATTTGCAGACTCCTGAGTAGTTTCGGTTTGGCTTGTGACAGGAGAATTCTGTGGTGACTTTACCTCTGGGGTATCTACTCCTGTATCAAAAGGTAAATCTAATTGAATCATAGGATATACATTACTAATAATATTATAGCTCTATAATAACATAAAATATTTATTTTGTCAATTTTCTAATCTGAAGCAATACAAAGTCCATATATTTTTTTTACTCCGTATTTTTTGAGAAGTTTTGATATTTCATTTAACGTGGTTCCTGTAGAAACTACATCATCAACGATTATAAAAGTTTTATGAGTAAATTTTTTTATCAATTTTTCATCGATAGAAAAAGCTTTTTGAAGATTTTCCATTCTCTCTATTTTTGAAAGGTGTGATTGTGCTTTTGTATTTCTAGTTTTCTTTACAAGAGAGTTATTATAATCAATTTGACATATTTTAGACATATTTTTGACAAGTATTTCTGATTGATTGTATCATCTTTTGAGTTTTTTCCAAAAATACATCGGAGTCGGTATAAGGATAATATCCTGCGTATTTTCCTCGATATGATCAAAAAGTTTTTCTCATAAATAGAGTGATATATCTTCTAAAATATCTTTTCTCCCGTAAAATTTTGCATCTTTTATAAGTTTTTGAATCGTTTTATTTTGGTAATGACTTAAAATAATAACTTTATCTAAAAACACTGTTTCTTTTTTACAATAAAAATGAACTTCAAAATCATGAGTGAGCTCTTTACATACTGGACAAATAGAATGAAAATATCAAATTTTATCAAGACATTTTCTACACAAAAAGTGTCACTCTTTTTTACAAGAATAACACTTTTTAGGAGCTAAAATATCTTTAAGTATCGTAAAAAAGTTCATATTTAATTTATTTTTAGAATATATCCCTTTTCAAAACCTCCATTTTTTTGGATTTTTTGAAGTCTAATTTCTTCTACCTCTTCTTTTGTCCGTCAAATATGTTCATATAAAGCAAGAATAACCTCTTCTACATCAGCCATTTCTTCGATATTTCCATCTTGTTGTAGTTCTAAAGCTTCTTCTACCAACTTTTTAAAAAGAAATCTTAATTTTTCTTCCCATACAACCTGTCTAAATTCAAGCATCTCTCCATTTTAGAGCGCTCTTGGAATTATTTTATCTCTCACTAGTTTTTCCATATTCTAAAAGTAATTTTGATAAACTATCAACTCAAAACCCAGTAGCTCAAACATTATACAATCCATATTTTTCTTTTACAAAAGAAACTCAGGCAATATCAATATGAGTAAATTTTTCATTTTTTAAACAAAAATTTTTTAAAAATGCTCCTCACATACTACTTCCAGCCATAACTCCTGAAGTATAATTGATAAAATCACTGATTTTTCATTTTGTTTTTTCTCTGTAAAAGTCACTAAGTGGCAGTTCCCAATAGGATTCAAATGTTTCATTTTTTAATAAATTGTCTATAAACGGTCTATTATCTCACATAATTCCTGCATAATTATACCCAAGCGCTACCATACAAGCTCAAGTAAGCGTAGCAACAGTAGTAATACTTTCAAGGTTATAATTTTTTGAAATATAACTCACTCAATCAGCTAAAACAAGTCTTCATTCAGCATCTGTATTGGTAATTTCTACTGTTTTTCAAGAATATGATTTTATAATATCTCCTGGTCTATAAGCGTCTCCTGAAATACTATTTTCTGCTATTGGTAAAGCTGTAATAATATTACAATTGAGTTCTTTTTCATCTAATTCTTTCATCATAAAGAGTAAACTCGCACTTCCTGCCATATCATCTTTCATACCATACATATAATCTTCAACTTTGATATTAAGTCATCCGGTATCAAAAGTAACCCCTTTTCAGACAAATCAAACATATGGAAGCTTTTTATCTATTATTTTTTCTAAAATTACAAGTTTTGGTTTATAATTACTTGCCTTTCAAACGGCTTCCAAAAGTCAAAGTCACTCTCTTTTAATATCTTCATAATCAATCACCTTAACACGAGTATTTTTAAATTTTATATTTTTTATAGCACTTACATATTTTTCCGGAGTTTTATCACAAGATGGTTTATTTACTATATCTCTTGCATCGGTAATATTTTTTAAAGTAGAAAGTCTTTCTGAAAGATTTTTTTTATATATTTCTGGACATAATACATTGATTTCTAATTCTTTTTTTTCTTGTTTATATTCACTATAATCGTATTTTCCAAGAATAATGCTATCGAGTAGTATATTATCTTTTGTGTATTCAAAAGTAATTTTTTCAGGTATTTTATCTATATTTTCTCATAAAAAAACATGAATATCTTGTTTTCTATCCAAATAAAAAAACAAAATTACTTCTTCAAAATCCTCTCATCCCAAATATATTTGAAAAGAAGTATTTTTTTGTTTTTCAAAAATATTTTCTATTTTAGATAAAATATTTTCTCAAAGATGAAGAAACGCTAATTTTTCTGCATCAAATTTATTGGTTAGTAATAAAAAAAGATTTGATTTTTTCGCTTCAGTATAACTATTTATAATTTGTAACATATTATTTTTTATTAGGATTTAATTTATAATAACTTAAAAAAAAGTAAATAGATTCTAAAAGTAATAATATTCAAATATAAAGAATTTCAAAATTATTAAATATAAAAAATAAGATAATTCCAAAAACATTTACCAGGTGGCAAAAAATATGAATTATATAGTTATCAAGATTTCTAGAAAGAGAATAAAAATACGTAAAAATAATTCCACTCAATGATAATACTATATTAAATATTAAAAAATATATTGATCTATAATCGATCACTTGGAAATAAATAATCGCGTAAAAAATGAGGTATAAAGAAACAAAAATACCTAAAAAAAGAGAAATATAATTGGTGTATTTTTTATGGATAAAAATATTATATCCTGCCTGAAGAAGTAAAGTACAAAATAAAAATAAAGAAAATCAAAAAAATTGATAAATAATTCATAAAATGATTCCCATATAGGTAAAAATAATTCCTATATATCTCAGCATAATTTTATCCCTTTCAAAGAGTTTTATTTTTGGAAGATATTCAAACCAAATAATTCATAAAAGGGTGGAAATAACACTCATCCAAAATAAAAGATTTTGATGAAAAAGATAGTAATAAAAATAAAATAAAATAAACGAAAAAATATACAAACTGAAATGTATGAGTAAAGAATGGTCAAAATTTTCTTTTTTTAGTAAATTTTTTTCATAATATAAAAGGATTGGAAAAATTCAAAGAATAAGAAATCCATTAAGTAAATCAATGTAATTAAAGTAATTATTATCACTCAAAATGATAAAAAAATAATTTACTCCATAAAAAAGTGAAAATATAACGGAGTTGATTCTTAAAAAATTCCTTGATATTTCTGAAAATTGAGAGGAAAAATAAAAAATAAATATCAAAATATTTACCAGTAAAATAAAAAGTGAAAAATTTAAAAATTCAAAACTTAAAGAAATAAGATACAATGAAAGATAAAATAAAACAAATCCAATATAATAAGAAAATTTTCTTAAAAAAAATACTACATTTTGAAAACTAAAAATATTTCATACAAAAGTTTTTTCTTTTTTCTCTCCATCTTCGCTATTTCCTCAAGAAGAGAAATAAAAAAATAAAAATAATGAAATAATTCCAAAAATAATAATTTCAAATAATAAATTTCAAAAAAGAGATTGTAAAATAATAGTATCTGAAGTAGAAAAAATTATACTATCACGCAGAGAAAGATTTACAATGTTTTGTGGTATTTCTAAAGGATTTCAAAAAATATCTTTTTTGTGAGAAAAAGTGTAAAAAACATAAAAAATAAATGAATAAAGAATTGATAACAAAAAAAATAAATACCTCATAAAACAAAAAAATGAGTGATTAAAAATTTATCACTCAAAATATAAACAAAAAACTTAAAATTACAATATTAAAAATTAAACTTCCTATTCATCTCACAAATGAAAGTAAAATAAATATTATATTGATAAATAAAAAATAAAACATTCCATAAAAATTAATACTCATAGTATAAATTCATAAAAAATTCATTGCGTTGGCAAGTAAAAAAAATCATGAATAAAAACTTACTAAAAATAATAGTGGTGTTTGTAAAAAAGAGACCATAGCTAATACTTTTTCTACAAATGTATGATATCATTTTACTATTTTTGTATACGAATAGGTTTTTCCGGTAAGTCTTGATTTTAAAATCATGAGATTTTGTCTAATTACCTTTTCTCTTAAATAAATATTTTCTTTTAAAGAAGCATTTTCCTTAGAAGGAATAATATAAATAAAAAAGTTTTTTTGTTTTTCTTTTGTGAGGTTTTTTAATTTTTTTTCATATTTTTCAATAAGAAGTTTTGTTTTTAAATAACTCGTGGAAGAAGTATCGACACTAAATTTTTTCTTTTTTTGGGTATTTGGTTTTAAAAAGCTAAATACATCTTGAAAAAAAGTTTTTAGTAAGTATCAAATATCATTTTCTTTTGGAGTAAAACTCATTCTTGATCACACATCTTTTAAAAGCCTATTGGTTTCTCATAATAATTTTTTTACTTCTTCGTTTTTGGTTGATTCGAGTATTTTTAACTCTAATTCTCCTATTTTTGCCAATGCTAATTCTCCAATTTGTCTTAATTTTGTAATATTGGTAGAACTTTTTAATTTTATAAGTGTATTATAAATATCTTTTAATTTTTCTTTTTTTTGAAAATCAATATATTGATTTTCTGGTATATCAATGAAAAATTTTAATTTTACCATTACTCTAGAAATGATTTCATACACTTCATCGAGTTCTTTTTTCATTTGAAAATCCTCTATTTTTATTTCTTCTACTACTTTAATTTTTTCTTTTTCTACTTCTTCTTTTTTTTGAATTTGTTTTTTATTCGTATCAAGATAAATTCTGTATTGTTCGTATAATTCATGCATAATTTTCTCTTTTTCTTGCAGAGAAGTATCTTTTTGAGAATAAATATATTTAATATCGTATTTTAACTGGTCTTTTATTTTTAAAAATGCCTTAAAAAGATCTTGAGATACTATCGTTCCTGATTTTAATTCTCCATTTTGAATAATTTCAAAGTAAAATTTATTTCCGTCCACTTCAATATCCCCCATAGTTTGTATGGATAATATTCAAAATCATTCTTTATGTAACATTTCTTTCAAAAGAATTTCATTTTCAGCCTTTCTTATCAGATTATATTTTTCTAATCATTTAGAAACTTGGACTTTAAAATTTTTCATTTTTTGTTTATTCTATAAATAAAATTATGATGGTAAATTTTGGGGAATTAAAAATTGTGACAGAATAGATTGTATTCTATCGGTTTCATTTTCATTTAATTGAGAAGTAAATTCTGCTATTTCAAAACATCCCGCTAATTCTTGCTCTTTATTTTCAATAGTTTTATTTGAAATCTCTCCTAATCAAGATAAAGCTCAGTCAATATCTTGTTTTTCTAATAATTTTTTTATATCTGGCGTATTATTTCACCCAATTTCTTTATTTTCTACTGACATATATTATAAATTATTAATTAAAAATCAAAAACTATTTATTTCTTTTTGTTTTTCTACGACTTCTTTTTTTCTCATACCTGCTATTTTAGAAAAACTTTCACGGGAAATATCTTCGATTTGCGTTTTTTCTACTTCTCCCATAAAACTTTCTAAATTTTTATAGAGTTTATCCAGTCAAATTTCATCTAAAAAATCTAAACTATCTAAATAGAGTTTTTTTTGTTTTTCATTTATATTGAGATTTTCAATAATGGTGGAAATAATTTTTTTCTTTTTTGATTTTTCAGAGTATTTCTTAAAAATATTTAAAATCATATGATACGCTTTATAAAATAATTTTTAACATTTTACCACATTTTTTCTTTAATTACAAATTATTTAATATATAAATATATAATAGTAGTAGTAATAATAAATTTTGTGAAAAACTTTTTATAAGTAAAAATACACTAAAATTTATAAAATATACGATTAAAAAATAAAAAGTATTTTTTAATGGCTTCTATAAGAGATTAAAAAATATTAACATTTTTTTTACAATAATATTTTTTTTAAATTGACTTGTGTTTAATGAGTAAATCAGTATTATAAACTTGTGAAATATTATTTAACAATAGATATAAAATATGTCAGACCAAAATAAAAATTCAAATAGATTTTTACTATTTTTTCTCATTTTTTTAACATCTTTTTCACTGGGTTTTTACCTTTCTGAAAATAAAGAAATATTTATACCAGATCAACCAGAAACTCCATCAAAAAATATAGTCGATACTTTTATACAAGATAAATTTTTAAAAAAGGATTTAGATTTAGAACTTTTTTGGCAAGTATATAATATAGTTTCTCAAAATTATTATTCTTCTGATGAAATAAATAAAACAGATTTACAATATGGAGTAATAGATGGTTTTGTGAAATCACTGTGAGATAAATTTTCTGAATTTATGACTCCAGAAGTTACCAAAGAATTTGAAAATACTTTAAATGGAGATTTTGAAGGAATCGGAGCGGTTATCAATAAGCATGAACTTTGAATTGTGGTTGATAGAGTCTTAAAAGGTTCACCAGCGCTTCAAAATGGGATTTTAAAATGAGATATAGTAGTAGAAGCAAATGGAGTTGATCTCAAAGAACTTTCTTCTACAGAGGCAGTAAATCATATAAAATGACCAGCAGGTACCACAGTAACTCTAAAAATTATTCGTTCTTGAGAAAGTGATTTTTTAATAAAAGAAATACAAAGAGATAAAATTAAAATTCCATCGGTTGATACTCTTGATATGAAGGATGAGGAAATAGGATATATTACCTTAAATATGTTTTGAGAAAATACCTCAAGAGAATTTTTAGAAATGCTTCAATCTTTCAATGATGATACTGTAAAAGGGATTATTATAGATCTGAGAGATAATGGAGGAGGGTATTTAAATAGTGCTGTTGAGATACTTTCTTATTTTATAGAAAATGGAAAACCGCTCGTTACTACAAAATATAAAGACAGTATTTTAAATAATAGTTATTATAGTGAAAATTCTGGAACTATTTTTGATAAAAAAATAGTCGTGCTTATCAATGAAAACTCAGCATCAGCTTCAGAAATAACCGCTTGAGCATTAAAAGATTATAATAAAGCTATTTTAGTTGGAGAGAAATCATATGGAAAGGGATCAGTACAACAACCATTTAATCTTTCAGATGGAAGTATGGTAAAACTTACTATTGCAAAATGGTATACTCCAAAAGATTATTCAATTGATCATAATGGGATTGAACCAGATATAAAGGTAAGTTTTAAAAAAGAAGATTATACTCCAGAACCTGGAAAAGAAGAGGATTTTGTTCCTTATGACAGACAACTAGAAACAGCAAAAGAAGTATTAAAAAAATTTATTAAACTTGGAAATATAGGATTAGTCGTTGAAGAATACAAAAAGGAAAATCCGGAATTATCACAAACAGGGAGTCAAGTAAAAATTTGAACAGGAAGCACACAAAAATAAAATAAAAAATCGATAGAAATTTCTATCGATTTTTTAAAAAGAAAAACCCCGACATTGTCGGGGGCCTCAGAAGGCTTTTGGTTGAAGAAAATTCGTTTCAGTAGGGGGACCCTACTTGCACAGCTCAGGCTTGAGCACCGATGGCAATAGCAGCAATCGCAATGGCGAGGGCTTTTTTCTGCATGATGAACTCCTTTTCAAGTTAATTTAAAATGTCATTCACATACCATCTGCTTTTTTAAAACAAAAGATAGGATTGACGGAGTTGTTTATATTGAAATAAAATATTTTGTCAAATTTTAAGCTTTAATTTTTGTTATTTTTTTGCATTCAAAGTATTTTCTATATAATGTTTTTAATATTTGATATCTATAAAAATATGAACTATTTTTTTATAACAAAACTTATTATTTTTTGATAAAAATAGAAGAAAAAATCTATTTTTTATTTTTTAAATTATCCACCTATGTTACAAGAAAATGATAAAGTTTTATTTGATTTAATACAAAAAGAATCAAAAAGACAAGACGAAGAAATAGAACTCATTGCGTCTGAAAATTACGTTTCACGCGATGTTCTAGAAGCAAATGGAAGTATTTTAACCAACAAATATTCAGAATGATATCCTGGAAAAAGATATTATGCCGGACAAGAATTTATTGATCAAATTGAACAGTTAGCTATAGATAGAGCCAAAGAACTTTTTGGAGCAGAATATGTGAATGTTCAACCACTTTCAGGAAGTCCAGCAAATTTAGCCGTTTATTTATGAGTGTTAAAACCAGGAGATAAAGTTTTAGGTTTATCTCTTGATCAAGGAGGACACCTCAGTCACGGACATCCTCTCAATTTTTCAGGGTTATTGTATGAAATCATTCCTTATACTCTCAATAAAGATACAGAAATTATTGATATGGACGAAGTGGAAAGACTTGCTTTAGAGCACAAACCACAAATGATTTTAGCATGATTTTCAGCTTATCCTAGAAGTCTTGATTGGAAAAGATTTAGAAGCATTGCTGATAAAGTTTGAGCTGTTTTAATGGCGGATATAGCGCATATTGCGTGATTAGTTGCTGGATGAGTTTTAGAAAATCCAGTGCCTTATTGTGATGTTGTTACAACCACAACTCATAAAACTCTCAGATGACCAAGATGAGCTATTATTATGTCAAAAGAAAAATTTGCTCAACAAATAGCAAGAGCTGTTTTTCCATGAGTTCAAGGTGGGCCACATGAAAACCTTATTGCAGCAAAAGCAGTAGCTTTCAAAGAAGCGTTAGATCCAAGTTTTAAAGTGTATGCTAAAAATGTAGTAGAAAATGCAAAAATTTTAGCTACAGAGCTTATGAATGCCGGATTTAAAATAGTATCAAACGGAACGGATAATCACCTGATTTTAGTTGATGTTTTTTCTAGTTTTTGATTAACTTGAAAAGAAGCTGAAAAAGCTTTAGAATTAGTAGGTCTTTCGACGAATAAAAATATGATTCCGTATGATCCAAGAAAACCACTTGATCCAAGCTGAATAAGAGTTTGAACTCCAGCAGCAACAACGAGAGGCATGATGCAAAATGAAATGAAAATGATAGCGAGAATTTTTACTGAAGCAATACAAGCAACTAAAGAAGCAAAATGATATAATTCAACCGTTGAAGATAAATCAAATATGGAAATATTTGAAAACGAAAATTTAAAAAATAAATTAAAAGTTTTAAAGTGAGAAGTTTTAGAACTTTGTAAAAAATTTCCGATTTATAAATAAAATAATATGTATTTTTTAGATAAAATAGAAGAAATAGCTTTTCAACCCTTTTTTAAAATACTTATAAAAGAAGCAAAAAAAGCAACCTGCACTCGCAGTAAATGTGGAGCGATTCTTCTCAAAAATGGGGAAATAATTGGAAAATGATACAACTCTCCACCAAACTCTCTAGAATCTCAAAGAAGATGTAGTTGCGAAAAAAGTATGTACCATAAAAAAGTAACTGATAAAACTTGCTGTATTCATGCCGAACAAAGAGCTATTTTTGATGCATTAAAAAATAATTGAGAAAAAATATTGTGATCAAGACTTTATTTTATTCGCTTAGATGAAAATGAGACTCCAAAAAGATCAGGAAACCCCTATTGTACGATATGTAGCAAATCCGCATTAGATGTTTGAATAAGTGAATTTGTTTTGTGGGAAGAAAAAGGATTTTGTGTTTATAATACACAAGAATATAATGATTTATCTTTTGATTATGATGAGTAGATTTTTCCAAGAAATAAAAAAATTTTCAGTTGAAAATGGGCGGATTTATATAATATTTTTTATTTGTATTTTTATTATTTGATATACAAATACGGGAAATATTTTTGAAATAACTATTGTATTTTTTCTTCATTTTTTAGGAGATATTTTTATGATGATGATGTGAGATTATTATGCACAAAATGATAAGAAAAAATGAGGAATATATCAGATTTTAAGTATGGCAACGTTTACTATTATTTCAATCTACGCATTTATTTTTAATGGGAAGCTAAACTACCTTATTTCTCAAATAGTGTTTTGAATGAGTTCTCTCAAAGCATATTTTGATATAAAAAAATCAAATCAAAAAATATTCAATTATAAAACTATATTTTGACTTGGAATTCTTATTATATGAGGATATATGTATTTTGATATTATTCATGGTTTTTGAGCCTATTTACAAATAATTTGATTTATACTCTTTGCAGCATTTTTATCTATAAATGACGAAAAAATAAAATATTTTTGATCTTTGGTAGCGATATTTTTTATTTTCGTATCATCGGGAATAGAGACCTATAATTCTTTTCTCATAGCAGATATAAAAGGAATAGATATTTCTTTTTTCCTGCTTCCGCTGACGGTTTTTATATTTTATTTTAAAAATATTAAAAAATATTTATGATAATAGATATATTATTTCTCTTTTTGGTATCAATAGTGACTTCTTTTTTCACTATTTTAGTGATAAAAAAAATTTTTATCCATTTCCATATTTTAGATAATCCTTGAAAATACAAGAAAAAAAGAGCTCCGATTCCGTATGGTATGGGAATAATTTTTTTTATTTCATTTTTTATTTTAAGTTTTATTTTTATTCCTCTAAGTTATAAATTATATCTTTTATGGTTTTTTTGAGGAATTATCACGTTTGTAAGTTTTATAGATGATAGGCTTAATATTAGCCCTAAAATTAGGCTTTGTATACAGATTATTATTGGAGCGATTATTGGTTTAACGGCTATAAAAGTATGATATATTAGTAATATTTTTGGATGAATTATAGATTTGGATTCTTTTTTTATAGAAATTTTTCAGTATAAAATCTATGTTATTTCTCTTTTGTTTACTATTTTTTGGTTTGTATTTATATTTAATGCACTTAATTGGACGGATGGAATTCAGGGAAATACTTCTGGGTTGTCTATTATTAGTTTTTTTGTTTTATTTTTACTCTGAGGAAAACTCTATTTTACGGATGAATATAGTGGATGAATAGAAAATGCGAAATTTATTTTATCGATTACGACTATTTTAATCGCTATTTTAATACCATTTTTTTACTTTGATTTTAAGGAAAAAATTTTGATGTGAGATAGTGGAACCATGTTTCTAGGATTTATGTTAGCGAGTTTAGCCATCATTTCTTGAGGAAAAATAGCCACGGTTTTAGTCGTATTTGGAATATATGCTATCGATGCTATCTATGTGATTGTAACGAGAATAAAAAATAAAAAAAATCCACTTTCCTGAGATTTTACCCATCTTCATCACAGACTTCTTGATTTATGATGGACAAAAAATCAAGTACTCACTTTTTTATTTACATTTTCTTTTTTATTTTGAGTGAGTTCTTTATTTTTAGATAAGACTTGAAAAATACTTTTATTTGTTTTTATGATATTTTTTGTTATATTTTTCCCAAGAATACTTGCTAAGTTTTTAAAGTATGAAAAAAAATAAACTTGGATTTACCTTTGTTGAAATTTTGGTGGCAATCGCAATACTCTCAATAGTAAGTATATTTGCTCTTTCTTGATTTGGAAAAAATTTTGAAATACAATCTGTAAATGAGGAATTAACTTTCTTTAGAGACAATCTAGAAGATTTAGAAAAAAAACTAACTAAGCAATTTAGTGATTATGAAATATCACTCTTTTTAGGAGAATTGTATTTTTATACGGTAAATAAAAATTATTTACCCAATACACAAAAAATACTTGATTTTCAATCCTATACATGATACATTCAAACCGCAACAGGAACAGATACTTCCCATATTTTTGCTCAAGAACTTCTTGTTTTTTCTCATTCAGGAAGTCAAAATTATGAATATGATTTTTCACAATATTCTCATTATAAAATAGAAACGTATCATGAAGAAAGTCTTTTAAATCCGATATATGTTTCTCATTATAGTCAAATAAAAAAAGAGAGTAAAATACACCTATCCGAAATTCGTTCTCAGTCTCAGAGCTATACAGGAATTCTCATAAAAAATAATATTGGACAAAAAAGACAATTTCTTACCCATACTGGACAAACTATCTCAGGACCGCTTATTCTTACTTTTGAGAGTAATGAGTGAGCCCAAGTCCAATTAACACTAACCCCGTAAAATAATATGAAAATAGCATTTTTTTGAACTGGAGATTTTTCTAAAAATATTTTATCAAATATTTTAGAAAAAAAAGAATTTGATGTCAAACTGGTTGTTTCACAACCAGATAAACCATTTGGTAGGAAGCAAGAACTTGCCTCTACACCAGTAAAGAGTCTTATTTTAGAAAAAGGATGAGATATTTTACAACCAGATACCTTAAGAAATAATCACGATTTTTTTGATATATTAAAGGCTTTAGATTTAGATTTTATAGTGGTTGTGGCTTATGGAAAAATTATTCCTAAAGAAATTTTACAAATTCCAAAATATGGATGTATCAATATTCATGGAAGTATTTTACCAGCATATCGTGGAGCCTCTCCAATACAAGAAAGTTTGAAAAAGGCAGATAAAAAAACAGGACTCACTATTATGTATATGTCAGAGGGGATGGATGAGGGGGATATTTTATCTATTCAAGAGGTTCCAATAGAAATAACAGATAAAACTCCAGATATTTTTAAAAAATTTGAAAATATTTGAGCGAATTTGCTGACCAATACACTACAATCTATTATGAAATGAAGTATAAAAGCAACTCCTCAGGACTCTAGTAAAGCGAGCTATTGTAAAAAAATCGAAAAAGAAGATGGAAAAATAGATTTTGAAAATAAAACGGTTTTAGATATATATAATACATTTAGAGCCTATACTCCTTGGCCATGAATTTATACGTACTATAAAGAAAAAAAACTCGATATAACCGATTGTTTTTTTGAGGAAAATGATATGATGTTTGATGATGATTTTCATCTGTGAGATGTCGTTGAGTTTGAAGACCATGGAAAAAGCTCCATTTGAATTCTTTGCAAGGAGGGAATTCTTATTTTGAAGAGAGTAAAACTTGAATGAAAAAAAGAAATGAGTATAAAGGATTTTGTAAATGGAAATAGAGATTTTTTAGAATATAACTTTATCTGATCATTTTAAATTATTTTATTAACTATATTAAGTATGTTTAATATTGCACTGAACACCTTTAAAGAAATCGTGAGAAATAAATTTCTTTATTTGATTTTGGTATTTGCTTTTCTATTTATTATTTTTTCTATTTCGCTCGGAAAATTGACTATTGGAGATGATTTAAAAGTAATTACGGATTTTTGAATTGCTATGATAGAAATATTTTGATTTATAGGAGTATTATTTGTTGGAAGTCAGCTCTTATTTAAAGAAATCGAAGGAAAAACTATTTTTCTCATCCTTTCAAAGCCGATTAAAAGATATGAATTTATTTTATGAAAATTTTTGTGATTCGCGATGATTATTTTTCTCATAATAGCGTTACAATCGTTTTTATATATTATTGTATTATTTTTTAAAGGTATTCAAATAGAATCACTTATTCTTTTTTCACTCGTATTTATTTTTCTCAAACTTATTATCTTAATTGCAATTGTTCTCTTTTTATCAACCTTTATGTCTAATATTTTGACTATAGTTATGTCTATAATGATTTATTTTGTAAGTCATACTTTTAGCCTTTTGCTTGACCTTATAATGAGGACACAAATAGTATTTCTAGAGGTATTTTGAAAAATATTACAACTTTTATTTCCTCCTTTTGAAGCATTAAATACAAAAGATTATATTGGAAGCTTTATAGAATTTTCACCTTCATTTTTTGTTCAAAATATCATATATAGTATTTTATACTTAGTGTTAGTTTTATTTTTTACTATTTTAATATTTAATAGAAAAAAATTTGAAAATTAATTACCCAGACAATGAAGAATTTTATTCACTTCCATTTTATGTTGATACAAGAGTACTTATTCCAAGAAATGACACAGAAATTTTAGTCGATCAGGTTATAAAATTATCCAAGCATTTTTCTCATAAAGAGACGGTGTTTATAGATGTTGGAACAGGAAGTTCTGCTATTTTAACCGCAGTGGTGAAAAATATTCAGGATGCTTTTAAGCAAGCCATATGACTCGATATTTCAACAGAAGCTTTGGAAGTAGCAAATATAAATATAGTCAAAAATAATATTCAAAATAAGGCCCAACTTTTTCAATCAGATTTACTGGAAATAATTTTTTCCCCAAGTTTTTCTCTCCAATCAGCACAAAATTTATTTATAACAGCGAATCTTCCATATATAAAAAATGGAGATATTGGAAATATGGACCAAGAGGTCCTTGATAATGAACCACATATAGCATTATTTTGATGAGAAAAAACAGGATTTGAAATGTATGAAAGACTTATATGACAAATACTTGAATTACAAAAAACAAAGAAGTTTTTGAATATAGTCCTCTTTATTGAGATAGGATTTGATCAATATGATTATTCCTGGCAATATTTATCTGATTTATGATTAAAATTTGAATATTTCAAAGACTTAAATGGAATTTTTAGATGTGTAAAAATAGAATTTAATAAAAATTTTATTTGCTAAAAGCTATAAAAATGCTACACTCTAGAACATAAAAAAATCTTATTATAAAACAATAGATCTTAATTTTAAAAATATGTGATTAGAAGATTTTATTCCCAGTGAATCCTGAGCTGACGCTTGACCAAAATCCAGCGAGATTTCAGAGAAATTTAAAGAATCGGTAAAAAAAGCTGGTGCTGGAATTAAAAGGGTTCAAAAAGATGAAAAAAAAGCAAAAAAATTTGATTTACTTTTGGCCTCTTTTTTGACCCAAATTATTAGGAATCCAAAATATGATTTTTTACTCGATGATCTATTTAAAACCTTAGATAGTGGATATAGTTCAAATTTTTTACTTTGAATTTTATCCCTTGTGTATCTTCCTATAAGTGATAAAATAAGAGAATTATCAACCAAAAAACCCATAGCATTTGATTATATAAAAACGTTTGAAAAAGTGTACTTTGATGATAATAATCTTGATGAGGAAGTTAAAAATAGAATCAATTTTTGGATAGAGGACATTATAGATATTATTTCTATAGAATATTCATCTCTCCAAATCTCTCAAATAAAAACATTATTTATCAAAAGAGAAGCCTATCACCAGTTAGTAGTTTTTTCTTCTTTGGTATTTGAATTCTTTTTTCAGGAGCTCAACATCAATATCTCTCAAAAAAAATCGTATAGTTATATAGATTTTATTATGCAACAGATATTTACAAAGATACAAACTTTAGAGATACAAGAGTTATAGATATAAAAATCCCCCCTTTTTTAAAGGGGGGATTTTTTTTAAATACAAGCACCATGCTTGAAACAAGAGATGGTTGTATTATGCCGATTTTTTCCCAGAATTGATAGCAGAGGCCAATGCGTTTTCAGCAGCATTCTGAGCAATGGATTGAATATAGCTATCAATTCCACCATTGCGTTTGGCTACCACGAGAAAAGCAGCAGTTCCGTAGACACGATTGCCGTTATCCGACACGGTCGAAAAAGAACAAGTGCGAGGCTTTTTGGGGGTACGAAAATCAGAGAGTTGAACTATCTTTTTCATGTCGATACTCCTTTTGAATATATTAACACACTATTATGCTAACAGACAGATTTTAATGATTATAAAAATAAATCAATTATTTTTATAAAAATAGAAGGATGAGATGATGATTAAACGAAAGCCCCCCTTGACATTCGTCAAGGGGGGGGGAGCATTTCAAAGTCAACCATTGGTAACTTTTGAAAAGTATAAATAGTCATCGAGTACTCATTACAACTTTTTGAAAGGTGTAAGATTTTTGTAGTCGTTTTTAAGTTTTATTGAGAAAGAAAAATATCAAATTTCTCAATAAAATAACTAGAGTTCAACGTCAAAGTTGACAAATATGCAACTTTGGAAATAGTTTTTAGCTATATTGCATGTATTCTAAATCCCTAAAGGGATATTTTATAAGCAAATATAGACACAAGCAAGAGGACATTTTTTCAAAGGATGTTTTTATCATCACAGAGAAAACGTTTTACGGGGAATCAAGTTTTACTACTTTAAGCTGTAAAGCTTTTTATATTAAAATATATTAGGAAATATATTTTTAAACAAACGATCCATAAGAGAGAAAAACCAGTATAATATAGGAATAGTAAGAATAATTATTATACGCTCCCACTTTTTAAAAGATAAGAAGTCAATAATAAGAATTTTAGCAATACCTATAGTTATCGAAATTATCATCAAAGAAAAGAATATAATCTCTATAAAATTAAAACCATTAAAGATTTGACCTACAGAATTAAAAAAATCCATGATAATCTCCTAAATGAATTGGATTTTGTTTATAACAAATGCGAAATATTACATTTTAAAAAATATATCCGTCCATCTACTCTCCTAAAAAAATTTTTCCCATGTCAGCGTATCCTATTATATGCCAACGAAATTATTATAAATAATAAAAATAAAAGTCAATTTATATTTTAATAGCTATTTTAATATAAAAAAACTAAAAAAAAATTTTCTTTTTGACATATTTAAAATTTAAATAATATATAAGTGTACTATTTACACATTCAATAAAAATTTAAATATAAGTATCTTTAAAAGAAGTCATAATAAATATTTATTTTTTTTGAAATAAAGTAAGTGTAATAAATACAATATAATATTTTTTAATATATCCTATTATGAATAAAAGAGAAGCCGTGATAGTAGTAGACTATCAAAATGATTTTGGAGATAAAAATGGAAGCCTCTACGTATCATGAGGAGAGCTTCTCGCTCCAAGAATCAATGAAATCATGAAAGAAACGAAAGCCAAATGAGGAATTATCATTACCTCTCAAGATTGGCATCCGAGTAATCATGTCTCATTTGCATCAAATTTCTGACTTCCAGCATTTAGCTTAAAAGATGGCGAAGTAAAATGGCCAAATCACTGTGAAGCTGGTAGCTGGTGAGCTGATTTTATCAAAGGATTTGAGAAAAGTTTAGTAGACAGAAGAGTACTCAAAGGAACTTCAAAAGATATTGATTCATATAGTTCATTTGGAGGAAAAGAAGAAAAAACACTACTCTCACTTGATGAAATACTTAAAGAATATCAAATCAAACTCTTAAAAATCGTTGGACTCGCAACTGAATATTGTGATAAAGCAACTGTAATGGATGCTCTTAAACTTTGATACGAAGTAGAAATCATACAAAGCGCGATTGCTGCTGTAAATGTTCATCCAAATGATGGAGAAAATGCCTTAGAAGAAATGAGGCAAGCATGAGCAAAAATTTTACCTTAAAATAAGTGTATATTTTACAATAATTTACTAATTTCCTAAATATGAAAACAAATATATATGCAGCATCTGATTTCTTTGCTGAAGCAAGAGACGAAGCTGAAATAACAAGTTTTTTGAATAATGATTTATATAAATTTATGATGCTTGATTTTATCTTAGCACATCCTGAATATAAAGATCTTGAAGTGAGTCGGAAGATGACAATAAGAAGTAAAGATATAAAAACTGCTTTAGTTATACCAGAAAAAGCTTTGATAGAACAACTTAATGCTGCAAAAAATATCTCTTGAGTGAATAAAAAAGACTTAGAATATTTAGGAAATTTAAAAAGACCAAATTGATTCCCTTTATTTTCACAAATGACTCTTGATTTCTTAAAAGATTTTAAGTTACCTGATTACAATCTCAGTATTGATGAAAATAATAATTATGAACTAGAATTTATTTGACCTTGGAGTACTTCTATGATGTGGGAAATTGCGGGACTTAAAATAATTAATAGCTCTTATTTATACAACTATATAAAAAAAGCTCATCTTTCAAATCTAGAATTTTCTCAAATTATTAATACTACTCTCAAAAGACTTTACTCTGATATTGATATTTTTAGACAAAATCCTTGAGTACAATTTCTAGAATACTGAACCAGAAGAAGTGCTTCTACTTTATTTCAAAGAAAAGTATATGAAATACTTAGAAATGAAATACCAAATCAATGTATTTGAACTTCAAATGTTATGCTTTCGAGCGAATTTGGAACGATACCCAAATGAACAAACGCTCATGAACTTCGTATGATACCTACAGCACTTTATGATAAACCTGAAGAAATAATACATGCTATGTATCAAGTCGATAGAGATCGGGCGAAACATTTTCCTGAAGCAGCCATTTTATTACCTGATACTTACTGAAGTAGTTTTTACTTTAAAAATTGTCCTAAAGATATCTTTGAAAGCCATATTTGATGTAGATTTGATTCAAAAGATCCGCTTATAGCAATTCCAGAATATGTTGATTTTGTTTTAAAAAATGGTTGAGATCCATTAAAAAAAGTTTGAATGCCAAGTGACTGACTGGATGCAAAGTCAGCTTTAGAAATTTATAACAAAAATTATTCTAAAGTTTGAAAATTACCTTTTGGAATCGGAACAAATCTTTCAAATAATACGAAATGAACTTTTCCTAAAGATAAAGAAAATTTCTGACCATTTTGATCATTTTCAGTGGTAATTAAACCAAATAAAGTGAAAAGACCCAACGGAACTTGGGTATCATGTGTAAAACTCAGTGATAACTTTACTAAAGCTACTTGAGATATAGAAAGAATAGAACTTTTTAGAAAAACTTTCGGACAAGAATGAGTAGAAAAAACAGAAGTTTTTGTATAATTTTTTGCAAAACTCTTGTAAAATTATATAATAAAACCTTTTATAAATTAACTATAAAATTATGGAAACTTTAAGAAATCCTGAGGCTTGAGGAATTGAGTCATGAAGCCCTTTAAAAAAAGATTTAGAAGAAGTAAAATATGAAGTTGATGATATACTTTTAAAAATAAATAGAAATCTTGATTATGAAAAATCCTCTCAAAAACTTATATCACAACTCAAAAACTATTTACTGGAGTCAAAACAAAAATGATTTGTAGTTTGAGTTTCTGGATGAATTGATAGTGCGCTAGTTTCAACTTTATGTGCTCTCACTTGAGAAAAAACTATTGTTATGGATTTACCTATTCATCAAAGACAAGAAGAGGTTTCAAGAGCCGCAAAACATATGGATTGGTTACAAAAAAACTTTCCAAATGTAGAAAGATATTCTATAGATTTAACCCAAACGTTTGAAACTTTTAAAAAAGCTCTTCCAAAAATTGATGATGAAATTGTAAGATATATGGCTTATGTAAATTCTCGTTCTCGTTTAAGAGCGGTAACTTTATATGCAGTTTGAAACGAACATAATTGTATAGTTGCGTGAACTGGAAATAAAGTGGAAGATTATGGAATAGGATTTTTTACAAAATACTGAGACTGAGCTGTTGATATAAGTCCTATTTGAGAATTACTAAAATCAGAAGTTTACAATATGGCAAAACATTTATGAGTGAATGAAGATATATTACATGCGAGACCAACTGACGGATTACATCCAAACTGAGCGACTGACGAAGATCAAATCGGGTGTAGTTATGATGAACTGGAATGGGCAATGTATAAACATAGTGAATTTATGTCTATAATAGCATCTAATTTTCTTCCTTGTGATGATAAAAATGCTACAAAAAACTTTTTAGAATCATTTTCATGAAGAAAAAGAGAAGTTATGGAAATATATTTACAACGTCATTTTGCAAATGCACATAAAATGCAAATGCCAAGAGTTTTTGATATTTAGATTTTTTAAGTATACTTAAGGAAATATACAACATAATTTTATACCATGAAGCAAATAGAGATACATTGAAGTTTTATTTGTTATGATGATTACCATTTAGAGGAAAAAAAAGAACTGGTTGATTTTTTAGAATGTGATTACTTAAAACAAATTGTAAGTTCTTTTGAAGAAAAAGTGATAGTAGTTTTGGGATGAGATGGAACGATGCTCAGAGCTATAAAAGAACACTATAAAAAATGATTCCCATTTCTATGAATCAATTTTGGACATAAATGATTTTTACTTAACTCAAAAGACGTTATAAAGCCAAATATGTCTTATGTGGAAAGAAAATATCCTTTAATAGAAGTTGAAATTGAAAGTAATTGAATAACAAAAAAAGCAATTGCGGTAAATGAAATCGATATTAGAGCTGGAAACTGAAAAATGATTTCTCTTGATATTTCCCTTTCAAAAAGACAAGCAATAAATATAGAATGAGATGGAATAATTGTTTCTACTCCAGCCGGGTCAACCGGATATAATAGTTCTCTAGGATGACCTATTATTCCTCATACGTTAAATGCTTTTGTTATCACTCCAAAAGCTCCTTGGAAACCAAAATGACAAACTCCCATTTTAATAAATGATTCAGAAGTTATTGAAATAAAAAATGTTTGAAGAAGGCTTTTTACGGAAATATATTGTGACTGAAAAGAATTTCTTATTACACAAGATGGACTTCAAACACAGATAACTATTAAAAAAAGTAAAGATGCTGTGAGAGTTATAATTGCTTCTGAATATATTGATATTTGGGATAATAAAGTACTTCAAGAACAAGGATTTCAAATAAAATAATTTTCATTTTATCATTAAAACTTTATAAATTGATTTTATTTTACTGCGGAACTCGTGGATATAACTCAAACAGTCCTCGTTTCAAAAAAATCAATTTATAAAGCCTAAAAAACATATCAAAATATTTTTTAATTTTAAAGTTATGCAATCTATAGCTATCTATTGAGGCGCTTTTAATCCTCCAACAATATGACATAAAGATATTGTAAATAAATTATTAACTCAAAAAAAAGTAGATAAGATTATATTTTCTCCAGACTGACAAAGAGCTGATAAGAATTATAAAATTTCATTTACTCAGAGATGTAAAATGATGGAAATATTTTTTGAAGAATTAACTGACGAATGATTAAATGTAGAATTTGATGATTATTTTCTAACAAGAAAAGATTGAAATACTACAACAATGCAAGTTGAGGAATACTTTAAAGATAAATTATGATTTAGTCCATCGCATATTTTTTGAATTGATACAATAAAAAATATGCCAAATCGGGTTTGAAATAAAGATAGATATATTCAAGATAAATTAAAAAAGATTTTTATTTTAAGAAAATGATTTTTACTCCCTGAAAATATTGACATGGAAAATTACTCTCTTTATGATTTAGATATTCTTGAAATATCATCAACGACTATTAGAGAAATGATAAGAAATAAACTGAAGGTAAATCATATTTTAACTCCCAAAGTTCACGAATTTATTTTAAAAGAAGAACTTTACTAAAAACACTTAATTTTTAAATAATCCCATATGCCATTAAAAGAATTAAATAGAACCCTCCTAGCATCAGGAAAACATCTCGAGCTTTTGCAAATAGAACTCCAGTGAGGAAAAATATATGATGCTGTGTCGAGAGTTGGAAATAAAAATGCCGTAGCATGACTCCTAAGGCATACTCAAAATCAAAGCTACATACTTATTGAACAATATCGCTACCCACTCAAACAAAGAGTACTCGAACTGGTTGCTTGAGTTATCGATAAACCATGAATGTCGATAATAGACATTCTAAAAGAAGAAGTCAGAGAAGAAACAGGATATACACAAATTTGAAATATTGAATTTCTCTCTCAAACATCTGGTTCTGCTGGTGCGTTATGTGAAACTACTAGTGTCTATGATATAGAGATTGGTTGACCAAAATGAATACAAGATCTCTGAGATATGGAAGATATTCAAGTATTTGAAATTCCATATAGTGATTTTAATACTTTCTTGACTTCTAAAATGAAAGAATGACTTATTATAGATCCAAAGGTTTGTATGGCTATCTATATGACTCTTAATAAAATAAATAAAATATTATAAACTTTTATACAGCATCTGAAAAAGCTTCTTTTGAAAATCAGCAATTTGTTTATTTTCGATGATAATAGAGCTTTGAGAATTAAAGTCGACAAAGGCAACTTTTTGTCCATAAATAGTCATAAGCACATTATCTTCAAACTCATCTATTTTTTCTGGAATTACTTTGAGTTCTCTTTCTAAGCGTGGCGATTTGAGCTTTCCTGCTTTACTCGACATGATGACATATCTTTCCAAATCCTTTTTATCTCTTTTTTCTCTGTAGTCTTTTGGGAGATAATTCTCATTGATAAAATCAGTATCGGTTTCTGAAGTAATACGATAAAAAACATCTCATTTTTGTGTCGAATTGACAATATCTTCAAACACATGTTTGATTCCTTTGGCTCATTTTTCATAGATTACTGTTGGCTTAGTGTCAATATTTTGATAGAGTTTCTCGAGATACGCAATATTTTGATTATTTTGCGTCGCAATAGTATCAAAAGTAGCCTGAAGCACTTGAGGCGAAGCGGGAGCATAGAGTTTTTTCTTTCCGGTTTGTGTTTGCACTACAAGCCCAAGCTCAATAAGAAATGGCAATACTCTATAGAGTTGCGTTCTATGGAGCGAAGTCTTTTCACCAAGTTCCGTAATCCCCAAAGTTCCATATTCCAGAAGTGATAAATAAATATTTGCTTCTTGCTCACCGAGTCCTAGTAAACGAAACATCGGAAGAAATTTTTTCATAAGTGACAAATTGTTACAAAATAAAATACACTCATTTTTATTTATTATAAGAGATTTTTAAATATATCAAATTATATTTTGTTACCAAATCAGGTAAAATAAATTATATTTTCATATTTCATTTATACTGCGTTTGTCTTTAGTTCTTAACCTATAAAAATTATGATAGACGCAAAAGAAGCTCAAGAGTTAGCAAAATCAAAACTCGTAAAAGTATGATCTAGCTTAGATCAAGCACTTGATAGCGCTATATTAAAAGCCATCGAAGAAGGTAAAAATAAAGTCGATATTGCCCTATGATATAAAGACTGCAGAGAAGACGATAAACACGTAGAGGCCTATCTCATCCAACTTTGATACAGCAATGTAAAGATTTCAAGTGATTATCCATGATATAACGAAAGTTATGAAGGAAAAACTTTTATAAAATTTAGCTTTTAATTCTTAAAAAACGAAATATGAAACCATTACTCCAAAACTATAAATCTATCGAAAGATACGTGCACATCTCTTTTGACGATATCCTCAATAAATGCACGCAAGAAATCGCAGAACTCATAGAAGCCATCGTAAAAAATGACACTATTGAAACGCAAAAAGAAGCAGCCGACAGTCTCGTAAATATACTTTCTGTGAGTCAAGAACTTGGAATACTTGAAGAAAATTATTCACCAAAAAGTACTTCACCTCTCGAGCTTGCTATCAATTCTGGAAAATGGAATAGTGATATAAATGCTCTGAGAAACAGATATTCAAAATCACCAAAAAATCTCAGTGAAGTGAGAGTATCAACAAAAATACTCGTGGAAAATATTCTGAACTTCACTGATAAAACCAAAACTGTCGAGCAAATACTCCAAGAAAGTATACAAAAATTTGAATCTCGCAAAGAACTCTATAAACCAGATATAAATCTGAAAGATTATATTTCGAGTTATGAAGATTTTCCAAAAGTAGGAATTAATTTTAAAGATATTTCTCCACTCATAGCTCACCAAAAAGCCCTCGAGTATGCAGTATTTGAAATGGCAGAATCTTGTAGAGGAGCTGATGTTATCGTCGGACTTGATGCGAGGGGGTTCATATTCGGAAGTCTTATCGCAAAGAATTTGAATAAACCTTTTGTCATGATCAGAAAAAAAGGGAAACTTCCAGGAATTACTCATAGCGTAAGTTATGGTCTCGAATATGGAAAAGATACCATTGAAATCCAACAAGGAAGCATTCTTCCATGACAAAAAGTAGCACTCATTGATGATATCCTCGCTACTGGGGGAAGTATTCAAGCAGCGATTGATTTAGTCGAAAAATCTCAGTGAGTCGTACATAATTTGTCTTTTATCATTGCATTAAACGAAGATGAACTCAAAAAATTTCCCTCAAGAAAAGCACTCGAAAAATATTCTTCACATGCTCTCATAAGCTATAATGATTAATTTTTAATTTTCTTATTATGAAAACAATTCTTTCTCATCCAAATTTTGATGAACTTTCAAAAAAAATAGTCCAAAATCATCCAGATAAACTCTCTCTCGGAAAGATATCTATGCAAAACTTCGCGGATGGTTGGCCAAACATATTTATCGATGATGTAAAAGAAAAAATCGAACACCAAGAAGTCACTTATATTTGAGATTTCTCAAACCCAAAAGATTTCTTTCTGAATTTCGCAGCTATCAGATGAATCCTTGATTATTATGCTGATAAAGTGAGAGTTATCTTACCATATTTTCCAGTTGGAACTATGGAAAGAATTGAGACAAAAGGAGAAGTCGCAACTGCAAAATATTTTGCTGATATCATGAGTATGTCGCCTTCAGGAAGATCTCAAAAAACTTCGATTCACATCTTTGATATCCATGCTTTAGTGGAAAGATTTCTGTTTGATTCTCGCCAAGTGAACGCAGAAATTCATACTGCCATGAGTTTACTCAAAAAAGAAATGGAAGGAAAGACTATTGTTTTTCCTGATGATGGTGCAAAAAAAAGATTTTGAAAAGATTTCGACACCTTTGACACTATTGTATGCTCAAAAGTAAGAATAGGAAATGAAAGATATATCGAAATCAAAGAAGGAAATCCTGACGGGAAAGAGGTTGTTATTATAGACGACCTCATTCAAACAGGTGGAACTATTAAAGAAACTGCCAGAAAATTGAGACAACTTTGAGCTATTTCAGTGAGTGCCTACGCTACTCACTGAGTATTTCCAAATGATTCACATATTTCACTCGCGAGTGAACTCGATACTCTCATCGTAACTGATTCCATTCCAGAAAATATTTCTCGCGCAAAGATACTTTCAAATATGAAAATACTCTCTATTGCGCCACTCGTGGAAAAAATTATTATGGGCGACTAAAAAGGCAGCTTATAATAAGTTGTTTTTTCTTGCAATCACAAAGTTTTCCATATAATAAGTGTAATATTTACTATTATTAAAATATGCTCATTTCAAAAGAAAAACAATTTGACATTTGGTCTCAAGAACTCTCTATACCAATTCCAGCAATTGATATCGTTATTTTTACTGTGTATCAAAATGAACTTTGTGTTGTTTTATTAAAACAAGATTTTGAATGAGAAAGTAGTTATATTTTGCCTGGAGGAATTATTGCAAAATGATTTTCTCTTGAAGAAAATTTTGACGATATTTTAAAAAGAAAAACTTGAATTACTGGAGTCTATAAAGAACAACTTTATACCTTTTGAAGTCCCAAGAGAGATAAAAGAGGTCATACGCTTTCTATAAGCTATTTTGCGCTCGTTTCTATGGATAATTTCTTTAAAAATATTGATTTTACCAAAGTGGCTATAGTAAAATATAAAGACATAAATGAAAAAAATATAGGATTTAAGGATAAAAATATCGGTTCAGATCATTTTGAGATTATTCAATATGCAAAACAGCGCCTTGAATGGAAGCTTGAGTATACCAATGTGGCAAAGGAAATTCTTCCAGAAAAATTTAAAATGTCCCAACTTCAAGCGATATACGAGATAATAACTGGAAACATATATGATAAGAGAAATTTTCAAAAGAAGATTTTTTCTCTTCAAATATTACTCGAAACAGGCGAGTTTGATTCATCAACCAATCGTCCCGCAAAATTATATACATTTAAAGATAAGGATTTAAAAATAATTGAAAAAAATAGTTTTGTATAAAACGCCTTATTTTCCGCGAATTCAATAGTCGAATAAAAGGATTTTTTCTTCAGATAAAAAATAAAAAAACTTTGACTTTAAGCCTATTTTGTATACAATCTACCAGTCTATTTTTTAAAATAGTTATTATTTAGTTATTAAAAATATCTTATGGCAAATGAAACGAAACCATTACACTTGGTGAGAAATATAGGTATTTTTGCCCACATTGATGCGGGTAAAACTACTACTACGGAAAGAATTTTGTTCTATACTTGAAGAATTCACAAAATCGGAGAAACTCATGATGGAGAAGGAACAATGGACTGGATGGAACAAGAAAAAGAAAGAGGTATTACAATTACTTCTGCTGCAACTACTGCATTTTGGAAAGATAAACAAATCAATATTATCGATACTCCAGGGCACGTTGACTTTACTATCGAAGTAGAAAGATCTCTAAGAGTTCTTGATGGAGGTATTGCTGTATTTGATGGATCTCAATGAGTAGAACCTCAATCAGAAACAGTTTGGAAACAAGCTGATAAATACGGAGTTGCAAGAATTGCATTCGTAAACAAAATGGATAAAACAGGTTGAGATTTTTTCATGACTGTAGATTCTATAAAAAGAAAATTAGCTGGAAATAAAGTAGTTCCAATTCAATTACCACTTGGTTTAGAAAATGACTTTTACGGAGTTATTGATCTCGTTCAAATGAAAGCATTTACATTTGAAGGAGAACACGGAGAAAAAATAGTTGAAATTGAAATTCCTGCTGATATGAAAGATAAAGCAGAAAGTTACAGACTTGAACTTATGGAAAAAGTTGCGGAACAAGATGACGCACTCATGGAAAAATATTTTGCTGAAGGGGAATTATCAATTGAAGAAATTAAAACATGAATGAGAAAAGGGGTTATTGCTAATAACCTTTACCCAGTAGTTTGTGGTACAGCATTACAAAATAAATGATTACAACTGGTTATTGATGCAGCTTGTGATTATTTACCAAGTCCAATCGATGTAAATGAAGGGTTTATAGATGCTATGAATCCAGATAATAAAGAAGAAGTAAGAAAAGTTAAAATGGCTGATGATTCATCTCTTGGAGCGTTAGCATTTAAAATTGCCACTGACCCATTCGTTTGAAGAATTACTTTCGTAAGAGTATATTCTGGAACATTAAAATCAGGTTCTTATGTATTTAATCCAGTTTCTGGAGAAAAAGAAAGAGTTTGAAGACTTGTTCAAATGCATGCTAATGAAAGAAAAGAAATCGAAGAAATTAAAGCTGGGCATATTTGAGCTGTTATTTGATTAAAAGATACAAAAACTTGAGATACACTTTGTGATATGAATGATAAATTCTTAGTAGAATCTATGGAATTCCCAGAACCAGTTATTTCTATATCAGTAGAGCCAAAAACAAAAGCTGATCAAGAAAAAATGGGTATGGCACTCAATAAATTAGCTGAAGAAGACCCATCATTTAGAGTATCTTCAAATCCTGAAACCAATCAAACTATTATCTCTGGTATGGGTGAATTACACTTAGATATCATCGTTGATAGAATGAAAAGAGAATTTAAAGTTGAATGTAATGTTGGCGCTCCACAAGTTGCATACAGAGAAACTATTAGAAATGCAGTAGTAGATGCTGAATGTAAATACTCAAAACAATCATGAGGTAGAGGACAATTTGGACACGTTGTGATTACTTTCGAACCATATAAAGAAGCTGATGCTGATGATAAAGATGGAATTAAATTAACCAATAAATTCGTAAATAAAGTAGTTTGAGGTTCTATACCAAAAGAATATATTCCATGAATTGAAAAATGATTAAACGAAGCATATGGTAGAGGATACTTAGCTGGATACCCAATGGTTGATATAAAAGCTTCTGTAACCTATGGTTCTTACCATGAAGTAGACTCTTCAGAACTAGCGTTTAAAATTGCTGCTTCTAAAGCGTTTAGAATTGCTTGTAAAAAAGCTTCTCCAGTATTACTTGAGCCAATCATGAAAGTTGAAATCAATACTCCTGAAGAATACATGGGAGACGTACTTGGGCAAGTAAATTCAAAAAGAGGGAGAATTGAAGAAATGGGACAAAGAGGACAAGCAAAAATTATTACTGCTTACATTCCATTATCTGAAATGTTTGGTTATTCAACTGAATTAAGATCGGCTTCACAATGAAGAGCTACGTATGCTATGGAATTCCACCACTATGATGAAGTTCCTGGAAATGTTGCTACAAAAATCAGAGAAGAAAGAGGATTTAAACTTGAAGAAGACGAAGATTAAGAAAAAATCAAATAAATTTTGAAAAAAATTATTTGTTAAATTTTCTTATGCGGTGCATATTTCTTATAAAAAACACTCCGAATGGAGTGTTTTTTTAGTTTTTATTTGACTTTTTCACTATTTTTGTAATATTAAGTATAGCTTTTAAAAACAAAAAGCTGTTCCTGAAAATATGTTAAATATATATGAATTAACAAAGAATTAAAAGAATAAAAATTTTTCAAATATCTAAAAATTATAATTATTTTTAATAGTCACCTCTATTGAAATTACTTCATTAAAATTACCTTTTTAAAGAAATCATTTTCTATTTATTTGTATGCTTATTCTTTTAATAGTGGAAACTATTTTATTATTTTATTATCAAAAAATATGTATTATTATCTCATAACATGACTTATTGTGTGAGGATTTATTATGTTTTTGATTTCAAAACTGTTGGAATCAAAAAAAATAAGTCAATCTGAAAAAAAAGCACAAGAAATTATTGCGTCAGCCGAAACAAAAAAAGAAGAAATCCTAAAAAAAGCAAAACAAGAATCTGATACTTCTCTCAATAAAGCAAGACAAGAATCACAAGAATTGATGAAAAAAGCAGAAAAACTCGAAGAAAGACTTTTAGAAAAAGAAGAAAAATTGGAAGGAAAACTTGAAGAAATCGGAAAAAAACAAGATGCCATTTTACAAAGAGAAGAAAATTTAAAACAAAAACAAGACGATCTATCTAAAAAAGAATGAGAATTATGAGAAAAACTTTCTCAAATAGCACAACTTTCTTTGGAACAAGCTAGAGAACTTCTCTTGAAACAGGTAGCAGAAAAGTATGAAAAAGATTCTATTACTCAAATCGAGAAATATAAAAAAGGAATCGAAGAGAGAAAAAATGAAATTGCAAGAGAGGTTGTTATAAAATCTATTCAACAATATGCTTGAGATGTAACCAGTGAAGTTACCACAACTTTAATTCCTCTTCCAAATGATGATTTAAAATGAAAACTTATTGGAAAAGAAGGAAGAAATATAGTAGCATTTGAAAGAGCTACTTGAGTAGCGTTAATTATTGATGATACTCCAGATACCGTATTTATATCGGCCTTTGATTTATTTAAAAGATATATCGCTAAAAAATCACTCGAAAAACTTTTAGACGATGGAAGAATTCAACCAGCAAGAATTGAAGAAATTGTTGAAATTACTACCAATGAGGCAGAATTACTTTTAAAAGATATTGGGAAAAAGACTCTTGATGAACTCAATATTACAGGAGTTCCTGAAGAAATGATACCACTGATTGGAAAACTAAGATTTAGAACCAGTTATGGACAAAATATTTTAAAACATTCAACAGAAGTAGCTTATATTGCTGAAAGTATAGCAAAAGATTTAAAATTAGACCCTGTTTTAGCAAAAAAATGAGGACTTCTTCATGATATAGGGAAAGCTCTTGACCATGATATTGAAGGAACTCATCCAGAAATTTGAGCAAAAGTAGGAAGAAAATATGGATTATCTGAAGATGTAATTGATATGATCGAAAATCATCATAATGAACCAACAGGACTGACTATTTATGCAGCCATCGTTCAAATGGCTGATGCTATTAGTTCAGTAAGACCAGGAGCGAGAAGAGAATCAATAGAACAATATGTAAAAAGAGTAAAAGAGATGGAGGCTTTAGTAGGAAGTTTTTCAGGAGTAACCAAAGCATATGCAATAAGTGCTGGAAGAGAAGTAAGAGTTTTTGTTGACTCTGATACGGTTTCAGATTTTGAAGCTCATGAAATGGCAAGAAATATTGCCCTTGATATTGAATCAAAACTAAATTACCCATGAGAAGTAAAAGTAAACCTTATCAGGGAAATGAGAGTTATTGAATATGCAAAATAATTTTTTATCTAGTATTTGTTTTTAAAAAGTCCACCTTTTTTAAGGGGGGCTTTTTTCGAATTCTTTTTTAAAATTGAATTCAAGCGATAGGGGGAGTAATTAAAGTTTGACTTTTTTTGTGTTAAAAATAAAATCAAATCATATTTATTAACTATCAATACACATGTATCCTTTTTTTGAAATCTTTTCGTGATTTTATATTTATACTTTTTGAATTTCACTTACGGTTTGTTTTTTCCTTTTTTTATGGATGTTAAGAAGGTTATGTCATAGATTTGGAATTAATGATACCTTTTTTTTCAATAGAATATTATGGTATTTTTTATCGGTTTTCTTATTTTCAAGAGTTTTTTATGTGATGAGTAGGTGGGGGGACTTTAAATATATGAAAGATCCAATAGAATTTTTCTTTATGAATGATTATAATTTTTCTCTTATCGGTGCTTTTTTTTGATTTTTTTTAGTGTTGTATATATCTGTAATACTTCACAATTTAAGAAGTGGAAAATATGTAGATGTTTCTGTACTATCATTTTTATTTGCATCTATAGTGGGGTATATTTGAGCGTTTTTTGGAGGGCAAATATATGGAAAAGAAACTATGTATGGAATAGAAGTCCTTTATAGTAATGCTTTTTCTCCAGTTCCATACGAAGTTCCAGTCTTTCCTTTAGCGCTTGTTTATTCGATGGTATTTTTTATTCTTTTTTCTGCGCTTTATATGTTAGCGATGTTTGTTTCAGTAAGAGGAATTATCGGTTATACGGGGCTTATTTTAATCGGGGCAATCTTTATGATTTTTGAAACATTTAATGGAAAGTATGATTTTTTTAAGATAGAGTTATGAATAAATTTTAATCAAATAGGAGCAATAGCATTTATTATAGTTTGAATATTTGGACTCTATAGAATATATAAAACTCCTAAATCTACAGAAATAATTCATTAATATGCTAAGAAGTAAGGTTTTTATATTTTTTTTAATTTCATTTTTTGTTTGAGTTTTTGTTTGTAATATCCTTTGAGATTTTGCACTTATAACTCTTTTTTTATCTTGAGTGATGGTGGTTTTATTCATAATTCTTTGTTTTATGAAAAAATACCATCTTTTTTTGCTCATTATTTCTTGTGGGATAACTTTCGGAGCCTTTTATTCAGGGATTTATAACTACTATATTGCAAATAAAATTACCTATATGCAGCCGTATTATAATAAACAAGTTTCGGTGATTTGAGAAGTAAAAGAGTTATATAAAAAATCAAATAATAGTTATTCCTATATTATCAAACTCCAATCTCTAGATGATAAAAAAGTATGAAATATCTCAGGACTTATGTATTATTCGCCTTATTTGAAACTTTCTTTATGAGATATTATTTTTTTTGAATCAGAACTTTTGTGAATAACAGATTTTTCACAAGAGTTTCATTATCAAAAATACCTTCAAACAAAAAATATATATGCTCAATTTTTTGTCAATGAATTAAATATCATAAAAACCAATAATCTCTCTACTTGGAGGCAATTTATTGTGGACACAAGACAATCAATTCTTGAAAATGTCTATAATACATATCCGAAAAATGAAGCTATATTCTTAGCTTGAATCTTAATAGGAGCAAGAGAAGATATGCCAGCATCGCTTCGTAATAGTTTAAATAATTCTGGTTTGACACATTTAGTAGCGGTAAGTGGATTTAATATCACGATTATCATAATATTTTTATGATTTTTATTACAAGGGCTTCCGCTTTTTTTGAGAGTAGGGATTATTTCGTTTTGTTTAGTATTTTTTGTATTCTTAGTTGGTGAAAATATTCCCGTTATAAGAGCTGGGATTATGGGGTGGATCGGATATATTATTTTAACATTTGGGAGAAAAGCAGATAGTCTTGCCTTGCTTTTATTTACGGCATTTTTGATCGTATTGTATCAACCGTTATATTTAAACTATGACACGTCTTTTCATTTAAGTTTTTTGGCTGTTTTAGGGCTTTTATATTTTCAAGATTTTTGGACAAAAATATTTTATTTTTTACCTAAATTTTTTGCTATTAAAGAAAGTTTTGTTCTTACGATGTCAGCATTAACAACCACCTTACCTATAATGATTTTTAGTTTTTGACAAGTAAGTCTTTTTTCCCCAATCACAAATATGCTTGTTTGATGAGTGATTCCATTTGCGATGTTATTTGGGTTTTTGGCAATAATAGCACAGTTTTTTTCTTCGTTATTAGGGGTTATGGTTTGATTTATTAATTATTTTATACTCAAGTATATTATTTTGATTGCAGATTTTTTTTGAAATCTAGATATTTCCGTTTTAAAAATAGATTTTTGAATATTTGGAGTATTTTTAGAAATAATATATTTTTTAGTCTTAATATTTTGAATTATTTATTTTTGGCAAGAAAAAAATCCTATAAAATAGGATTTTAAGCTTGTGAATCAGGAAATCAATCAAGAACTCATTCTGCACTTGCTTTTTCTTGTTTGATATGTTCTCAATTTTCAGCAAGTTGCTTTTTTAATTCTTCTCTTTTTAATTCTTCTTTTTTAGCGTTTTCAGAAATACTTGTTTTTAACTCATCTAAGAATTCTTGAGATTTTATTTCTGCATGTTCTATTTTTTCTTGCATATTTTTATTTTGAATATCAGATTCTGATTTTTTTGATTCAGCATGTCTAGTAGCAAATAGTTCTTTTATTTCATTGAAACTTTCTAGTAATTCAGGTATATTTTTTCAACTATTTGCTTGTTTTTGAAGATTTTTTAATTCTTCTTTTTTATCATTAGGAATATTTTTTAAATTTGCTTGAATCATAGCATCTACTTTTGAATCAAAAGCGGTTTTAAAATTTTCTTCTTTTGATAATCATTCATCAAATGTTGCCCCAGAAATGATGTCTCAAAAAGACTTTTTATCAATATTATCTCATCAGTTTTTAAGTTCTTCGCTAAAGGCTTGTTCAAACTTTTCTTTTTCTGGATTTTGATCTTGTTTTTCAGGATTTCCCATAAACAATACATTAAAAAATAAACGTATTATGATTGTATCACAATACGTCTATTTTTGCAAAAATTTCCCTAATCTTCAAATCAATGAGGATTTTTCTTTCAAAATTGAGTTGCTTGTTCATATACATGAGCGACTTCAAGTACTTTTTGGTCTGCAAATTGAGGTGCGAGTATTTGGAGTCAAACCGGAAGGAGTTCTTTTTCACTATCTTCACTGAGTGTAAATC